>NZ_CP159992.1:2928653-3245961 GCF_040702995.1 Paenibacillus sp. AN1007
CATCTCTGCCAAGCGCGACCGCCGCGCTATCTTTGATCAGAATGCCACGAAGTGTAACCACCCAGCTTTTCTCCACACGATTTGCCCCGGTAGCGGTAGCGCTGTTTTGGGGAGCCCGGTTTGGATCAGGGGTGAATTTGTTGATTGCATTCATATAGTTGGTAATTCGCGCTTCGGTTAAGTCGTCATACATCAGCACGACAGCATCCAGCAGTCCCCTTGGACCGGACAGCTCCCAGTGATACCAGTTATTGTAGATGGTTAGATCGGGGTTGTAACGGTTCGCGTACATCCAGTCCAAGGCTCCAATGATATCGTCGCGCAGCGCGGTGTTCTCATAGAGCGGATTGTAGGCCGGTGAATCGGGATCACTGCTTCCGACTGTCGCATAGGCCAGCGCCATTGACCGGATCCGGTTATATTGATAGACGATTTCCGCAGAGACTGTTGTGCTGGTCAGATCCGTCCATAGACAACCGCAGCTCGTCTGGTTCGAGCCCGTTTGGAGCGTATCCCAGAAGCCGGTCCCTTCGTCATTTTGTACCACGCTAACAGTGAGTCCAATTTGGTTGGCAATGTCGGGATCCTCAATGTCTGCAAACGAATCGCCTGTGAGCACAGTCTTCCACTTTTCTCTGAGCGTATCGAATTCATCAGCGGCCATCACTCGGGGTAAAGCGCTTCCTATGGTACCGAACAGCGAAAAAATAAGAACAAACAAGCTTATATATGAAATCGTTCTTCTCACCTCACATCAGCCTCCCGGTTTCGAATTCTAACTAGCTGTACGTTTAGACTGCCATGGCCTGGCATAGCTTGCTTCCAGATTACAGAACCGCAGCATTGTCCGCCTGTGGACGCTCATACCAGTAACCCGGTATACCATTCCAGATCCGCATCAACGCTTCCAGATAATAATAGTCGCCCCATATCATATAGCCGTCGAGTCCCAGATCACCTCTTACATAATAGGAGCCGTGGTCGATCAGTCCTTCCGCCTCCGGATGTCCAATGGTCGAAAATGCTCCCGTCAGAGCTTCCATCGTCCGGTATAAAGCGGCTTGCAACTGTGGCCGCAGCTCGTCATCCGGTTCCAGTAGGGACAGCAGCTCCAGCAAGCCGCATGCCGCAATGGCCGAGGCGGAGCTGTCCCGGATGGTATCCTTGTCAACGGGGACGTCGAAATCCCAATAGACCACTCCATCTTCGGGGATGCGCTCGATAAAATAGCGGGCCATTCGCTTCGACGTTTCCAGATAATCCGGATCGCCGGTATAGCGATAGGAAAGAGCGAAACCATAGATACCCCATGCCTGACCCCGCGTCCATGTCGAGCCGTCCCGGAAGCCCTGATGGGTCCCCCCACGAATGGCCCCTCCGTCGTGTGGGTCAAAATAGAACGTATGATACGACGAATCATCCCCTCTTACGAGAAAACGGCGAGCCTTTTCCGCATGTGCCTTTGCAATAACCGCATATCTGTCATTCCCCGTCATGGACCCCGCCCAATACAGCAAGGGTAGGTTCATCAGACAATCGATGATGATCCGTCCTCCATTCTCCGGATCACCCTCCGGTCCCCAGGCCTGAATGACTCCCGCAGTCTCTCTCCATCTGCCAAGCAGATGATCGGCCGCACGCAGCGTGAGTGACTTGAAAGCCTCATTACCTGTAACTACCCAACCGGCAAAGGCGGAAGGACCATACAGGAATCCAATATCATGATGATCCAGCAGCACCTTCGCCTCAAGCCGTGCTGCAAAGTCGTTCACCTGCAGCTCGGCTTGCTGCCTGAAGTAAGGATCACCGTCATACTCATAACAGAGCCATACAAGTCCGGTGTAGAAACCTTCGATCCAGTCCTCATTCGAACCCCAGTCATACTCTTTATTCCTTCCCATTCCGATATGGGGAAAATCTCCGCCGTGCCGCTGCAAATTCGCCTTCACTTTGGCTACGGCGTCTTCGATAGCGCTTTTGATTCGCCGCTTGTCCGGCAGCGCCGGAATTGGTTCTGTGACCATGTAAAATCCATCCTTTCACGACATCGTCTTATAAGTCTGGAAATCAAGTAATGCATATCCTATTATCCTAATTCGTTAGCTCAACAACCGCTGCCTGGTCAGACCACAGCAGTCTCCATACCTGTTTCTTGCCCCTCGTGCCTAATCGAATCAGAAATTCTCCTGCGCCGCAGTCAGTTACCTCAAAGGACAACCTTTTCATCGTCCTTAAGCCCTCGTTTTCGGAAGATAGATTTAATTCGTCCTCCGTATGATATCTGAAAGCGCTCACAAATACGACCTCTCGAGCACCTCCGCTCTGCACCCGCTGGCAGAGCGTCTGGCGGCTGCCGCTCATTGGAATATCGGGCGTCCGGGCCAGAAATGGTTCGATCACCTCTGAGCACCAACTCGCCTGGAGCAGCTCTCCGTCTCCCACCTTCCAGCGATACGACGCTTCCGAATAGCGATCCCCGTGCTGCATATCATCCATCCATTCGGTTGACAATGCACAGAGCCTGCCAGGCCAGGATCGCCACTGCGCTCCGGACTCCTCCAGAGTCCCGCTGATATGGTACAGCAGGTCTATGTCCCGGCTTGCGGAAACGCTGACTTTCACAATATCCAGCAAGGTCTCTTCCGTGAGGATATTGATCCGCCGAATACAGGTGCCACGGTATGCGCCGGCATCCCATGTGCACATTTCTTTGGGAAGCAAGATGAAGTCCTTCATTCGGTAAGATACGGGTTCACCGATCCAACTAACCCGGCTCTCGATGAGGCTCCCCCAGGATTCCCGGAGGTATTGAACCCATTCTCCGTCAGCCGGAGGCTGATCCTGACCGTTCAACGCAACCGTATTATGCGCGTAAGTGTGTTTGAACCAGCCGTAGTGGGCAGGCACCCCGTAAGCCGTCGTTCCCGGATCAACAAACATCGGCACCCGGCCTGTGCCGAACGAGAGGCCAAGACGGTCCATATGGTCATGTTCCCCGCCGAACGTGCTGTGCTTGACCAGTACATGCCATCCTCTGCGGTTGACCAGTTTCGTCAACCCACTGGCTGCCGATGACCTGTCGGATACAAGCATTTGCGTCAGATCTCTCCCTCCCTTCGTTCTTATCAGCGACTGGCCGAACGCCAGTGCTTCGAACGAATCACGCCGGGTTTGGGCAAATGAAAGCCCAAGTGTCGTTTCATAACCATAGGCAAGCCGCAGTAGTTCGGCGTAACGCTCTGATCCATACCAGGCATATGCCACCTCGTAATAAGGAGCGAGATCCGCCAATTTTTTGTCAAAGCTGGCATCGTTGATATTGGGCAGTGTGCCGTCTGGGAGCAGATACCCCAGCGGAAAATCGAACAAACGCTTCATTGCAGGGTGCTTACACAGATCCCACTGGGTGCCTTCGACCAGAATGGCGTATTTCAGCAGCGAGTCGAAGGCGTAATAATGGTAGTGGAAATTCCCCTCATACCAAAGGCCGTCCTCCAGCACGCCGTAAGCCAATTGATCATATAAGCCAAAAGGATCGTACAAACTGCTGTTCAGAAGCACTTCATCTCCAAGCAGAAATCCCACAATGCCTATGGCCGAGGTAATCAGAATAGCATGATTGTGAATTTGCCGCTCCCTGTACATGGTGAGAAATTCGACGCATGGCCGCAGCAGTCTCTCCCGGATGGACTCACGATCTTCAGGCTCTAGCCTGTTATGAACGAAAGCATAGGCGTAGCTCAGATCGATGATCCAATGGGCCTCATCCAGTGTCTGTGCGAACAGCTTGCCCGGACCATTATAGGGGATGTTTCCGTGAATCTCGTAGCCCGTATAGTACCGGGCATACCGCAGCAGAACCTCCCTGACCTGGCTGAATGCGTCATCCTCTCCATGAATCAGACTGTGTAGTGCCACATCCCGCATCATCCTCCCGATCTTGGCATTCGCCAGCGTGACCCATGCACCATCATAAGGTTCGCCCTGCCATACTGTGCCGCAGGCCAGGCACTTATGGGCATCGGGAAGAGACCAATCAAAGCCAAGCTTCGTCCCGTCAAGGGGACAGTAGTAATAATGAGACCATTGCCCCCGTTCCCCAGCACTTATTTCATAACCGATCAGCCCTGCCTCCTTGACTCGTGCTCCAAGCTGTTCCATCGCGTCCCGGAAGGCGGGGTCCGCTGCGCTCTTGAGAAGCTGATTCAGCCGAATATGGTTCATCGTATTCTCCATCGGCCTCTAGCCCTTAATCGAGCCGGCCGTCATCTGCATGAACGACTTGTTTGCCACCACGTAAGCAACCAGCATAGGCAGCATAGACAGGACGGCCCCCGCCATCATGTAGTGGGTCTGGGAAGCTGCGGATATTCCGTAACGCAGGCTGGCCAGGCCGACAGTGAGCACTTGAAGATTCGGCTGGCTCATCGTGAAGACGAGCGGTAGGATATACTCGTTCCAGGCATGCCGGAAGGTGAACAACCCGGCTACCCCAAGACCCGGAGCCAGCAGAGGTAGGACAATCCGCGAATAGATCCACAGCCGGGAACAGCCGTCAATCATGGCCGCTTCATCCAATTCTCTCGGGATACCCCGCATGAAGCTGACCAGTATAAAGTAGGTTGAAGCGTGCCCGCTGACAAGGATGATGATTACTGCCCACAGCGACGTTTGTAAATTCAGGCCCACCATGAGCTCAAATTGCGGACGCAGTACCACGGCGCCGATGGAAATGAACATCGTGGAGGCTTGCAGGCCCACGTAGAACTTTTTGCCGATAAAATCCATTCGGTCAACCGCATAGGCCGAAAGCGATGCGACAAGAAGTGTGCCAATTGTTGCGAAGACCGAAACGAACACACTGTTCCAGGTATATCTGGAGAAGTTCGCCAGCTTCCAAACATCCGCATAGTTTGAGGGATGCCACGCCTTCGGCAGAAATGTCGCGCCAGCGGTTAATTCGGCATTCGATTTAAACGATCCAAGAAAGGCAATCACAATCGGAAACAGAATCAATACCGCCATGATTACCAGGAACCCCCATAATGCGACTTGGGCCAGTATCGAGACCAGGGAACGGGAAGTTACGGCAGACGTTTCCGATTGTCGAAGCTTTATGGTTTTAGTAGTCATTTGTATACCTCCAATTACACCGCGCACTGTTATAGTAGCTAGCAGCCAAATACATTAATGGACTCGATTCAAGCTTTTCGATAACCTGAAGTAAAACAGAGTTACTGCACCGACGATTAGAGCCGTTGTGAATCCTACCGCACTTCCGTAACCAAGCTGTTGCTCCACAGAATTGCTCGACGTAGAGATCGGGAAAAAGAGCTTGTAGACATACATGAACATAACCTCAGTTTTTCCGATCGGGCCACCTTCAGTAAGTACCATAATACTCTCATAGCCCTTCAAGGAGTTGATAATGGCAAGCATAATGACCATCTGAAGCACTGGACCCAGCATCGGAATCGTCATATAGATGAACTTCTGCCAAGCATTTGCACCATCCAGCGAAGCACTCTCATATATGTCATCCGGGATGCTCTGCAATCCGGCGATTAACAGCAGCATATAGTTGCCTATCGCGCCCCAGGCCGCAATCAGGATCACGGTCAGCATGGCTTTATCGACGCCGAGCCAATCGATATTCCGTTCCACAATTCCGAAACGTACGAGTAATTGATTAAGCACACCGTTGTACGAGTTGAAAACAGTAAAAAATACGACTGACATAACCGAAGCACTTATGATGGTTGGCAGAAAATAAACCGACCTCAAAAAGCCTTTACCTCGAATCCCCCGGTTCAAAATAACCGCCAGGATTAGCGCAAGCGGCAGCGTAATTACCAGTTTGCCGCCCGCATAGACGAATGTATTGACAACTGAGTTCCAATACGCTTCGTCCGACAACAGCCGGACGAAGTTATCGAGCCCGACGAAACGCTCCGTACCGTAACCTTTGTAATCGTAAAACATATATCGCATAGCCCAGACGATCGGATACACGCTAAATATCAACGTAAGCACCAGACTGGGCAGCGAGAACCAGAAACCCGGGAGCTTCTGCTGCAGCTTTCTCACAGGCTTTGCCTCCTAACACGATTCATTTTCGCCATGGCGTTAGCTTTGAACAAATTGGAGCCGCCTGCTTTCCCCCGACCGGCCCCGCATCAATTATTGAGCGAAAGCGCCACCAAGTTTCGCCGGATCAAAGTCCGGATCAGCTTCAATCTTCACGTCCCCAGTCTCGATCGCTTTATCTAGCGCCGCATTGTAGCGCTTATTCAAAGATTCGACGTCCTTGTCCAGATCGCCGCCCTGGAGCATGTACTTAAAGAATGTTTCCTGATAGCCAGATCCCTCTACATTTACCGTTGGCTTGATGGGCCATACGCCGTCATTCTTGTTAGGCAAGAAGCCTTCAATACCTTTGAGATCCGGCTGCTTCGCCTTGTCGATAATGCTGGACACCATCGAGATGCCATAGCCCTGTTCATGATAGTCCTGCAGGATCTGATCTCCGTACATATAATTGATAAATTTCCAGGCAGCGTCTTTTTTGTCGGAAGCCGCGCTAATCGCCAGCCACTGTCCGCCCAGGAAGCCCGAGGCCCCTTTCACTGTGCCGTCGATCGTCGGAGCAGGTGCCGCAGCCCAATCGATCTTGGCAGGGAATTGTGTCTTGTAAACGCCCGGTTCGGAAGAGTAGGATAGATACATGCCGATCTTGCCTTCCGCGAATTGTGCACGCAGCGGGTCAATATCCAGTGCTTCCATTCCCGGGATAGTGCTTCCGTCGTCGTACATCTGCTTGAAAGCCTTGGCGATTTCCTTAAAGCCGGCGAAATCGTAGCGGGCTGTCTTGAAGTCGAAACCGAAGCCGCCGAAGCCGCTCATTTCTGCGATCACTCTCGCCGAACGATCCCAGGCACTGTTTGGACTCTTAAAAGGCAGCGCAAAACCATATGCACCAATATCCTTCCCGGCTTCCGTCAGCAGCTTTGCGTCTTCTACCATCTCCGCGAGCGATGTCGGCGGGTTCTGAATACCCGCCTTTTCAAAGAGATCCTTGTTATAGATAAGGCGCATCGTATTTCCGTAGTTTGGAAGACTGTACATTTTGCCGTCAAATTGATTCAAGTCGGCCATGGCCATAAACTCCTGTTTCTGTTCTTCCGTCAAATACTTGTCGATCGGGGCCATGTAGCCTTTTTTGTAGTACATCTGAATCGTGCCTTCTTTGACCCGGAATACATCGGGAGCCTGATTAGCCGTAAAGGATAAATCGAGCGCTTGCGCGTAATCATCCGCTTTCACCACATACTCAACTTCGATATTGTCCTTATTGGTGGCATTGAATTCATCGATCTTTTGCTTGATATAATCCGAGTCATGACGATCAACTGTCCAATACGAAATCTTCGTCTTCTCCTCGGACCCAGCTCCCGCACTCTGAGATGGCTGATCTGAACTCGCCCCATTGGAAGCGCTGCTGCTGCAGGCGGTAAGGCCAACCAATAATACCAACCCCAGGAACATTGCCATACTTTTCTTCATATGAGATAACCTCCTCTTATTCTTGCGCCCCTATGTGATTTCTAGGTGTCTGCTATTATTGTAAATAAATAAAGGGACGCTCAACATGGGGCAAAACAAAGATAAAGGGCAGAAATTCGCCCTTTATCTCTGTCCCATGTAAACATCCCTAAATTCGGAGGGGGTCTGCCCCGTCACTCGTTTGAACACGTCGCTGAAGTAACGCCTATGCTCATAGCCAAGCGACAGCGCAATTTCCTGCACTTGATAATTCTCGATCAGCAGCAGCTTGGCCCGCTCAATCCGCTCATTCGTCACAAATTGGTTGAAGGTTAGACCTGTATGCTTTTTGAACTGACTGGCAAAGTAGCCCCCGCTCAGACTCACCTGTCTGGCGCAATACTCGACCGTAAGGTCCAGATGCAGATGGGCCCGGATATACTCCGTCGACCGATAGATCAGCCTCTCGGTATCGCTCGTCCGCTCCCGTTCGATCCAGTCGCAGCCTGCGCTGCACATGTCCTTAAGCAGCTGTTGAAAATACTTAATGGTTAACTCTCCCTGGCCGTCCCGGCCTCGAATCGCCTGATGGAATGGCTGCATGACTGTTTGCGGTACCCACTCGTACAGGGCACGCAGAACAACAAACGCCAGTTCAAAATACAAGCTTCTGAGGTACATGGGACCCGGCAGCGGGTGGATCCGGTGCATATCGTTAAAGATGTGCTCCAGCACACTCAAAGACTGCTCTATGTTTCCCGAGCGCAATGCAAGGAGCAGCTTCTGCTCCAGTTCTACCGCGTATCGCGGATAAACCTCCCCCTGCTGTGGGGTATTCAGATCATCAAAGACCGTGTTTCCCTCCTCATGAATATGACTAGCAAGCGCTCTCATCGCCGACTTGTATGACTCAGGAAGCTCATGAAGCTCGCTAACAGCCTTCCCGATACCAATCGAAATTGAGAACTTGGTGCCGGACGCGATGTTGGCACAGCATTCCTCGGCAAGCTGCCTTAGCTCCATCAGCTCCGCACAGCGTATAATACCTGCATAGCAGTTCGGGCCATCTCGGCAGACAAGTCCTTGATTTCCCTGGCCGATGGTATCCATGAGAATCTGCTGCAACGTATATCGGGAAACTTCGATATCATGGTGAGGCTGCGACAGGTACTGGAAGCTATCGCTCTCGATGAGGAAAACGGTGAGCAGTTCCGGCTTGTCTCCCGCCTGCATTTCCTCCCAATACCGCTTGGCATCCTCCGGCTTAGTCTCATGTCTGAGCAGTCTGCCCATATATTCCTGACGGAGCAGCGGTAGGCTCTCATCCACCTTGCGTTCCATACACTGAATCTGCAGCTTCCGTTCAATTTCTCGCTCAAGCAACGCCTTGGCGTCGAGCACAGCCTTCGTAATATCCTGAATGGAGAAAGGCTTCTTCACGAAGTCGAACGCCCCAAGCCGAATAGCCTGTTTGGCATATTCAAAGTCCGTATAAGCGCTCAGAATGATAATCTTGCAATGCGGGTGAATCTCCAGAATCCTGCGCGTCATCTCCAAGCCATCCATTTTGGGCATCCGGATATCGGTAATGATAATATCCGGACGTGTCTGTTCGATGAGCCTGATGCCTTCGTCCCCATTTTTCGCAGTACCTGTGACCTTAATGCTGTAACGATCCCATGGAATCTTTGCGGCGATCACCTCTACGGTACTTGGGATGTCATCAATCACACACAGCTCATACAGCGCGGGTACCGTCCGGTCCAATGTAGCCATCAGTCATCTCCTCCTTGTGCATCGAGATCATTAATTCCACTCTGCAGCCCTGGCCCTGCTTGCTGACGAATTGAACGGATGCAACCTGTCCATAATACAGCCGAAGCCTGTCCTTGATGTTGCGTAATGCGTACCCTTTATGAGACATCGGCGGCTCCGGCAGCAATGGCCTCTGTCTCTCCGAATCCATACCGACCCCATTGTCCTCTACCGCGATGCGCAGCATATCTCTATCACTAGAATGACCTAACTCGATCAGAATGAATCCACCCTCCTCGATATCCCGGAAGCCGTGCAGAATCGTGTTCTCCACTAACGGCTGCAGCGTCAGCTTCGGGATGGAGTACGACAGGATTGTCTCATCCTCCACATCAATCCGGAATTCAAAGCGTCCCTCGTAGCATTGTTGCTGCAGCATCAGATAGTAGCGGACATGAGACAATTCATCCTCTATCCGTACAATATCCCGGCCCTGGCTGAGTCCAAGCTGGAACATCGAGGACAACGCCAGAATCATCTCATTCACATCATCGTTATTTCCAAGAATCGACTTGCAGTAGATCGTATTTAGCGTATTGTACAGGAAATGCGGCTCCATCTGGGCTGACAAGGCCTTGATCTCTGCCCTACGCTTCTCCTCTTCGCGATCCTTGACTTCCTTGATCAGCTTTTTAATCTCGTCCAGCATGAAATTGAACCGCATGCCGACCTGCGACACCTCATCCTTGTATTTACTGTGAAACCTTACATTCAGATCGTTGTTCTCTACCCGTGCCATCAGCTTCTGCAGACGGCCGAGCGGACGCAACAGGAGCTTGGTGATTACATTTGAAGTTAAAAGAACGAGAAACATAGAACCAAGGATGAGGAAAAGCGTCGTCCACTTGATCCATTCAACCTGTTTTAGCACCTCCCGCTTCGATTGCATATCGTACAACAGCCAATTCTTGCCCATCTCAAGCCGGGCGTAATTGACCAAATATTCATCACGGTTCAACTCGCTGACGAAGTTCCCCTTCTTGTCAGCAGTGAATTGGGTAAGAAAATCCGAGGAATTCCCTGTAGAACCCGAGGTATATGAAGCGCTTCCAAATACCGAATTGCCCCTGTCATCAATTAAGGAGAATCCTGTAGGGCGGCTAATCTCGCTGACAATTAAATTCAGCAAATCCTTCACCTTGATATTGACCACGATGTACACGTTATCCAGCGGTGAAGAGCCGGAACCATCCAGCACCAAAGAAATGACCTGATCATTACCGTAAAATAAACGATCTTCATGTCCTGTAACCCAGATATCGCGATTGCTCGCCTGGATCTGCCTGTATATATCAGATTCATAAAAAGAGTATTCGCTATGCCGCATGTAATTAGTGGGATAAAAATCGCCGATTGGCGTAACCAGGAGGATCGACTGAATAAAGTTGTCATTGAACTTGAGTTGTGCCAAAATCGGCTGGAGGGCAGTAAGACGGGCATAGTAGCGTCTTGAATCATTGGAAGATACATCTCGAAGGATGGCTTGATAGGCATCGCTCATCTTTAGCGACAAGATCGACAGGACGATCTTCTTCAGTTTCTCGTCAAGAACCTGAGCCGACTTGTTGATCGTATCCTGGCGCAGCTGAAGCGCATTCTGTTCAACAACCCGGGAGGAAATAGTATACGAAATCCATCCGGTCGCGGCAATAGCCATAGTCATAAGTGTTACGAAAGAGTACCATATCCGTTGCTTGAAGGATAACCGATGAAGCAACCTGTTCATATCCCATTCCCCCGTATTTGATTTCTGATGTCGCTATGAACGAGCCAGCTTGTTACGAATTATAGCATTATTATAGTTGACATAAAAAAACCTGTATAGAACGAAATATTCAAGCGTCAGACCCGTGAAGTATATTAAAGAGACCGGTCAGTCGGTGGGGGTAGGTTGAGTTAAAACTTACCCTATTAAATCCATTAATCCCCCCCATTCATCGCCCCGCAAATCGGGCTGCAGGCCCGGTCTTCAATTGATACATCTTTGAATGCTGACTTGGCATGCACTCCCTCAGCTCGTCCTGTAACATTAAAACCGAAAAAACAATTAACACACCAGCATCAACTAAGTTCTGACGATATAATTATCTATAAGAGTGAGGGGTTGAGTTGTTGAATTATAGATGTGCGACGACTACTGAATACATAATCACCGTCTACAACTTTTTCATATGACGGATCGTCAAACGAAAGCGGAAGTTCCTCTACTCACTAACAGATAAAAAAGTTGACGAAAAAAGTTCTTCCGTCCAACTTGCAGCCAGTGCCCACTGAAAGCCACATGCACCAAGGCAAAAGGCGACCGGGAGATTGCGATCAGCCTGACCTGCATGCGGCAAAAAAAGGAG
The DNA here is from genome assembly GCF_040702995.1 of Paenibacillus sp. AN1007. Taxonomy (NCBI): domain Bacteria; kingdom Bacillati; phylum Bacillota; class Bacilli; order Caryophanales; family Paenibacillaceae; genus Paenibacillus; species Paenibacillus sp. AN1007. The sequence goes on from NZ_CP159992.1 coordinate 2,940,359, forward strand.
ATGAGGGAACACCAGTGCAGTGAGGAAGGATATATGCTTTCCGTTCGGCGCATGATCGAGCCTGAAATCGTGTTTGGACAGATCAAAAAAATCGGGGATTTCGAAGATTCCTGATTCGTGGCTTGCAAAAAGTAAGCCTGGAGGTCGGGTGGCTTTGTCTTGCCCACAATCCGCTCAAAAAAGCAACAATGGCAGAAAAACGTAAACGGGACCAAGCAGGATAAACCTCTGCTTGGTCCCGTTTGGACGGATCGGTGTTAATTCTCTGCACCTATGTTCGTTTTTAAAGGCTTTTGAGACAGCCCCTTTTTATATTTTGACGCATTTATTTTGTTTTGAAGCTGAGAAAACCATCATCAACCGCCACCGTTGTGCCATTCATTGCGCTCGCAGCATCACTGAACAAAAACGTAACTACACTTGCCACTTTTTCCGGCTGGATCAACTCTCCGCGCATATGTTGAGTGGCCAATGCATCCTTCATGGCTTTGTCATTCCCCAGAATCGGAGTTTCAATGAAGCCAGGCGCAACCCCGAGAACACGAATGCCGTGCTCAGCCAATTCGAGTGCACCCGATTTGGACATCATCACTACTGCTGCTTTCGCCGCATTGTAGTTGAAGCTGCCGACAGCTGCCACGCTTCCATAGATCGAAGCTGTATTAACAATCGTGCCTTGCACGTTTAATTCAACCATTTTCTTCGCACCGTAATACATGCCGTAGTATACGCTATGTTGATCCACATCAATAACCTTGTGATAGGATTCCGGGTCCATTTCCAGAAACGGCTTTACAAGACCGATACCGGCATTGTTGAAAATACCGCTGAATGTTCCATATTTTTCGACAGTCCAGTCAATCAAAGCTTTAATCTCATCCCCTTTGGACACATCGACTTTATAAGCTCCGGCTTTGCCACCCGCTGCTTCAATCTCAGTCGCAACCTGGTTGGCTCCCTCTTCGTTAAAATCCGCGACAACGATCGCTGCTCCCTGTGCGGACAGCTGCAGTGCTGTTTCTTTTCCGATTCCGCTTGCTCCACCTGTGATAACAATGACTTTTCCCGCATGCTCGGACATAACGCAGATCTCCTTCGCTGAATATATTTGGTGCTAGGTAAATAAAAGTTAGTTACTATAATTTAAATACAACATAATCATACTAATCTGGTACTCTTTTGTCAAACCGGTGGGATTAGCAGATGTCTGCATGAAATGTTATTGAATCGTTACAGCAGCCTGCCATCCATTTGAGGAGTAAACTATTGAATGAATGAACGTAACAATTCAATTAAATGCGTGTAACGCACGATATGTAGTTTTTCTTATTTAGGATTAAATATGCAAAAAGACGAGCAGTCTTGTCAAAGAGTACCCGTCTTATGAATCCCTTGCTTTTTAATTCTTCAATTCTTCTCAAGGAAACGGAAGGCTGCACTTATTATATAAATTAAACGATTATTCCTGCTGCAAACCACTCAGCGGGTCCTTCAAACTGTTGATGTTGTTGATCAATTCAGGAATTCCGGTTTGCTCCCAATTCTCTGCAGTAATGCCCTGCTCAGCAATCGTTGTCTCGAATTGATTAACGACCTCTGTCAGCTGGTTGTTATAACCAACCAGATTCTCATGGATATTTTCTCCGATCGCAGGTGCACTCATCTCGGAAAACGCTGCAGCTTCCGCCTGAATCTGATCGATTTTCTCTTGAATCTGACCCGTCAGATCCGGGTTATTGACTGCGTCCGCTGCGAGCTGCTGCAGCTCGTTTCCAGCACTCGATACTTGTTCGATATAATCCGTCGCACCGCTTACGTAATTCAAACTTTGATTCGCCTGCTCTACAATAGAACAAGCCGACAACAGCAGCAGACTGGATGCCATCATTACTGGCAGCATAATCTTGTGAGTTCTTTTTCGCCTGGGCATGATCATCTCCCTTTCTTCATTCAGAATAATGATTCATTATTTTATGATACTTGTTCATAAAGCGAGATTGCAAATCAGCCTGCATGCCCGCGCATTACGATGTATAATAGGAGAATCACACAATAAGGGGATGTCACCATTATGCTTCAGGCCTTAAATCAACGCTTGAACCGCATTATGCCACTGATCACCCCCGTCAGTATTATCATTGGTGTTTTATGCGGCAGTTTTTTATCATCTTACACGTACTTGTCGCCTTGGCTATTTGCCTTCATGACTTTTGCGGGCAGTATTAGTCTGAGCGTACGAGACTTTGTTAATGTCTTAAAAAAGCCTTTTCCGCTGTTTGTTTGCCTTCTGATCTTACATTTGGCAATGCCTCTTATTGCGCTGGGCATGGGTCATCTCGTGTTTCCAACCGATTCTTATACCATCACAGGACTTGTTCTCGCTGCGGTGATTCCAACAGGCATTAGCAGTTTTATATGGGTAAGTATCTACCGGGGGAATATTGCGCTTACGCTTTCCATTATTTTAATCGATACCTTGCTGGCTCCTTTTGTTGTGCCAGGCGTGTTATCCCTGCTTGTTGGCACAAGCGTCACACTCGATACGGTAGCTATGATGAGCAGTCTGTTCTGGATGATTGTTTTCCCTTCTCTGCTGGGTATGCTCCTTAATGAATGGACTAAAGGCGGCATCGTGCCTGTATGGGGGCCTCGGCTTAATCCCTTGTCCAAACTGTTTATGGCTTCGGTTGTTGCCATTAATGGTTCAGTTGTCGCCCCTTATCTAGCCGATTTCAATTGGCGACTGGCTGGGCTGGCGGTCATTATTGTATTTCTGGCCTCCTTCGGCTACGCACTCAGTTATTTCATTGCAAAATGGCTAGGCTGGAATGAAGCCGATCAGGTGGCTCTTGTCTTTAACGGGGGCATGCGTAACATTAGCGCAGGTGCCGTTCTTGCGGTTACCTATTTTCCACCGCCTGTTGCGGTTCCGGTTGTCCTAGGTATGGTATTTCAGCAAATGCTCGCGTCCCTCTCAGGGTACTTGCTCGGCAAGCGTTCACAGCTCCTGCGTAATTCAGATAAAACATCGGCAGCATGACAACTGGGTGCAGATTTCCGAGCAGCTTGGCCACTTCCTGATCATCCAAGTTCATAAACAAACTCCCGCCCGTATCCAGTGCAGCCAACCCACTAACAGGCAAAAAACGCCGACAAAATGTCGGCGTTTCTCATGCTGATGCTTCACTGCAGCTGTAATATACGTTTAAATTTATTTCGGTTATTTCGGTTGAATGTACCCTTCGGCTTTGAGCAGTTCGGCAATCAGGACAGCTCCACCTGCTGCTCCGCGCAGTGTATTGTGGGACAGTCCCACGAATTTGTAGTCATACAGGGTGTCTTCACGCAAACGACCAGTGGATACGCCCATGCCGCGCTCGATATCACGATCCAGCTTCGTCTGTGGTCTGTTCTCTTCTTCAAAGTACGTAATAAACTGTTTCGGAGCACTAGGCAGCGCCAGCTCCTGCGGACGGCCTTTGAACTGCAGCCAGCGTTCAAGAATTTCATCTTTGCTCGGTTTTTTCTCAAAATTCACAAATACCGTTGCCAGATGTCCATCCGTAACCGGTACACGGATACATTGCGTCGTAATGAGTGGTGCGGATGCTTTAACGATCTGGTTGTTCTCTACACTCCCCCAGATGCGAAGCGGTTCCTGCTCACTTTTTTCTTCCTCTCCGCCAATGTACGGGATAACGTTATCGAGCATCTCTGGCCAGTCCGTGAAGTTTTTACCTGCTCCAGAGATCGCTTGATATGTTGAGGCAACAACCTGTGTCGGGTTAAACTCACGCAGAGCATGCAGTGCTGGCACATAACTCTGAATGGAGCAGTTTGGTTTGACAGCGATGAATCCTGTCGCTGTACCCAGACGTTTTCTCTGAGCTTCGATGACAGCCAAGTGACCCGGATTAATCTCAGGCACTACCATCGGCACGTCAGCGGTCCAGCGGTGAGCGGAGTTGTTCGATACGACAGGTGTACCCGTTTTGGCGTAAGCCTCTTCAAGTGCCTGAATTTCATTCTTTTTCATATCTACAGCACAGAAAATAAAATCAACCTGACTCGCAAAAGCTTCAACCTGAGATGCATCCTGCACTACAATGTTTTTCACCGGCTCAGGAATCGGAACTGCCAGCTTCCATCGTCCCTGCACGGATTCTTCGTACGTTTTGCCTGCCGAATTGGCACTTGCTGAAATTGCTGTTACTTCAAACCAAGGATGCTGATCCAGCAGGTCTACAAAGCGCTGACCCACCATTCCTGTTCCTCCGACAATACCGACTTTTAATTTTGCTGACATGGAATCATCATTTCCTTTCGATTTAAGTTAGATCATCTGTTTTGTGTCTTGGTTCTGTCTTTGTTTTGTCATCGTACATGGGATTCTGGAAGCTTACATTCCCCTTATCATTCACACTATTCAAGCTGTTTCAAAGCGTGTAAGTCACAGCTCTGAAAAAACCAAAAAATCCCATCCCCAAGACATTGTCTCAGGGACGAGATTGAACACTCGTGGTACCACCCAGATTCGCAAATATGTCACCATATTCACCTCTTCGAGTATGTGAAGGATGACCAAGCTGTCTTGTATAAGTTGAGATCATTATCATTTACACGAGTACTCCGTGGTTGTGTAAAATAAAAGTTCAACTAATCGAGATGCTGTCTTCATCCGTTTTATACTCCAGCTCTATAACAGGAGCTCCTGTCACAACATCCTCCAGCGTAGCCGGATTCCGATGTGCTGCTCAGAGTCTTTCTTCGATAAAAGTTTCTCTGCCCTTTTTCAGCTACCGGGGCTCTCTGATGAAAGAATGATTTTTATCTACTCGTCTCGTCAATGCATTTGATATTGCGACTATAATATCAAAATTTCGGTACGGAAGTAAACAACTTTTTTCAAAATTGCTGTGCCAGCGAACGCATTCATCCATTATTTGTCCATCCAATGATAACCAATACGCTTCAAAACTAAACAGCCCCTGTCCGAGAGGATCTCGTCAGAGGCTTTATTAAGGCGGAAGTAAAGAAACTTCATTACATTTTGCCAGGGTACTGGGGCTCGTGCACGTCATCGGGTATCGTTTCATCAAAGACATCCTGTCCAGGGTAGTCCCGAACCTCACCCTCATGCAGCTCATGATTTTCATAATCAAAACGGTGCGCAGTCCTCTGATCCACCCGCCACGGGGAGCTTTTCCCAAGTGACTCGGACAGCAAAGACGAACCGTAAGGGCCTTCCGGAAACTCTTCAAGCGTAATGTCATTTCGCTGCGACTCTACGGTGGACACGTCGGTATACTCCCGTCTGTCTTCCTGCAAAAACTTTTCCTCCATCACTCGTCCCTCCTGATCGTCATGAGATGATCAATGCATCATTAAGGTGAGCGTTTCAGGATGATTTTATGCATTTTCCTTGGAAAACACTGCGTTTCATCTGCCGATTCTTCCTTGAATCTGCACCTTTATCAGCGCGATCCCCACCAGCGCACCGATACAAGCAGAGCAAAAACAAATAGGCCCATGATGCCAATCCGGGTATCCCGCCTGCTCCATGCCAGAAGAGAGGAACGAACACCAAATGCGGCGTTCTCTCTTACTTTTCGCATCTCCATCGCAATCGTCATATCTTCCGCACGCTGGAACAGAGCCATGAGCAGCGGAATAACCATCGGTCCCAGATCGCGTATACGTACTGAATTAGGTTTCAAAGCCGCTTTTCCCCGAGCCCGGACGATCAGTGAGAATCGCTGCCATTCGCTCCAGAGCAGCGGGATAAACCGGAAAATGAGTGATACAGCAAGGGCAAACGAGGTGATCGGCAGCCTGATTTTCTGACCATAAGACAGCACCCAGTTCAGCCCTTCGACCATACGCCCGTATGGGGTCGTGAGCGAGAACCACAAACTTGCAAGAGTTACAATGAACAAGCGATAAAGGTTCAGTATAGTTCCCTCAGCCTGAGTCAGGGAAAATCCCAATTGGAAACCTGCTTCCCCCGTAGTTAAAGTACTGCCCGATAACAAGGTAGACAGAACAAAAAACAGGAGAAGTGGTTTCATCAGTTTGATACACCCCATCAGCTTCTGACGGGGAAGTACACCCAAAGCAATGGTCACCGGGATCAAAGTTAATGTTAAGCCGCCCCAATGCTGCTGCAGCATCGCCGCTGTAACGAGAAGCATATACAGAACCCATTTTAGACGAGGGTCCATTACACTTTCATTCGAACTTTTGTGTTTGCTGTCTTTACGTGCTTGCAGAGCAGGGTCTGATACTAATGGTAACGGGACATCTCCAAATGATGTTGTTGAAGCAGCGTTGGCGGGTCCTGATAATAATGACCTGTCTATTTCTGTAGTAATTGTATCTTTATCTTTATTTTTATTTTTTTCTGAATCATGATCTGCATCTGGCTTATTAACATCCTCCACTTCGGCGGGAACAAACGTCCGTTCCTCTCCGCAGCTTTGACTGCTTATAATAGCTTCTGCCATATCTTCCGGTGTCATTGCTGTAGAAATGAAGTTTATTCCCGCTCCCCGGAGCTGTTCGGCAAGCTGCATCGATGGAGGCAGACCAATCCCGGCCTGCATCAGCAGCTTCGGCTGGTTATGCAGCTGCTGCGGAGTAAGGTCGGCGGCGACACGACCCAGTCGTAACAGGAGTACCCGGTCTGCGTGCGGCAGAAATGTATCCAGATCATGCGCGGCAATAACCGCCCCGCCGCCCGCCTCACGATGGTCAAGCAGCGCATCCAGCAGCAGCCTGCCGCTCTGAGCCTCAAGACCTGCGCTGGGCTCATCCAGCAGCAGCCAGTTTGGCTGGGTGACAGTGCCAAGCGCAAGCCCCAGCCTGCGCTTTTCTCCGCCGCTGAGAGCAAAAGGTGAGCTGTCCAGTTGAAAACGCCGCTCTTTCCCCTCTCCCCGATCCGGGTCCCAATGTGCCAGGGTTTCTGCGATCTGCTGCTGCTGCTCAGCCTCATTCAAACGATAAGGACGAAGGGAATACAGCAGTTCCCTCCTGATATTACGTGCAAACAGCTGCTGCTCAGGAAACTGAAATACAAGTCCCGCCTGGAGCAGCATGGATTTAGGTACCCTGCCATTACGCCACATCGACTCGCCTGCAAGCCGGATATCACCGGAATCTGGCGGCCTGAGCCCGGCAATCGTCTGGAGCAGTGTCGTTTTGCCAGAACCGGTACAGCCCAGAAGCAGCGTAATCTCGCCGCGGTTCAGCGTTAGAGAAATGTCGTCAAGTAAAATCCGCTTGCTCTCATCTGAAGCCCGGATGCAGATGTTATTCAATTCAATCACCAGCGCGCAGCCTCCTTTGCAAGCTGTTCAGGCCGAAGCGGCATAACATGCTGCAGCTTCCCCCGCTGCTTCAGGATCCGGCTGGTCTGCACTGTAAAAGGAGGTTCCAGACCCAACTGCTCGCAAGAAGATTGAAGATGCTGTTCTTCTTCTGCATTTGAAGCTGCCTTTGTTCCAGCTGTCGACGGATAATAAAAAGACTGCGGTATTCCATCATATACACATCGTCCATGATTCATCGCCATAATACGATCACATAATGTGGCTTCCTCAAGATGATGGGTGATCCAGACCACTGCCGTACCCTTCCTTGTAACAGACTGAACAATATCTTCTATGCGCCCTCTCGCATCAGGGTCGAGCATCGCTGTAGGTTCGTCCATAATCAGAACATCCGGCTTCGCTGCAAGAGCTGTCGCAATGTTAAGCAGCTGCTTCTGTCCCCCGGATAACTGCGCAATCACAGTACCCGGAGAGTGATGAAGTCCCACAAGCTGCAGCGCCTCCTGAGTGCGCTTCTTTTTTTCAAGATTTGATATATGTAAATGCGACAGCGCAAAATGAAATTCTTCTTCAATGGTATCGCCCAGCACCTGAGCATCTGGCTGCTGCAGCACACCTCGAATGGTCAGATTCGCAGGGATATTCCGTTCTCCGCCGGATATAGGAATGAAGCCCAGCAGGACTCCGGCAAGAGTACTTTTACCGCTGCCGTTGGGACCTGCAACGCTTAACCACTCACCTGCCTGGAGTGTAAGTGACACGCCATTGACTGCTTTTTTCACTACGCTTCCTTCTCCAGCGTAGTGTACATGAATATCTGTTAAAGAAATGATAGGCAGCTTGTTTCGCATGATAAAAATAAGTCCTTTCACATTTTGCGATTATATGATAACATGCTAATCGTTAACCTAAATAATAAATATGGTTAACAATAATTCTACCAAAATCGAAAGGATTGTACAAACATGAAATTATCTCTACGCGGCATCGTGTTCAGTGCACTGATGGCTGCCATTCTCGTACTTTTTGGATACATAAGCATTCCTATTGGTTTCTCACCTGTGCCCATTACTTTGCAAACGTTAGCCGTGATGTTAGCTGGCGGATTGCTGGGTCCCCTCTACGGTTTCTTAAGTATTGCCCTTGTCGTTGTACTTACTGCGCTTGGTTTCCCACTGCTGCATGGTACTGGCGGCCTCGCCGTACTGCTTGGGCCTACCGGGGGGTACGTTATCATGTGGCCATTCGCCGCACTGCTCATGGGCCTGCTGCTCTCCAAAGTTAAAATTCGGGGCGTTAAAGGTTATGTTCTGGCTTTTATTGTTCTCGAAATATTCGGGTCTCTGTTAATCTATGTCACAGGGGTGCCCTGGCTCGCTTACCAATACAGCATGACTTTATCCAATGCGATGATTCAGGGATTCTATCCTTATATTATCGGAGATCTGATCAAAGCTGTGTTTGCCGCAATCATCATTGCCCCGGTCCGCGCAGTGTACCCGCCTCAGCGCCTGACGAGCAGTACGCATTCCAACGTAGTGAAGGCAGACATATAACAATGCATCTCAAAGAATCATCTAATGATGGTTCCTCTCAACAACAAACAACCGCCAAATCTTTCTTCGCGGTTGTTTGTTTTATTATGAAATGAATAATACCATGAATCCTATAACCTTAAGCTTTGCCTGCTTCAGTTCCTACAATTTTCAGCAGCATATCCTTACTGCTTACCTGACCTGCAGCTTGCGGAATGACATCCGTGTAGTCTGCTGAATTGGTTACGATAATTGGTGTTACCGTGTGATAACCCGCAGCTTTAATCTGCTCAATATCAAATTCCAGAAGCAGATCGCCTGCCTTCACTCTGTCCCCTTCCTCAATGTAAGAGATAAAATGCTGCCCATCCAGTTTGACTGTATCCACACCTACATGTACCAGAATCTCAGCACCTGAATCCGATACAACAGCAAGTGCATGCTTCTTTTTGAAGGCTACCGTTACTGTACCATCAAAAGGAGCCACTACCCGTCCTGTCGTTGGTTCAATCGCGATCCCTTTACCCATAGCACCGGAAGCAAATGCCGGATCGGGAACTTCAGCTAAATCGACAATTTTACCTTCGATCGGACTGTATACCTCTTGGCTGGCAGCAGCTGTAACATGAGCAGAAGGGTTAGATGAAGCATCTTTGCCTTTTGCATTAGCATTAGCAGCAGCTCCAGCAGACTGTTCTGCTTCCGTCTTGATCTGTTCATCTTCAACAGGATCTTTAAAGCCCATAATGTACGTTAATACTGCGGAAACAACAAACGATGCGGCAATACCCATGATCAATCCCGGGAAACCTTGACCACCTGGTCCATAGAAAATCGGCAGTGTCAGCAGGCCTGGTGCACCCGAAGCGAACGCCTGAGTTCCCGCTTGACCAATGATCGCTCCGCCAACTGCGCCGCCGATAACACCGGCGATAAATGGACGTTTGAGCGGGAGTGTTACGCCGTAAATGGCGGGTTCAGTAATCCCGAACAGCGCTGTAAGTGTAGATGATCCAGCAAGTGTTTTTAATTTTCTGTTTTTGGTTTTGAGCATGACACCGAATGCCGCACCCGTTTGAGCAAATACAGAAGCCGTTGCTGCCGGTTTCACACCGTCTTTGCCGTATACAGCAATGTTATTGATGAATACAGGCACCAAGCCCCAGTGTACACCGAATATAACGAGCAGCTGCCAGCTTGCGCCCATGACCGCTCCGGCAAGCAGCGGGCTGAATCCAAAGGCAGCAACCATCGCCGACGCAATACCATTACCAACGTATACACCGAATGGTCCAAAGACAAGCAGCGTAAGCGGAACCATAATAACAAGCAGAAATAGAGGTGTGACAAAGTTTTTGATACTTTCGTGAAGAAGCTTGTTGAACAATTTCTCCAGTTTGCTCATCACAATGACGGCTAGAATAATCGGAATTACAGTAGAGGAATAGTTCATCAGAACAACGGGAATACCGAAGAAATCTGCTTGAACGCCATCTGTTTTCAACTGAATAATGGTTGGATAGATTAGCGCTCCAGCAACCGTTAATGCAACAAACATATTTGCTTGGAATTTACGTGCTGTTGTAACCGCTAACAGCAGTGGCAGGAAATAGAACAGACTGTCGGCAGCTGCATACAGAATGATATATGTGGATTCTGTCTTTTCCAGCCAGCCCACATTGTTTGCAATGAGCAGCAAACCTTTTAAAATACCAGCCCCCGCCATAACGCCCAGTAGTGGTGCGAAAATACTGGAGATGACGTCAATGATACCGCCCAACCCTTTTATTTTTTTGCCGCTTTTTTCTTTGCTGGATGAATCGTCCAGAATACTGCTGATCTGACCGATGGCTTGATAGACCTCGGGAACCTTATTGCCCACAACAACCTGGAATTGGCCGCCGTTTTCCTTAACGGCAATAACACCTTCTGTTTTCTCCAGGGCCGTTTTGTCAGCCTTGGAATCATCCTTCAATACAAATCGTAACCGTGTTGCACAGTGAACCAGGGATTCTACGTTTTTCTCACCGCCGACCCGTTCTACGATCTCTCTGGCCAGTTTCTCTTGACTCATGATATGCCCTCCTACGTTTTGTCAATAAAATTGAATTAATAATCGTGTACACGGACACTCCGATGATAATTCAATTTATATAACAGGCTCTCTACCGATTTTTTTGCACACAAAAAACCTAAGCCTTGCGTAAGTGGACATAAATTCCGAAATACACATGACTTAGGTTTTGCCTGCATAACCAGTAACAATCCCAGTTAAATCGTATTTAATTCCTGTTACAAACATAATATTATAATATAACCATTTATGTCAATAATTAAATTTTAGCGATTAACGACACGTTCAATGTGAACGGTAAGATATAACTTTTCCTCATTGGTCAGCTCATGATCGTATTCCTTCTTCACAAACAAGGCGATCTTCTCAACGCACGCTGCCGCTTCGGGATGCTTCTCCTTAATCATGTCGTAGAAATGATCATAATTGTTATCATAGTGCGTCCCGCTCAGCACGCGCTGCGAGAAGAATTTCAGATGTGTAATGAAGCGGAAGTAACTGAGTGACTCCTCGTCAAACTCCATTTTAAAATGGTACTTGGCGATATTAATAATCTGCTGGATAAACTTCGTAATATTCATCGTTGTAATGACTTCTTCGTTCATTTCGGCATTCACAATATGCAGCGCAATAAACGCGGCTTCATCCGGTGGAAGCTCAATATTCATTCGGCTGTTAATCTGCTCCAGCGTGCGCAGTCCCAGCCCGAATTCAACTTTGTATAACTGCTTGATCTCCCACATTAAGGCGTTTTTGATCTCAATCCCCTCATGATAACGCTCGATGGCAAAATGAATATGATCTGTAAGCGAAACATAAATGTTCTCGTTCAGTTTACGTCCCAGATTGTCACGTGCATGAGCAATCATCTCCTCCACAATTTCAACAAGTTCCATCGGAACTTCACGCAGCAGTGTTTTGAAATTATCGGATGTCTGTTTGTTTTTCAAGGCAAATACTTTCTGGATGCGGGTCTCGTCTACTTTATCTCCCGGCTTTTTCTTAAAGGCAATCCCACGTCCCATCACCACAAGCTCTTCTCCGTCGGCCTGATAGATGCTGATCACGTTATTGTTGATAACCTTTGCTATTTTCACTTCAATCCCCCCGTCACGTTCCACTCTCTAGTCGCAGTGATATATCCAATTATGGGCATACAAAAAAAAACCTGGAGCATCACAAAATAAACGAGACGTGGCAGTCTGCTTTTTTGGTGCTCAGGTTTTGCCTACGTGTGATGTAGTAACAATCCCAGAAATGATATATTTGCGTCAAGTATAGCGTGAACTGCGTTATATGTCAACGCTTTCAAGGCGAAGACATTCGGAAGTTACATGAATTCATGCAGCTTCCGATGTTTGGAGGTGATTCGTTTTCAGCTTATCACGAAACTACTTGTCTCCCAGATCCGTTCCGCCGGATGCAATAACATTTTTATACCATTCGAAGCTTTTCTTTTTGATACGAGTCAATTCGCCTCTGCCTTCATTGTCCCGATCCACATAGATGTAACCGTAACGTTTTCTCATTTCGCCCGAGGATGCACTAACGATGTCGATCGGCCCCCAGCTGGTATAACCGATGATATTGCAGCCATCCTGGATGGCTTCACCCATCTCCGCCACATGGCGTTTCAAATAATCGATTCGGTACGAATCATCGATTTCACCCTCAGCGTTAACCTCATCGTGCGCACCAAAGCCGTTTTCCACCACAAACAGCGGTTTCTGATACCGGTCATGCAGCTGGTTGGCGGTAATGCGGAAACCTTTGGGATCAACGGTCCATCCCCATTCCGACTTCGCCAGATATGGATTGGCAATGGAGCCAAACACGTTACCACTCGTCATATTTTTGTTCACTTCAGGGTCTGTACTGGTTGTCCGACTGGAATAGTAGCTGAAGCCAATATAATCCACCGTGTGGTTACGCAAAATGTCTGCATCCTGCGGCTCCATTACAATGTTCAGGTTGTGATCCCTGAAGAAACGTTTGGCGTAACCCGGGTATTCCCCGCGTGACTGTACATCGATAAAGAAGTAGGATTCTCTGTCCTTCTCCATTCCCTGAAACACATCTTCCGGATTGCATGTGTACGGGTAGAAACTGCCCGCTGCCAGCATACAGCCAATCATGGCGTCAGGGATGATCTCATGGCAGGCTTTAACGGCAAGCGCACTTGCAACGAGTTGGTGATGTGCCGCTTGATATTGAATTTCTTTGACGTTGTCACCTTCGTTAAACGCCAGTCCTGCTCCGAGGAAAGGAAGATGAAGCAGCATGTTGATCTCGTTGAACGTCATCCAGTATTTCACTTTATCTTTGTAACGAGTAAATACCGTTTTGGCATAAGTCTCAAACAAATCAACAAGTTTGCGGCTTCTCCAGCTGCCATATTTCTCAATCAGATGTACAGGCACATCGAAGTGAGCCAGCGTAACCACCGGCTGGATGCCATGTTTCAAGAGTTCATCAAACAGATCATCATAAAACTGCAGCCCAGCTTCATTCGGCTCCGCGTCCTCTCCTGTTGGGAAGATGCGTGCCCAGGCAATCGAAACTCGCAGCGCTTTGAAACCCATTTCCGCAAAAAGGGCAATATCCTGCGGGTATCTATGATAGAAATCAATGGCTTCATGGGAAGGGTAAAACTCACTCGCGAGTGGTGTATATGCCGGGACATTTCCTTTCATAATGCTTCTCCGATTTTCTCCGGTTGGAAGTAAATCCACAATACTTAATCCTTTGCCATCTTCCAGATAAGCTCCCTCTGCCTGATTGGCAGCAATCGCTCCACCCCATAGAAAGTTTTCAGGAAATTTAAATGCTGTCATTCGTATTCTCCTTTCAAATATGCAGTTCAATGATCCGCCCCGTTTCTGCTTCCAGGCTTGCCGCGAGGCAAATAGAAAAAACCCGAACCAGCCTGTATACACAATAACGTGTATCCCAAGCCAGCTCAGGTTATGCCCTTATTCGGTAACATTCCCAGAAAACATTATGCGGATTAGATAAAAGATTACCAAGAAACAGGAAATATGTCAACGAGCGCGAGTCGTTGATATGCACCTCATGCAGATTTACAGGCCTTTGTTGTCCAGCGAAGCGCTAATTTACCAATGATCACAAGTTGTAAAATGCGGCACAGTTATCGCCAAAAATCAGCTGCTGTTCTGCTTCTGGTAAGCGCTTTACATGCGTTTGCAGCAAATTAATCACCTCGGCATATGTACCCGCTACGGTGCATACAGGCCAGTCCGAACCATACATCACCCGCTCTGATCCAAACGCTTGAAGCACCGTATCCAGATAAAAGGTGAAATCTTCCTGTTTCCAATGGTTCCAGTCTGCTTCGGTGACCATCCCAGACAATTTGCAATAAACATTGGGATATGCCGCAATCGCTTCCATTGTTTCCTTCCAGGGAGAACCGACTCCTGCCTTAATATCCGGTTTGGCCAGATGGTCAATGACAAAACGCTGCTTAGGAAACTTCTGAACCAACTCCACGGCATGAGGCAGCTGCTCCTTGGATACAAGCAAATCATAGGCCAGATTATACTGCTCCAGCAAAGCAATACCTCGTTGGAAGTCCTCCCGCAGCACAAACTTTACATCCGGTTCATCCTGTATGACATGACGGACACCTTTCAGCCATGGGTTAGCGGCATATCCCGCCAGTTGTGAGGCAGCTTCCTCAGAGCACAGATCTACCCAGCCAACAACGCCTTTGATGAATTCGTGCTTGTCCGCAAGTTCGAGCAGCCACTCGGTTTCTTCAAGGCTTTGCCGGGCCTGTACAGCTACACAGCCTGATATGCCGGAATCCGTGAGGATTGGCTGCAGGTCTTCCGGTAGAAAGGAACGCCGAATCACGCTCATCTCTTCACCGATCCATCCGTAATCACGGGTGTTATAATTCCAGAAATGTTGATGTGCATCGAGTTTCATAATAAGTGTCCCCCTGTGTTGTCCATGTTAAATCAATGTACTACGATTCATTTAAATATAAATCAAATCGATCAGATAAGCACTAGGCACTGACCACCAGTTTCACGCAAATGATTGAATAACGTACAAGTCAGCGTTCATACCTTTATTGTAATGAGAATCGAGGAGGAATTGACATGTTTAAACGTGTAGATCGTCTTGCCATTGAACTGCCCATGTCCAAAAATCCGGACCCCAATGGAGCCAGTGCGGTGCAGGAGCTGCTGGGCGGAAAATATGGCGAGATGTCCACGCTGAACAATTACATGTATCAGTCATTTAACTTTAGAGGCAAATCCAAGTTGCGTCCCTTCTATGATATTGTCGCCAGTATTACGGCTGAAGAATTTGGCCATGTGGAACTCGTCGCCAATACGATTAACCTGATGCTTGAAGGCACGACATCCCCGGGCGCACCTGACTCCACACCGCTTCGTGCAGGCAAGGATGCACGCATGACTTCACATTTTATTGAATCCGCGCAAACGGCACTGCCTTATGACTCCATGGGCAGGCCTTGGAACGGCTCGTATGTCTTCAGCAGCGGTAATCTGATATTGGATTTGCTGCATAACTTTTTTCTCGAATGCGGAGCAAGAACCCACAAGATGCGGGTTTACGAGATGACCGACAACAATACAGCTCGTGAGATGACAGGTTATCTGCTTGTACGGGGTGGTGTGCATATTCTCGCTTATGCCAAAGCGTTGGAGATTGCAACAGGCGTGGATGTGACCAAGCTGATTCCGATCCCTTCTCTGGATAACAAAGCGTTTGAAACCACACGCAAATGGGAAGCCATGGGTGAGCAGCGCCGCTTGTACACGTTCAGTGACAAGGATTATCAGCAGATTGCCCAGATCTGGAAAGGCGTACACCCGGACGGCGGCAAACTGGAAGCCTTTGCGGGTTTGCCGGGATACGGAGGGCCGATCCCCGAACTTCCCGACCTGCCGGAGGAATTCGCTCCAGGAATATCCCCGGAAGACTTTTTACAGATTGCTGAACGGCTGAAACGCAATGCCGGATTATAACAGAAGAAAATGATGACAAAAAAATCATGACAAAGAAAAAGGAAAGCGGATGGGCAGTATTCCCGTCCGTTTTCCTATATTTTTTGATGATGTTTTATTTATATTGGTTTTATTTCGATGCATTCCTGTGTTCTTATTGTTTGATTGAATTTCTCGTGATGATCGTGATGATCTGAATCGCTCCGATATTGCTGGCGTATGCTCTTATGCATGGGTTACTGAGGCTGCGTAAACTCTATTCTCAGCACCTTTTCCGCATTCGCCTGCACATGTCCGCGTTCTATCGTTTTTACAGAAGCAATTGTTTCGTTACCGCTTGGGATCAGTACAGGTGTAATTACCGGTAAACCAGCGGCCTCAATTGTATTCCTATCAAATTCAATGAGCAGCTGTCCGGCACGCACGGTATCTCCGCTTTTGACATGAGTGACAAAACCACTGCCTTTCAAGCCGACCGTATTAATACCGATATGAACGAGCAGTTGAAGCCCTGTTTCATGCTCCAAAATGACAGCATGTTTACTCTTATCCATCACATGAGCAGCGACACCGTCAAATGGAGCATACACTTTACCCTCGGAAGGCTCAATCGCGATGCCCTCACCCATATGTTTTCCCGAAAACGCCGGGTCAGGCACCTGGTCCAGTTCAACAACTGTACCCTGGATCGGAGATGCGATCTCAAGCAGCTTCACTTGTGGACGAGCCGCTGCGCTGCCCGATGCCGAAACCGAAACGGCTGTTTTCGAACCGGATGTCGTATTCGCTGTATCCACAGACGAATCGCTGCCGGATACGACTTCAAAAGGCTGATCTTTATAACCAAAGAACCAGGTCAGCGCAAAGGCAATGGCCATGGCCGTTACGTTGGACAGGATATACAATGGCAGCTGACTATTCAGATACAGAAGCGTTCCCGGGATAACCGTAACTGCCATTCCAGTACCCTGCAGGTGGAAGAGCGATGCGATGAAACCTCCAACTGCACCCCCGATCAGCCCCATAACAAACGGCTTCATGTAACGCAGGTTCACACCAAAGATCGCTGGTTCAGTAATACCCAGGAATGCGGACAGAGATGAAGGAAGCGCGAGTGCTTTGAGCTTCATATTTTTGGTTTTCAATCCAACGGCAAGACAGGCCGCACCCTGTGCAGCCATTGCACATGTAATGATAGCGTTAAACGGATTAAATCCGGTTTTCTCCAGCAGTTGAATCTCCAGAAAGTTGAAGATGTGATGCACACCCGTAACCACAATAATCTGATGAAAGAACCCGATAATCATACCTGCGATACCAAAAGGCAGATCCAGCACAGCTGTAGTTCCGTGCAGTACCCACTCTTCAAGCGAGTGAAATACCGGACCGATGGCGAATAGTCCAAGCGTGATCATAACCGTTAGCGTAATAAATGGAGTGAGAATCAAATCCAGCGCTTCTGGCACACGTCTGCGCAGCACTTTTTCAAATTTGGCACCGATTAAACCTACAAAAAACGCGGGTAACACCGAGCCCTGATAACCCACAACCGGAATAAAACCAAACATATGCAGAGGCTGCGCCGATCCATCCGCTACAGCGTAAGCATTCGGCAGTGCTGGATTCACCAGCATCAGCCCGAGCACAATCCCGAGAACCGGACTGCCGCCAAATACGCGGAATGCCGACCAGGCTACAAGAGCAGGCAGGAATGCAAAAGCCGTATCCGTTAGAATTTGTGTGAACAGCAAGAAGTTTGGCGATATGTCGTCAGGCGCCGCACCGAACCATGCCAGAATTTCATTTTGTGTAAGCAGTCCGCGCAGCCCCATGAACAGCCCTGTTGCCACAAGCACAGGAATAATGGGAACAAAGACGTCACCAAACGTGCGAACAGCCCGCTGGAATGCATTGCCTTCCTTTTTTCCCTGATTTTTCACATCTTCCTTCGATGATCCTTCAATGCCAAGCTTCTCGACCTCTTCAAAAATTCGATTAACCGTACCTGTGCCGAAAATGATCTGATACTGACCTGAGTTAAAAAAGGCACCTTTGACTTTGTCGATACTCTCGACCTGCTTCTGATCAATCTGCTCCTTATCCTTGACCATAATGCGAAGTCGTGTTGCACAGTGTGCAAAAGAGGTGATATTGTCTTTTCCCCCAATGGCCCGAATAACCTCTTGAGCGATACGCTGATTGTCGGACATGCTGTCTCATTCCTCTCTCATTCAATCTAATAGTTCCACAGCACTGCTTGGAAATCTGCCCTGCCTCCATGTGCAAAAAAACGGATATCTATACTGTCACGGCTTGGGAATATACGGCTGGTGAACACTTCCAGCCCCTCATTGACAAAAATCTCAACAGACGACGAATCCACAAACATCCGTAATTGGATTACATCCGTATCCAGACTGCACTGACGGATTGTGCCATTGATTTCTGGTAATGCCGCACCCGATTGGCTGCGATCCAGTATCAGTTTGCGCTGCAGCCGATCATACTGAATGACCGTTTTCTCTGTATCATTCGCACGGAATTCAATGCCTGCAAAGTGTGCATCATCCAGGCTGATTTCACATTCCAATTCGTAAGCAGTGCCTTGGAAACCGGCAAAAGATCGGCATTCGCTGCTCAGCGTACCCTGAGCCCGGAGTCCTTTTTCTACCCGGCGCAGCTGTGCCATTTCCGAAACTGGCTGCTGTATAACTCTGCTGCCTTGAATCGATAATTGCCTTGGAATCGTTAAACAATGAGCCCAGCCGCTGTCATCTGTGGGATACGCCAAGTCAGGAAGTCCCATCCACGCAACCAGTATTCTTCTTCCGTCCGGTGAATCCATCGTCTGCGGCGCATAGAAATCAAAGCCCCGATCCAGTTCATGAAAGCCGCCATGGTCGAACTGCCTCGTTTCCAGATCCAGAAGCTTACCCAAGAGATAACCACATTGAAAGATGTTTTGATACCGATCTTCCTCAGCCTGAATTCCTTGCGGTGAGAACATCAGCACACCCTGACCATCCAGTTCGAAATAGTCCGGGCATTCCCACATATAACCAAACGTGGGCAAGCCAGTCCCGATCTCACCTAGAAACTGCCAGTGCAGGAGGTCGCTCGACTGGTACAGCACTGCACATCCGGTCTCATCCGTGCGTTGGGCTCCAATGACACAATAATACAGTTCCTGATGCTTCCACACCTTGGGGTCCCGAAAATGCTCGGTATATCCTGGGGGTACATCCGAAATAACAGGATGTTCGTACTTCGTTACTTTATGATGCTTATCCATAACCGCCAGGCACTGATAAGGATGTCTGATCCAGTTCTCGTCCCGCGTATTTCCCGTGTAGATCAGGTATAACTGCCCTTCCTTCTCCAGCGCACTTCCTGAATAAGCTCCATGCGAGTCATACGGGCTTCCGGGTTCAATCGCTATGCCAACATTCTCCCAATCCACGAGATTGTCCGAGCGAGTGTGGTACCAGTACTTCATACCATGCTCTGTCCCCAGAGGAAACCATTGATAAAACAGATGATAATAGCCTTGATAAAAGGAAAAACCGTTCGGATCATTAAGCAGTCCGGTTACGGGTTGAATATGATAAGTTTGTCTCCATGGACACACCGTAATTTTTGCTTCCAGCTTGGCCATCTCGCCAGGTTCAGCCTGCTGAATCCGCCGATAGAGCTGTTCTCTTGTCATTTTCATAGCTGTCTCCATCTCCATTCTGCTGCAGCAATCAGAAACTCCCTCTAAGAGGAACCGGTTCCATTCCAAGCAAAAAAATAATTCCATACAGCCATACGCTGCCTGACTGCCTTCCCATTTCCAAAAAAGACCTCGGAATGGAACCGGTTCGATGGAATTATCATAAAGGAACAGTTTATATTTTGTCAACGCTTTCTCGGGGAATTAATTCGACATCAAGGATCGTCTGCTGCTTCACTTTTTGTCCTTCGACCAGTCGGCTAATGTGATTTGCCGCAAGCCTTCCTGCCTGCAGATAATGATATTTCACTGTCGTCAGCGTGGGGTGAATCATCTCTGTAATATCGTAACCGCCGAATCCCGATACCGATAAATCCTGTGGAATCTGAATCTTTTGAGAAAAAGCCGTTTTCATCACTCCCATCGCAATATTATCTGTTGCTGCTACAATAAGCGATGGGCTGTGTTCTTCCAGAATTGCTTTGGCGGTAACCACTGCCTCAGACATCTTGAAGCTGGTCTCATAATACTTGACATGACAATCGCTGCATTCGGCAGCCGCGCGTCTAAATCCTTGTTTGCGCTGTATCCCTACAGCCCGGTCCTTCTCGTTAACTCCCAAGTAAACGATGTTTCGATGTCCCTGTTCCACAACGTATTTACCCATGATATATCCAGCCTGATCGTCGTTGTGAATCAGACTGTGAAGCTGCTCATGCTGCTGTCCCACCAGCAGCACAGGAATCCGAATTTCTTCAATGGCTTTCAGATGGGCATCCGTAACCTCAGCAGCCAGCAGAATGATCCCCGACACCTTTTGTCTCGCGAAGTCGTATATCGCATCGATCTCGCGCTGCAGATCCTGACTCGTATTGGCAATCAGCATCTGATAGTGAAGCCCTCTTAACTCTTCGTCGATACCGATTAGCGTCTGTGATGACGCATAGGAATCCAGCCGTGGAACAACCGTGCCGATAATACTCGTTTTTTTCGCTTTCAAACTCTGTGCAAAGGTATTCGGAACATAATTATATTGTTTAATAATACGCTCAATTTTCTGACGCGTATCCTCACTGACCGAACCGCCGTTCAGGTAACGGGACACGGTGCTCTTCGCTACACCTGCCATTTGAGCAATATCTGCAATGGTTTTATTCATAAAGAAACTCCTTCTGGTCTGTATGTAACGGATTAGTCCAACATATCTGTAAAATTGTCATTATATTATTATAACGCGATTTGCTGGGCTCAGCGAATACAAACCAGAATGACATATCAAAAAGCCCGATGCACGCAGCGACTCACACCGAAGTGTGTGTCCTATCAGCACCGAGCCGGTTTGATTATTTCAGGAAAGGATATGTCCATTAAGGACTCAGACATAGTTGGTCATGAGCGCATTATGCTTTCATACCATGTGTTTACACCTCAATTATGATTGGCAAAATCATCGGTCTGCGCTTGGTCTGGGCATAGATATAGTGACCGATCTCGTCTTTCAGCTTACGTTTGATTACATTCCACTGATTCACACCGGCCCCTGTCAGTTCATCCATCCGGCTGACAACCCGTTCATGAAGTTCCTTCATAAATTGTTCTGAATCCTTCACAAAGACAAAACCTCTCGAAATAATTTCCGGGGAAGCCGCCAATTGTTTCTCGGTTTTACTTAGTGTTGTCACAATGACCAGCATACCATCAGAAGACAGCTGCCTGCGATCACGCAGTACAATGTTACCCACATCTCCGACAATCAATCCATCCACAAGGCTGTTGCCCGAAGCAATTTTAGGCCCTAATGATGCAGCTCCGTCCTTATATTCCACCATATCGCCGTTATTTACGATGAACACATGACTCTGTTCAATGCCAACCGATTCGGCAAGCAGCCTGTGCTGATACAGCATACGAAATTCCCCGTGAATCGGGATCAAGTAATCGGGTTTCATCAGCGTGAGCATCAGTTTCAGTTCTTCCTGACTGCCGTGCCCGGATACATGCATACCCGCTGCCCCGCTGGAACCGTAAATCACACGCGCACCCAGAACATACAGATTATCAATCACATGGGCCAGATTTCTTTCGTTCCCAGGTATCGCACCGGCTGCGATGATCACGGTATCACCGGATTCTATGCTGACTTGAGGATGTTTACCCGAAGCAAGGCGGGATAACGCGGCCATCGCTTCCCCTTGGCTTCCTGTACATAACACCACGATCTGCTCGCGCGGGAACTGTCCTGAATCCGCTGCCTCGATCAGCAGCCCGTCTGGGATATCAAGATATCCAAGTTCGCTTGCAACGTTCACCACGTTGATCATGCTTCGGCCAAGCAGGGCCAGTTTACGTCCGGTCTGAAACGCAGCATTCACAATCTGCTGTACTCTGCTGATATTGGATGCAAAGGTCGAGATGAACACTTTTTGTTTAGCCCGAATAAAAGCATCAAGAATGTGATCCCCAACCACACGTTCCGAAGGAGTGAATCCGGGTCTTTCGGCATTGGTACTCTCGGAGAGAAGTACGTGAACCCCCTGCTTGCCGATCTCTGCCATACGATGTAAGTCAGGGAACGGACCATTCACAGGAGACATGTCAAATTTGAAATCTCCCGTATGTACAACATTGCCGGCTGGTGTTTGAAAAAAAATCCCCAGACAGTCTGGAATACTGTGACTCGTTGCAAAAAAAGAGACTTCAATACTTCCCAGCGTGATTCGGGAATTTGCATCAATCGTGTGGAGATCGGATTGGCGCAGCAGTTGGTGCTCTCTCAGTTTCAATTCAATCAGTCCGCGTGTCAGACGGGAAGCGTAGACAGGAATGTTCATCTGTTTAAGAAGATAAGGTATGCCGCCAATATGATCTTCATGTCCGTGCGTGACAACCAAAGCTTTAACAAGATCGAGATTGTCGAGCAGATACGTTACATCCGGAACAATAAGATCGATACCCGGCATAGTCTCATCCGGGAACTTGGAACCACAATCAATGACAACGATATCCTGATCATATTGAATAAAATACATGTTCTTCCCGATTTCGTTCACGCCGCCAAGTGCAGCAATGTACAGTTTGTTATGGGCCAGCTTCAAAATGCATCCATCCTCCTCGGCACTTTCATCCTTTGTGCTTCTTCTAGTCCTAGTATGGAATGAATCGCCTTGGTTATGCATACATGAGGTTGTACGCCAAAAAACCACATACGGAACTTTCATTCCGCAGTGGTTTACCGACACTCCAATATAACAGAATAACCTTCCAATCGGCTGTTATCCTTAGATTTTTTGGATTTACCTTTTCCAAAGGGGAAGATCCCGTGATAAAGGCGAAGCCTATGCTTCCGATGCAGCTTTCTTTCAGAAAGCTTTTAGCTCCGCTTTTTCAGGTTTTTTCAACCTATAACAATATCTATGATCGCTGCAGAAGAACGTCTTGTTCATAGGACTTGACTTCCTTAATCCACTGTTCACGGACAGGCACACCCTGCTGGGCACAATAGTAATCCCAGACCGCACCAAACGGATAGGATTTGAACTCCTCCGTCAGCGCAAGGCGTGTCGTATAATCGCCTTCCAGTTCTGCCTGCTTTAATGCATCCACCGGCTCAAGCATCGCTCGCAGAAGGGCTTTAATCGTGTTACGTGTCCCAACAACCCATGCTGCAACCCGATTAATGCTGGCATCGAAGAAATCCAGTCCGATATGTGTTGTGCCGAGCAGCTCATGACGCACCAATTCGCGGGCAATCTCAAGCAGTTCATCGTCCATAATCACGACGTGATCACTGTCCCAGCGCATTGGACGGCTGACATGAAGCAGAATACCGCTTGTGAACAAGGCCAGGGAGGACAGCTTGCCCGAAATCACTTCCGTAGGATGAAAATGCCCTGCATCCAGGCAGATGAGCGTATCGTTTTGCAAACCATACCCCATATAGAATTCATGTGAACCTACGACGTATGCCTCCGAACCCAGACCAAACAGCTTGCTCTCTACTGCATCAAGGTTATGCAGGGGATTCAGCGGTTCCGCAAATACTTCATCCAGCGACTCCTTCAGACGTTTGCGCGGGGACATCCGGTCCACCGGGTTATCCTTGAATCCGTCCGGGATCCATACATTGGTTACGCAGGTTTGCCCGAGCTGTTCACCGAAGTAAGCACCAATTCGCCGTGAGGCTTTGCAGTGATCGATCCAGAACTTGCGTATCTCCGGGTCTGGATGACTGAGAGTGAAGCCATCGCTTGATTTTTCATGGGAAAAACAAGTCGGATTGAAGTCCAGTCCAAGTCCCTGCTCTCTGGCCCACTTCACCCAATTTTCGTAATGCCTTGGTTCTAGCTGATCCAGTTCTACCTGTTCGTCTGTATCGGTGTAAATCGCGTGCAGATTGACTTTGTGTTTGCCCGGAATCAGCGCAAAAGCCTGTTCCAGATCCGCTCGAAGCTCCGCAGGTGTTGAGGCTGCTCCAGGATATTGACCTGTAACGGATATACCGCCTGTCAGCTCGCCTTCTTGGTTCAGGAAACCTCTCACATCGTCTCCCTGCCAGCAGTGCACGGAGACTTTAATATCAGCCAGCTTGGTCAGTACTTCATCTGTATCCAGACCATGCTGCGCGTATAAAACCTTCGCTGCCTCATATGCTTGTTTTACCTGATTCTCCATTCGCTAAACCTCCCTTAACGTGTGAATGCGGCAGGTACACCACCATCAATGGTCATCATGCAGCCCGTCGTTTTTTCTGATTTCGATGAAGCGAAAAAAGCGATCCCTTCCGCAATATCTTTGGGATAGATATTGACAAGCAGCGTTGTACGTTTGCGATAATGTTCTTCCAGCTGATCCGGCTCAATACCATATGCCGCGGCACGTTCATTTCTCCACGAACCGTTCCAGATCGCAGAACCCTGCAGAATCGCATCCGGCAGAATCGTATTGACACGAATACCGAATTCTCCACCTTCTGCTGCAATGCAACGGGCCAGATGTGCTTCGAGCGCCTTGGCGGAACTGTACGCAGAAGCACTTTTACCGGCATACACCGAATTTTTGGAACCGAT
Organism: Paenibacillus sp. AN1007; assembly: GCF_040702995.1. Classification (NCBI taxonomy): domain Bacteria; kingdom Bacillati; phylum Bacillota; class Bacilli; order Caryophanales; family Paenibacillaceae; genus Paenibacillus; species Paenibacillus sp. AN1007. The sequence continues at coordinate 2,965,077 of NZ_CP159992.1, forward strand.
GAAGACCATGCTTCCACCGATGCCCTGTTCTTTCATTAATTTGAATGCTTCACGTGCAACGAGGAAATAACCTGTGCCAAGCACGCTGATGTTCAGATTCCATTCTTTCAATGATGTTTCGTCAAACGGACTGGAAGTTGCCAGCCCCGCATTGTTCACGATGATGTCCACGCCGCCGTATTGCAAAGCTGACTCTGCATAGGCTGCCTGTACCGCTTCTTCATCTGTTACGTCCATCTTAAGTGCATACGCACGATTAGCACCATATTGATCGTTAATCTCCTGTGCGACCTTCTGCGCACCCTCCAGATTAAGATCTGCAAGCACGACATGTGCACCTTCCGATACCAGTCTGCGTGCCGTTTCACTGCCGATCCCGCCTGCGCCGCCTGTAATAAACGCCACTTTGCGGGAAAATTCGGTTTCCGCAGGCGCCAGCGACAATTTGTACAGCTCCAGCGGCCAGTATTCAACATTGTAAGATTCATTCGCACTAAGCGAAACAAATTGACCAAGGCTCGTCGCTCCGCGCATGACAGCAATGGCCCGGTGATACAAAGCACCGCTTACTTGGGACAGCGCCCAGCTTTTTCCGGTATTGATCATCCCTACGCCTGGAATAAGAATAACGCGAGGAGCCGCTTCGAACATGACATCGCCTTCGTTTTTATTGTCCTCAAAATACTGTTTATACTGGTCTTTATACGCAGCAATGCCTTCCGTCAGCTTTGCCTTTAGTCCATCCAAATCATCCGCATTTGGCGTCCAGTCAATAAACAGCGGCACTACTTTGGTATGCACCAGATGGTCTGGGCAAGCCGCTCCAACCTGGGACAGCTGCTTGGAATCTGCTCCGCCTGCAAAAGTAAGTACATCGTCCTGATCGTCAAAGGACAAAATCATTTTTTTGCTGTCCGACACCGCCCCGCGAATGACAGGCATCACGCGAGATGCGATCTGACGACGAACTTCAGGAGGAAGTGCAGCATGTTTAACACCACCGAACAGCTCGGCTTCATTTACCCGTGCTTCAATGAAGGCTTCGGCTTCATTAATAATTTTGATTGTCTGTGCGTAACATTCCTCGGAGGTTTCACCCCAAGTAACCAGACCATGCTTCTCCATAAGCACGAGTTCGGCGTTCGGATTCGCGAATACGCTTTCAGCAATCATTTTGGAGAGTGTAAAACCCGGACGCACATAAGGAACCCATACGAAACGATCGCCATATATTTCACGAGCGAGCTCTTTCCCATTATCCGCGCAGCAGAGGCTGATGATGGCATCCGGATGAGTGTGATCCACGTGTTTGTACGGAAGGAAAGCGTGCAGCAGCGTTTCAATGGAAGCACGCGGATGTCTGGCATCAATCATACAGTGTCCCAAGTATTCCACCATTTCTTCATCGGACATGGTGTCACGTTCCATAAGAGGTCCAATCGGCTCAAGTGCCAAACCCGTAAAATGTTTTGCTTCCATCGATCCTAGATCCGAACCGCTTCCCTTCACATACATCACTTCGATATCACGCCCGCGAAAATCCTTTACAATAGTTTTGGCTGACGTATTGCCGCCGTAAATATTGCATACCCGGCGATCGGTTCCGATCAGATTGGAGCGGTAAACCAACTGCTCAAGTCCTGTTGTTTTCTCTGATGCCTGCGCTGCATTCCATAAACTCTGTACCATTCGTTTCCCTCCGATAATGTTTGTTTTCTTCCTTATTCGAGTTTAACATCTTTGTTTTGTTTTGAAAACAAAAATTTTTAAAAACAAACAAATAAATTCAAAAGAAGAATATACCCGTTAAACAACATGACAAAAAGAGCACCTGATCACTTCTGAATTCAGTGACCTGATACTCTTTTGGTTGGCCCGCTTCATTTCAATATTTCACTTATTTACGTCTTGCAAAATCCACAAATATAAACTTGTCCGGTCGATGGCGAGATTCCGTATACTGGAACTGGCTGGTGTCCTCCAGATATACCTGGCTTCTTACAACCACGACATTGTGAAAACCTTCAAGGTCCAGCAGCTCGCGATCCTCTGCCGTAGGCTCTTCCACCAAAATTTCTTTTCTCGCATAGGAAATGGACAGCCCCAATGACTGTTCAACATACTCATAGATGGAGTCGTTACAAATTTCCTTGGTTAGCCCCGGAATCAACCGCCGACTGATATAGTCTTTATCGAGAATGACATGCTCCTCATCCACTTTACGGACACGATTGATCTGCCAGACTTCTTCATTCAACGCAAAGCTGGTTTTTTGGCTTAATGCCTGATCCACCACACGTTCCTCAAACCGTTTAACTACGGTTTGTGCACGATGTCCCATTTTTTGTGCCAATTCTTTAAAGCTGACCAATCCCGAGACAGGGAAGTCAATTTTGCGTATATCCAGCACAATGGAACCTTTGCCTTGAATTTTCTGGATATAACCTTCTTCATACAGCATCTTCAGTGCTTTTCGTATCGTTTCTCTGGATGTTTGATACCGTTCCGACAGATCCAGTTCAGATTGAAGCATCGTGCCTGCCTCAATGTTCCCATTCCGAATACGCCCAGCAATATCTTCATATATTCGGATAAACTTATTGTTCATTTTTCATCACCATAGCTCATTACCCTTTTTGTCATATTGGCAACCTGTTATTATCTAACTCATAATACCATCAAAGCAATTCAGAGGGAATCTCACAGATGGACCTGTCTTTTTTCCAGCAAAAAAAGAGGCCCCGAACCAAGGCAAGCTGTCCTAGGTTGGAACCTTCAGATGAAAATTTAAATTCTTCGTCATGCCTTACTTTTCATCTCTGACTTTGACTAACGCTTCGTCCAAAACACGTATAACTTTGTCACACCACTGATCAAATTCGGGGTCTTCGATCTGTAATTCGGGATGCTTCAGGATGTGCTCAATGGTGATGCGAATTCCCTGATCCGCCCGGGTCACCGCTGTAAATTCAGGCACCAGCCGCTTTACCTTGCTGTTATCAAAGACAACCGTATTGGCTTTATCTCCAAGCAGACCTCCCCGCAAATCCAGATCACTGCTGGCTGCCAGAAAATCCGAAGGTACATGAACCGCTTTAAGCTGAACCCCAAGCACACCTGCAATAATCTCATGAATCTGGTTCCATGTGACAGATTCATCCGAGGTGATATGTACGGCTTCACCAATCGCATGAATATTGCCCATTAATCCAATAAAACCTTTGGCAAAATCACTATTGTGCGTGATTGTCCATAACGAAGTTCCGTCACCGTGAATGATTACCGGTTTATTTTCTATCATACGCTTCAGAACCTGCCAGCTTCCTTTCGCACCGTGCACACCAAGGGGTACCGATTTATGACCATAGGTATGACTTGGCCTAACGATCGTTACAGGGAAACCTTCGTCCCGATATAATTTCATCAGATAGTCTTCACATGCAATTTTGTTACGGGAATACTCCCAAAATGGATTGGATAAAGGCGTTCCTTCCGTAATTCTGTAGTCGGACAGTGGTGTCTGATATGCGGATGCAGAACTGATGAAGATGAACTGCTTGGTTTTCCCTTTAAATAAACGATAATCTCTCTCCAGCTGGGATGGGACAAAAGCAATAAAGTCTGCCACAACATCAAATTCCAGATCGGCAATCAGCTCAGCAACCCGCTTCTCATCATTAATGTCAGCTTGAAGCACCTGTACTTCTGCAGGCAGTTCATCGTTATGGTTCCCTCGATTAATCAAGTAGAGTTCACAGCCCTGTTTCGCAAGCATCTCGGTAATCGCCGTACTAATCGTGCCTGTCCCTCCAATAAATAGCGCTTTCATGACTACACCTCCAGATCGATTTGCTTCCCCGTTCATGATATCATGCAGCTGAAAAAGGAGCAAAGTTCGAATAATCGAACCCTGCCCCTTCCACGTATGTCTCCAAGTTAAAATTGTATATTAACGCTTCGCGGAACGATCAGACCACCTTGATGGTACCGTAGATCATGTACATACCGCAGTGAATTTCGTATTCACCCGGTGCCAGGTCTTGATCAACCGTGTAATAGTTGTCTCCCTTTTGCATATACAGATCCATGCCGAGCTGCTGAGAACCGACCGATTTAACGTGTGTCACGCTCCGGGTCAAGATAAAATTAATTTTCGTTGGAACCCCCGCTTTCACTTCAATGACATTAGGCTCGAATCCGTCATTGCTCACGTTGACATCAACGACCTCATATCCTTTCAAATCCTCCGGTGTCTGGGCTTGAGCAGTTGCTGCACTTTCTGATCCCGGGGATACGTCTTTGCCCATGAAATATACATAAAATCCTCCAAGCAGTGCAATCACGGCCACACCAAGCGTTAAGAAAGGCCATGCTTTTTTAAACCAGCTATTCATGTGAACACTCCTTATTCCGTTGTCCCATCATCATATTGTTGTGGATGGATGTACTTTACAAGCATACCCGATTCTAAGTCCTATGAAAATGACCCCTCTGGGCTATTCCTGACTAACCTGTGAACGCTATGAAAAAAAGCCTGATTTCTCAGGCTTAATATGATTCCAATTAGAATACATCACGGGTAATACATAAGTTCAAAATCATTCAGGAATATAAAGGTCCGCTCTGACTTCGCCGCACCCGCATTTTATACAGTTCCGGCAGGGCGACACCAATCAATACGATGATTACGCCTATCCACTGTAAACCGCTAACATGCTCATGCAGTACGATGGAGGATAGCAGTACGGCAACCGGCAGCTCCACCGCACCCAGAATACCTGCCATATCTCCACCGATATGAGGCACTCCGATTGCAAACAGCACCGGAGGGATAAATGCACCGAAGAATCCAAGCAGCAGTCCAAACACAAGCAGCTGACTCCAGATCAGTCCGTTAAACAGGAATGTCGGCGGAAACAGAATGCAGAGCAGAATCAGTCCGCCTGTAACCATCCATGCACTGCGAAAGGCCGGATGCGCGGAAGGAACCGCTTTGCCGCTGAATAGTACAAACAAGGAATAACTGACCGCTGCCATCAAACCAAAAGCAATGCCCAGACCGCTGATTTCACTAAGCCCCTGTTCCAGGAAACCCGCTGCAAGCAGTGTGCCGCCAAAAAGAATAATAAGCGTCAGGAACGTAACTTTATTCGGACGCTGGCGTTTGCTGATCGCCTGAATCAGCACACTGATCCACGTGAATTGAAAGAGCAGAATAATGGCAAGTGATGCCGGAATGTAGCGCAGCGATTGATAATAAACAAGCCCCGTAATGACAGTTGGCGTTCCAGCCGCCATCAGCAGCAGACGTTGTTTCCAGCTTAAACGTGAGAACACCTTGGAAGCCGCTGCGGTTACCTGTTTTCCATTAGGCTGCATTCTCCGTTTAGATCTGAAACGAGTGTATAATGCCAGCATCCAGGTCAGGATAAAGCCGGTAATCAGCTGTGTTCCTACAACCTCGCCAAGCTGATATCCCTGACCATATGCCAATACAACAATGGTGGATAGAATACCGTAACTCATCGCTCCTGCAAGGACAGATAGATAATATTTCATGTAATAAACCTCCTGTTGATCCATATGCGCCCCTGATTCGGGTCCGTGTAAGGTCACAACCGCGTATTTAAATGCAAAAAATCCTAACTCCGAGCAGAGAATACGTTGATTCCCTGGCATCGTAGTTAGGAAGTATAGGCTTCCCGTAGAGACCCTCGCCCTGTGTACACTTTCGGCCTGCGAGGTTATACGAATTAAAGTATGCATTTTAAAATATCGCTCATGTGTGACGACTTTTCATATATTACATCGGGGGTGAGGTGGTGTCAACCCATTTTATTTTTTAAGTTAAATTTTAAGTTTTTCACTTCGTTACGTTGTCCCACTCCAGCGTTTGCTCGCAACCCGGATTTCAACCCTTCCAGATCCAGTCCGTCCATGGCAAAGGCTTCCCGAATTAAAGGCGGCGCCACGAATTCATCGTATTTACCGAGATAGGGCGCTTCATCTTCTGCAAGCAGTGCAGATGCATCCTGTGCCATCCGACATTCACTCATCATCTCGGCTAACAGTGTCCGTTCATCGACTTTGCCTGAAACTACAAAATAATACGGCTCCATCGGCACGACAGAACGTAAAGCCAGCCTTTTGGACAGATTGTGTTTCATCAACCGCTCCAGCGTACGAAAAGCTTTGCTTCCCACCCAGGGCAGTACGTACATGGAATCCCCTCCAGCAGGAATAACAACCTGCTTCAGCAGCCCACTCTCACGGGCCAGCCGGCGTGCACGCTCCAGACGGTTAACGGCTTGGGGTGACAAATACGGGTAGATGACCGATTCGGACAGAACCTCGCGCATCTTCTGCACTACAGCGGTATGGATATCCCCGCCTGCTCCAAGCCATAATGTATCGACTTTGCCTTTTGCCGACTTCACGTATACGGCCTTGTGTTTGTGATCGACCTCTTCCACTTTCCACAGCTTGCCTGCGAGCGAGAAACAATAACCCGGCGGCGGCACGGTTGTTATAGATCCGATCTCTTCCGAGCCATGCAGCACTTTATGCTCTTCATCGTCCTTGAACACAGCATAGAAGCGATAGTTATTCACAATTTTCTCACCCGTAAGTCCGATCAGCAGCGTCTGCTCTTCGGTCCACTGCAGATGATCCGTCTCGATCAGATAATTGAGAAAGGTTTGATACTGATCTGGTGTAATCTCTGAAAAAGGCGCCAGTGAGAGAATTGCGGCGGCAAGCTCTCTCGGCTCCGCCTCCCCCATACTTTTCAGCATGCTCATCGTCTGATGATAAAGTACACCGATAGGCATTTTACGGGCCTCCAGCGGTTCCACCCATTTGGTTCTGACATACAGCTCAATAACGGCTATAGCGCGCATTAACGTCCACGGCATTCGGGCTGGCAGTTGAGCTTCTTCATCCTCTTCCTCTGGACATACAAAAAGCATCTCTGATGCCATGTCATCCCGGCGCCCTGAGCGGCCGAGCCGCTGCACAAAGCTTGAAGCGCTGTATGGCGCTCCAAGCTGAACGACCCTCTCCAACTCTCCCAGGTCAATGCCAAGTTCAAGAGTAACCGTGGCCGCCGCCACAGCAGGTCCTGTACCTGTTCGGAGGGCAGCTTCTGTCTCCTCTCTAAGCATGGCCGAGATGCTTCCATGATGCACATGGAACACATCGCGCTCCTCTCTGCGCGCCGCGACACGGCGCATCTCCAGAATCGTAACTTCCGCATCCGTGCGGCTGTTGGTGAAGATGAGCGCTTTTTTGCGATGTGTGCTTTCGTAAATAAAGTCGTAATAGGCTTTACGCGCATGATGGAGCTGCTCGGCCTGCTCTTCGTTCTGTGCATCTGGAAACGAAAAATGCTCCACTCGAAGCCGCAGCTTGCGCCCGCCCGGGGAAGATACCACATCTACTCCTTGCCGTGTTCCCGCAGCAAGCCAGGCTGTAGCTGCATCATAATCACTGAGTGTAGCTGATAACCCGACTCTTCGAGGAATACAGCCTGCCATCCGTTCAATACGAGCCAGCTGACTCAGTACTTGAATCCCCCGGTCTGCACCCATAAATGCATGCACCTCATCAATAATGATGTAACGCAGATCGTGGAACAGAGCAGGGATGGCATTCGGTCGATTCATCAGCAGACCTTCCAGCGACTCTGGTGTAATCTGCAGCACGCCTGAAGGGTTTTTCATCAGCTTGGTTTTCTCCGCCTGCGGTACATCTCCGTGCCAATGCCAAACGGGAATATGACCTTCGGACAGCAGGTCTTTGAGGCGTTCAAACTGGTCGTTAATCAGTGCTTTTAAAGGTCCTATATAGAGAATGCCTACCGATTTGGAAGGCTGGTCGTACAGCTCGGTCAGTGCAGGGAAAAGGCAGCCTCCGTCTTGCCAGAGGCTGTCCCTGCCGCAATCAGCATGTGATGTGACGTGTTAAAACAGATACTGCATGCTTCAATCTGCGCTGGTCGTAGCGATTCCCATCTTTTTTTGTAGATAAATTCCTGTACAAACGGAGCCAGCTTGTAGAAAGGATTGTCACTCATAGCTCTAACTCCGCCAGGAAATCATCCAGCTCATCGGCCTCCGTTGATCCAGCCGTACCCTGGACCGCTGCTTTCGCTTGTGCAGCACGGTCACCAAGCAGCTGCTCAAAAGTCACTTCGGGATTCTGATGCAGCGTATGCAGCACATCCATAAAATCGCGCACTACCTCCCGTGTGGTCAGCAGCTCATCAGCACCAAGCCGGTTCACCGCCATTTGCATAAAATCAACTAATTGTTCATCCGTTAACTTCACTGTATATGCGAAATGAAGGGCATGAATCTGACGCAGCTTCTGCAGTAAGATTAGAATTTCTTCATGTGACAGCATCGCCAGCTTCAGAATAGGCCCCGTGTAATTCGCATACGCTCTTGCAGCGTATCGACCGTCAATTAGCCTGGAGCGCAGCGCTTCATAGCTGTATAGTCCACGACGTTCATCCTCCAGAAACTGCGGGGTTCCTCCCACAAAAATACCCAGGTGCTCTGCCTTGCCCTGCATCGTATCATTGAACATGGTCAGCAGCTTTTCGTAATTGCTTTGGCGAGAGATGCTGTTTGTAATTTTATACAGATTCACCGCCTCATCAATAAAAAGCAGCAGCCCTTTGTAACCGATACGAGCCATAAATTCAGACCACAATTTGAAATAATCATACCAGTTATCATCGTCAATAATTACGCCAACGGACAGCTCCTTCTTCGCCTCCGTTTTGGTGGCATATTCTCCTCGAAGCCATCGTAATGCGGCCTGCTTCCGGTCATCATCCGCATGTTTATATCCATTCCAGTAGGCTGCCAGTACTTTCGCAAAATCAAACCCGTGAACCAGATTCTGCATCTCTCCTGTCACCATGTAGATCTGATTCTCTACTTCCAGCGGCAGTGCAGGATCATCCGGGCGAATATTCAGATTATTCATCGCCGTTTGCTGCAGCCCTGCGATCCATTTTTGCAAAATAGGTTCCAATGCACCGCCATCCGGGCGTGTACGTGTAGACAGTCGTGTCATGAGTTCACGATATGCCGCCAGCCCTTGTCCTTTCGTACCGACAAGTCTGCGCTCGGGGGATAAATCCGCATCGGCAGTAACAAAGTCACGATCCATCGCATAATTACGAATCATCTGCAGGAGAAAGCTTTTACCACTGCCATACCGGCCCGTAATCAGCTTGAATGCGGCCCCCCCTTCAGCAATGTTGTCCAGATCTCGCAGGATGGCCTCTACTTCCGGCTTCCGTCCTACGGCAATCTGCTCCAGACCAATGCGCGGAACAACTCCTGCCGTTAAAGAATTCACAAGTGCGGTCGTTAAACGTTTTGGAATTTTAAGCTCATTTCTTTTAGATTCACTTGGTTTCTGTTCCGTCATGCTATCACCTCTTCACATGTTCAAATATATCGATATAATCTGGAGAGATTCGGTCCCCGTCAATCAGCAGGTCTCCGATAGTCTCCACAGCAGCATCATTAATCTCATCCAGCAAAAGTGCAGGCATCGTGCCCGTCTCTTCCGCCAGACGCATGAGTTCATCATCCGGATGATCTCCAAGCAGGGCATAAATGGCACTTACGTGCCTGGATTCCAGACGCTCGGCGAACTCGTACCATTCCTCCTGCACATCGGCTGCCGCAGCCTCGTCCCACTGTAATTTCACTTCAGCTGGGACACATTCTTCCCGTATCGAATCAACCAGCGCCGGTTCTTCATGCTCGTCCTTTTCTTCAACATTATGTCCGCATGTCACATTGCTCTGAGAGCGTTCCAGCGGACTAAAAACAGCCGTATCAGCTGGAGATTGTCCATTCTCATCAATAGTCAGTGCTTGGCGCACATACTCGCTGTCCTTCTGCAGGGAAGCCAGTTTGGACGCATCAATATGAATGACTGGCGCAGTTACGGCCTCCTCTTGTTCAAGAGCATAAGCTTTGTCTACATACCGCTCAATCACACGGGCAAGCTCAGGCTCCAGCATTTTGCCGCGCAGACGGCCTCGGAAACCTAATCGTTCTCGAAGCTTATTTTCCGTACAGCGATATATTCGGGTTAACCTCTGTACAAACTCCGCCTGCATGCCAATAGGAAAATACGTAAAGGAAACGGACCGCCCATAGATGGATTCGTCGTAAACCGCTTTGTGAAACAGCGTGCGTTCCACGGTCTGCTCAGCGTCCGGTCCGAGCTCTGGCAGCAGACCCGTTCCATGGGTCCGCTTGAGATATGAATCTGCCACAGCCATCACTTTAGGAATGTACCGTTCCAGCATTTCTTTGCCGCCATCCCGGTAAAAAGTATTCAGCGTAACATCATAGTCATAATATCTTCGCAGCATATCCAAGGTAAGTTCAGCAGGATTTTCCTGCAGTATCCGCTTTAGTTCCCTGTCCATCAAAGGCGCAGGCAGATAACCACCAGACAGCATCATGACTTCAGGCAGACATGAATGCAGTTCATGAACAAGGGTGTAATCAACCATCCACTCCTGCATATATACATGAAGTTGAGGCAGCCTCTCCCCGTAGTTCAACCATAATTGTTTTAATTGATTGTACCCTTCCTCGGCACTCTTCCAGCCAATGCCATTAATCAATTCATAGATATGGACGAACAGATACGAGAGATCGACATCCAGGTATCTCCCCTGCCGCGCCTCCGTTCTCCAGTACAGATACCACTTCAGCTGCGCGTCATTCATCACGCCATACGTTGGCCAGTAGCTCATAAATGGAACAGGGGATACTTCTTCCCCGGTCATTGCTGTAAGCCTTTCGGCCTCCTCCACAAATCGCTTCTCTGAAGACAATACTGCTCCCTGCTGCATATGCCGGTGCCGATTCTGGTTCATCACAGATGAACGATCGGGTATTTCAATTGAAGCCGTCTCTGTATCTTCACTCATATCAATCTCCATAAATTCCAGCTGTTCGGAATGATCCCTCATCGTAATGGACCCCCTCTTCCCAAACAAAATACGAACACGTGTATCCATACGCACCATTATAACACTTGTACAGCCTCTGTGGGCGGCAAAATAACACTTTCTTTGAACACAAAAAAGAAGGCATGATTGCCCTCTTTTCCGTTGTATATTCGATCTCTGATTATACAGTCCATCAATCTGCTTTTCTTGATATTCCGTGCGGACCTGCCTTCCCATTAAATGACCCGCGTGCGGTTTCTGCCTTCCTCCTTAGCCTGGAACAGAGCTTGAGTGGCCAGTTCAATCAAATCACCGGCAGCCGATTGTTCATCAGGCGTCAGAACCGCGCCACCGACGCTTACCGTAACGACACCGCTCTGACCCGTGAGCTCACGCTGAATCTGGAGAGCCAGCACATGCTGCCTGATCTCTTCAGCCAATGCCGATAAATATGCCGACGTCGTTCCTTTTAATTTCAGCATGAACGTACCGCCCCGCAGACGGGAAATAACAGCATCATGCTGTCCGCTGACCACTGTCAGCACCTCGCCAATCCACTGCAGACACAAGTCGCCACCCTGCAGTCCATAAGCTGTGTTGTAAGAACGAAAATCATCAATATCGATGATGAGAAGCCCCAGGCTGCATTTTTCCTCTAGGCAATCATTCCAGTTCCCTTCCAGCTGCTGCTTAAACACCGTTTGAATCGGCATATCTGTCAACGGATCAGTGGTCAGGTAATTGTGAAGCTGGGTTGTTGTCTCACTGTAGTCATCCTGCTCCTGATGGGATGTTCTGCTGCGAAGCAGCAGCATGACCGAAGGTTTGCCTGCATGGATGACAGAAGCCATCGTAATTTCAAGCAGCAGAGACATGCCCGAAGCAGTTGTAAAGTATAACTGATTGTTCATCAAACTTGTCGTATCCAGCCGCAGTTTTTCGAATTCCAGCTGCAGCACATCCCTTGTATTGTCGGGCATGAATTCTCTAAAATTTTTCCCGATGAGACTGCCCGCGTTCTCGTACCCAAGCAGTGCTGCAGCCATCGTATTACAATAGATGATTCGACCTTCAGTGAGTGTAAAGAAGGCAACGGGTGAGAAATCCATCAACTGTAAATAACGCTGCTCGTTCCGCTTCAAAATGCGAGCGTTCTGGAAAGCATGCTCCTCCGCCTGAGCGAGTTGATTTTCAGTCTGACTGCGTACAATAGACTTTAGCAAAGGCAGAATGCTCAGCTCTCTCGTTGTCCAAGGATACGAAGTGGACTGTACAACTTCTCTCCATTTTTCGAATGATTTTCGCGGAGACAGCCGCATACCATCATCCGTCTTCAGCACAGCTTTCGCCGGATCCCCAGCCCAATCCACAACCTGAATCACCTCCGGACGAAACCACAGCATATAGTTATGATGACCCGGTGAGATCGCAACATAAATTACTCCGGAAGCGGTGTCCTTATAACGTTTGGCTGTTTCATATTCGAGACTCAGCCTGGACGTATGATAACTGTGATCCTCCGCTTGACCGGCGAGCCACCCCGCCAGTTCACGAATCTGCCCATTCGTTGGAGTATCCCCGAACAGCAGCAGCTTGTCCTGATAACAAACAGCCGCGCCGGATGCATTCATCAGCCGGAGAACAGTCTCCTGCTCCCCCTGCAGCTCTTCCATCACCCGTGCCGGACTTGTATTCCCGATAAAAATGTTAACAATGCGGGCAGCAGCCTCGCGCGACTTAATCTCGGCCTGATATTCATCAAGCTGCTGACGCTGGAACAATTCATTGGAGAAAAAGGCACCCAAAAAATTGCACAGATTACGCACACGATGAGGAACATATCTCGCAGCATAATGATGGCATGTGATTAGTCCCCATAACTGATTATCGTGGATCAGTGAGATCGTAACCGTCGCTCCAACCCCCATGTTTTGCAGATATTCAATATGAAGTGGAGACACACTCCGAAGCACAGACAGACTTAGATTCAGCGGTTTGCCTGTCAGAGGCTGCAGGAGAGGTACAATTTCAACAGGAGTATAATCAACGTTTACAATGGTTCGCAGCCAGTTGCGAAGATAAAGCTCTCTGGCCTGCTTGGGAATGTCCGAGGCCGGGTAGTGGTGCCCGAGAAAAGGTTCAAGCCCGGGTTCACACGCTTCTGCGATTACCTTTCCGTTCCACTGCTCGTCAAATTCATAGATCATGACTCTGTCATATCCAAGCATCTCTTTCACCTGTTCAGCGGCGATCTGGCTTGCCTCCACGCGGCTGTCCGTGCTCTTGATTCTTCCGAAGAAACGGGATATCCATTCAAAATCGTTGGATTCGATGTTCTCTTTTTCATAATAAGGCTCCATTTCGAGAATAAGCAGACCTTCACTCTCGTGCAGGACTGACGAAAATACTTTCTCTTGCCCTCCGACAGATAGAATCAAATCCATGTAATGTAAATCGGATGTCACCGCTGCGTTCGAACGGTGGTTCAGGAGCTTGTCTGCATCTTGTTCTGTTATCAGCTCATGCAAAGGCATACCTAAAATATCTGAACAGTGGATGCCCAGATGATCATACGTATTCTGACTGCACTGTACGATCGTTGGTGCACCTGCCGGATCAATGGCCAGAAGCACACCATGCGGCTGGATAAAACCCGGAATATGAATGGGCTCCTTATCACAGTTATTCAGGTCGACAGGATCATTCGTGTAACTACCTTGCGGGAGCAAAGTACGGTTAAGCATACTCAATTCTTGCCTCGACCTAGGTTCAGCCATGGACCTTAATATCCCCTTCCAGCGGGTATCGTTTTTCTTAGCAGCATTTACGTCGGGAAACGAATCGTGCTTATATTATTCGACTGTATTTATTAGCAATAGCGTCTTATGATTGTATTTATCAGATCGTTTAACAGGCACCCTTTTTACGCATTGATCCATTGATCCAGCAGCCTGAAGGTCTCCGAGGCCGTATACACGATGATATCATGATCTTCCGATGTATGGATGGACTCCTGCAGCAGCTGCATAAACTCGCTCCATCTTGTTCGCGTCTCCGTGCCATAGGCATTGAAATACTGCAGTCCATGGTCCGCATCAATGGGCAAAAATTGTGACAAACGTTTAGTGATCATCTGCCCGCCATTAGTCGAGCCCTCAATAACATAGAGATATCCGAACAACCGCGCCGGTGTAGAAATATCCGGAAGCGCCGTGCAGCGGGGAATTTGTTTCATCTGTTCTTGGGTCATACCCAGATTTTTCAAATCCTGCTCCAGCAAGTCGGCCTTGCCTCTTACACCCATATCCAGTCCTGTAGTTTCCCAGAAAGGCAGTTCTACAGCTTGATCTTCCAGCGGCTTCAGGAATCCATAAAATTTCTCCAAGTACGCTCTGTATTGGTCCATCGTAACGGTCTTATCCATGATTGCTTTGGCGTAGGGATTCTGTTCTACTTGTCTGTGGTAATGTGCTGTCTCACTCTTCAGGCGTTCCATAATATTTACTGCCGTCATGTAGATAACCCCTTTCATCTGATGATGTTTATATTTGTTCCTCTATCGTGTCTGTCCATGAAATATACCTCAAGGGAACGTGAACCGAAGTTCGGAAGCAGCATCCGAATCTATATTGAATATAGAAAATGTTCCTAACTCAGAAAAGACCCTATGTAAGTATACTTTTTCTTGTACCAGAAAACTACTTGATTTCAATGAGCCTGATCATGGGTTATCGAGTTTCGTTGTTAAGATAACTAGAGGGCCTCCCGTACTCGTCATCTTAGGTAGGTTCATAACTTCTGTCTTTCAGTTGATACCCATATCGTGTATTTATTTAGGACAAGCCGTGTGATGAACTTTGTCCAGGTTTGCTGCATTCTTATATAGAACCAGCGGTGATAGAGTATAGGGTGCATGGCTGGTTTTTAAACTTAAAGATGGTACACTAACACTATATCCTTATACTGGGGGAATGAATCCGATGGAACTTACAGACTTGACGAAACTAAAAGAACTGAAGGTACAAGATATCGTGCACCATCTTAGCCATGGTATAGAACTGCCGGACAACACTGTGGATCAGCTGATTACCGGATCAATGGACCAGACCGTCACGGGCATTGTCGTTTCTTTCATGCCTACACAGCAGGTCATTGAACAGGCTGTCCAGCTGGGAGCGAGCATGATCATTGCCCATGAATCTCCTTTTTACAACCATCATAGTACCACCGATTGGCTTAAAAACGACTCCGTCTATACATACAAAAGAAACTTGATTGATCAATCTGGCATTGCCTTATTTCGCTGCCATGATATTATTCATCGCTTTGAGCCGGATGGTATAACCGACGGACTCATCCAGGATCTCGCATGGGACACATACGTCAGTCACCAAACAGCTGAATTCGATATCATTACATTTCCGGAGGGTGTTACGGTTCGTTCCATTACCCAGCAGTTGAAAGAGCGCCTTGGTATGGAATATGTCCGTATTGCGGGAGACACAGAAACTCTTTGCAGACGCGCTGCCATTCTGGTTGGATTCCGTGGTAACGGTCATACGACGATTCCTCTTGTGCAGAACGAGCAGGTTGATCTGATTATCGCCGGGGAAGGATTTGAATGGGAGACACCTGAATACATCCGTGACGCGGTGCAGCAGGGTAAATCCAAAGCGCTCATTATGATTGGACATGCCGAGAGTGAGGCTCCAGGCATGAAACTTTTGACGCACAAGCTGGCCGAGTCCTTTCCACAGATTCAAGTTACTTATGTGAAGGAGCAGCCCGTGTTTAAAATATTCTGAGGCTTCATATGATGGCTGTCTTCAAACTTCAGGAGTATATAAGTATACGTGTGTGATGTATGGTTTAGTTTGGATAGTGAGTCAGAGTTACGGGGCGAGATTGCTGGAATTAAAGAGATAATCAAATAGAAAAACTAAATTGATCATAAGTGTATTGTATGTTTGGCAATCTCGGTCTCCGCAACTAAAACACGCACTCTTTCGGCTAACGATCTCCAGAGACGCTATTTTACAAGTTTTGAAGCCTTCAAAACTGTAACGATCCCCACAAAGCTTATTTTGGTAAAAACACAAGCTTAACGCCCATTTTCACATCGATTACCCTGAATAAGGTTTCCTGAGATCGTTAGGAATTAAAAACATGAAATCTGGGCCAAATAGCGTTTCTGGGGATCGTTTGAGAAATATCCAGTCAAATTAGGATGCTTTGCAGTTAAAACTACTGCACTGCTGTCTCTTTCAGTCCACTCCCCTCACTTTTTCTCATATGTATCCTCTCTTCACTCCGTTCTACACTCGCCTACTGCCTAATTGCCACTTGCTCACATACATACATTCCTGATCCCTTGTTCACTTACTTACTTACTTACTTACTTACTTACACACATAGCCGCCTGCTTACCTCCTCACTTACTTACTGATTCACACACACTTACGTCCGTACTTTACATGCCTATCGACTTCCCTACTTAGCTGCCTGCTTAATCACTACTCACTTACTATTTCCACATTCACTCACTAATTCCATACTTACTCACGACTTACTTGCCCACTACTCGCTCGCTTGCTTCAATTCTATTTACAGTTCCCCCTCCTCTCTCTTGCAATCTGTTCATCACTTTCCCACATCTTTTTTGCTTATTCAAATTCCTTTTCCTGCCCTCGTTCTGGCTCTTACTATGCCGCCCCTGCCATGTTTTACCTTCTTATCTCGCCATTCTCTACCTATCAATGTGAAAAGCGGTCATCTTGTGCTTATATATGAAGCTGATTAACTTCTCTCGATGCAGGATACTGTGTGCTGAAATCCACCTGCAGGAACTGCATGTGGTACAATACCACGCTCCATATCTGGATTTAGCCGAGCCTGTGTTATACACTAAATGCTGTGAATTTCAGGCTCAGGACATTTGTCCTTGGCGAAAATGATCCATTTATCATTTAATAGAAGTCGAAGTCATGCAGTAAAGGAGCTATGAAGAAAGATGAGAGGAATTATTTTTGCTCTGCTGGGCGGAGCCTGCATTACCCTGCAGGGGGTTGCCAATGCCCGAATCAGTACGGATATGGGCACATGGCAGGCCGCTGCGATCACGCAATTGACGGGATTTATACTCGCGGCGCTTATTCTCGCGTTTGTACGGGATGCGAATCTTCAGGGGATTAAACAAGTAAAACCGATGTATCTTGCTGGAGGGGCATTTGGTGCAGTTATTATTTTCAGCGAAGTTACAGCGATTCAACAGATCGGTATAACTTTTACGATCTCGGCTCTTCTGATTGCACAATTGTTTTTAACCTTTTTGATCGACAGCAATGGTTGGTTTGGCGTGCTGAAACAAAAAATGAAACTACCGCAGTTTTTAGGCATTGCCATAATGATCAGCGGCGTTATCATTATGAAGCTGTAACTTCGTTATCTACTACAGCAGCAATATCCAGCTGATTAATATCTGAAATGATTAGATTTTCCGAAATCCGAATGAACGCAGGGGTGGGAACCATATGGAAGAAATTCATAATGCACAGCAAATGATGAACTATTTGGAGCAGTATCAATTGGAAACGATCTTTCACGAGCACCTGCGTCCACATATGACCCTATGTCAATTCGAAAAATGTGAGCTGATCTGCCGCGAAGGCGAGGCTTCTGAATACTTATACGTACTGGTTGAGGGAAAGATCAAAATCTTTACCACCTCCCCGCAGGACAAAACACTGGTGCTGTGCTTCAAAACTCCGCTCGAAGTGGTTGGAGACATCGAATATGTTCGTGAGAGTAAAACCGTAAATACCGTTCAAGCGGTATCTTCGGTTGTGATGATTCGTGTCCATTACCGCTGGCTTAAGGAGCTTGCCAGTGATTACGCACCTTTACTGAAGTTTTTGCTGAAAATTATCTCACACAAATTCTACATTGATTCGAACTTTTCCAATTTTAATCTGATGTATCCCGTAGAGGTCCGTTTAGCCAGTTATCTGCTCTCCATCTCTACGGATGAAGGCGGTACCGTTATGCATGAGGAACTCGACGCATTTAATCTCACCGACATAGCTAACCTGATCGGTACAAGTTATCGCCATTTGAATCGGGTTATTCAGAAGCTTTGTGCCGACGGTTTCATTGAACGACATCAAGGATTAATCCGAATTACGAATCGTGTCGGCCTGCGAAATATTGCCGGTCATAACATTTATGAATAAGGAGTCAGGATACGCATGATAATTACAGGTGTTTTGCTTGCGCTGCTGGCCGGTTCACTGGTGAGCCTGCAGACGATTTTTAACAGTAAAGTGAATGAACGCACCGGTTCATGGTCTACAACAACGATGGTGCTTTTTACCGGATTTATCGCTTCATTTCTAATCTCCCTGCTTGTTGAAGGTCAAAATACATTCAGCTTCCAGCATATGCAGCCGTGGTATTGGCTGAGCGGTGCGATTGGCGTTGGTGTGGTCTTCTGTCTTGTCCAGGGGATGAAGCTGCTTGGCCCCACCTATGCGATTTCGATCGTGCTGACCTCTCAGCTGAGCTTTGCTTTATTATTCGATTCCATGGGCTGGCTTGGTCTGGAGCAGATTCCGTTCTCATGGAACCAGCTGATTGGTGTGCTGGTCATTGTAGGCGGAATTGTGGTGTTTAAGTTTGGCGGATTGAATAAAGAGACGTCCGACTCATCGGATAAATCGCCTAGCACCGCGCCGAACAATTCTTAACGATAACAAAAAGAGTGTCCATTCCATCCTTTCGGATGGGATCGACACTCTTTTTCTATTCAAACTCTTTCAAACATACATACGTAAGTTAATGAAACTGCTTGAAATACGTTCTGATATTCAAAGTACAGCTTGAATTCATATCTGCTCGCTTACACAAACTCCACGTTATGATATACCTGCTGCACATCTTCCAAGTCTTCGAGCGCGTCGATCAGCTTCTCGAACTGAACTTGGGCATCCGCAGGCAGTTCAATGTGGTTTTGCGCCAGCATCGTCAGCTCGGCTACCGTGAACTCGGTAACACCAGCGGCTTTGAATGCTTCCTGTACCGCGTGGAATTGATCCGGTTCTGCGTATACGATAACAGCTTCGTCTTCATCCACGATATCCCGTACGTCTACATCTGCTTCCAGCATAATCTCCAGCACTTCTTCCGCATTTTTGCCTTCTACGCCAATGACTGCTGTTGGATCAAACATATACGCAACGGAACCGCTGACACCCATATTGCCGCCGTTTTTGTTAAACGCCGAACGCACTTCAGGTGCTGTACGGTTTACGTTATTCGTGAGCGCGTCTACAATCACCATTGCACCGTTCGGCCCGAAGCCTTCGTAACGCAGCTCTTCGTAGTTCTCGTCCCCGCTGCCTTTGGCTTTTTCCATCGCACGGTCAATAATGGCTTTGGGTACGTTATACGTTTTAGCACGTTCCAAAACAACCTTCAACGCACGGTTCGCTTCCGGGTCCGGTTCGCCCTTCTTCGCTGCTACATAGATCTCAACGCCGAATTTGGCATAGACCCGGCTTGTATTTGCGTCTTTTGAAGCTTTCTTTTCCTTAATATTATTCCATTTACGACCCATATCGTTTCCGCTCACTTTCAACATGTAATCTGCATTCTACTAAGTCATTATATCGTGTTGCGTCTGGTTCAACAAGTTTATAACCACGAAATAATAGGCGCCGTCACTATAATTCCCTCGTCCTTTACGCGTTCTGTCGAGACAAAAAGCACTCCTTAAAGGAATGCTTTTAGAAAATTTCGAATTATGCGTGGAATTGTCTTCCGTCCAGCACTTCAGGTACGTAACCCGCACGGATTACGAAGTCTCCGAAATGCTCGCCTTCATTACGTTCTTTTGCATATTGGTTAATCATCGGTGTCAGTGTATTCAAAATCTCATCTTCCCCGATATTTTCACGGTACAGCTTGTTCAGACGATGTCCTGTGAAGCTGCCGCCGAGGTAGAAATTGTACTTGCCTGGAGCTTTCCCGATAAAAGCAATCTCTGCCAGCATCGGTCTGGCACATCCATTTGGACAGCCCGTCATGCGAATGACGATCTCTTCATCCCTCAACCCGGCTTCATCCAATACAGGCTCCAGTTTGTCAATCAAGGATGGCAGGTAGCGTTCAGACTCGGCCATAGCCAGACCACAGGTTGGGAGTGCAACACAAGCCATGGAGCTTCTGCGGAGAGCAGAATAATGAGCCCCATCCGTCAGATTATACTGCTGCATCAATGCTTCAATCTTTTTCTTTTTCTGACTGCTGATATTACCAATAATCAGGTTTTGGTTCGCCGTCAGGCGGAAATCTCCGGTATGAACTTTGGCAATTTCACGAAGCCCTGTCATCAGCGGATAACCGTCTACATCCTTTACCCGTCCGTTCTGAATAAACAGCGTGTAATGCCATTTCCCGTTACTGCCTTTCACCCAGCCATAACGATCTCCGTTATGATCGAAATGATAAGAACGCGCTGCTTCCAGGCTCCAGCCAAGACGCTGGGTCAGCTCATTTACGAACCATTCCAGACCGTGATCATCGATCGTGTATTTAAAACGCGCATGTTTACGAACCGCACGATCTCCATAGTCACGCTGAATCATGACCGTTTTTTCTGCCACATCAATCATCTGCTCCGGCGTACAGAAACCAATCACTTTGGACACTTGAGGATACGTCTTCGAATCTCCGTGAGACATCCCCATACCTCCGCCGACAGATACGTTAAAACCCTGCAGTTTGCCATTCTCAACGATTGCGATAAAGCCCAAATCCTGTGAAAATACATCTACATCATTGGATGGAGGCACCGCAATACCGATTTTGAACTTACGCGGCAAGTAAACCTTGCCATAGATTGGTTCAACCTCTTCATCCGATTCCTGGGAGTCAATCACTTTCTCCCCATCCAGCCACAGCTCATGGTAAGCACGAGTGCGCGGGTCCAGATGATTACTCACCTGACAAGCCCACTCATATACTTCTGCATGTACTTCAGACTGATTCGGATTCGGGTTGCACATCACGTTGCGGTTAACGTCCCCACATGCAGCCAAGGTGCTGAGCAAAGAGTCATTGACTTCACGGATCGTATTTTTGAGATCCCATTTCAATACTCCGTGCAGCTGAAACGATTGGCGAGTCGTCAGACGGATCGTCTGATTCGCATATTTATGAGCAACACGGTCCATCATCAGCCACTGCTCCGGCGTTACAATCCCCCCGGAGGCACGTACGCGCAGCATGAACTGATATGCAGGCTCCAACTTGGATTTGTTACGCTCGTTGCGCAGGTCACGGTCATCCTGCATGTAGCTGCCGTGATGTTTCATTAGACGGTTGTCGTCTTCAGGAATAGCACCAGTAATCCGATCTGCCAGTGTCTCGGTGAGACTTCCGCGTAAATAATTGCTCTTGATCTTGATATCTTCCACATCACTGTTGGTGCGCTGCGGATTAAGTAAATTGTTATAAGCCATGCCGCTTTCTCCTCTCGTCTCTGCGGAATATAACCCTTCGGCTCAGCCTTGGATTAATACACATCCCGCTGATAACGTTTCTCCTGCTGCAGCCGTGTCATATATTCTGCAGCCTGTTCAGGCGACAAGCCGCCTTCCTGCTGTAGAATGGTAATCAGCGCAGCATGCACATCATGAGCCATTTTTTTCTCATCGCCGCAGATATATACGCTTGCTCCCTCCTGGAGCCATTGGTACAATTCCTTACTGTGTTCCAGCATACGATGCTGCACGTAAACTTTCTGTTCCGTATCCCGGGAGAAGGCAACATCCATCTTCGTAAGGACTCCGTCTTTGAGCCAACGCTGCCACTCGGTCTGGTATAAAAAGTCTGTAGAGAAGTGCTGATCTCCGTAGAAAAGCCATGTTTTGCCTTCCGCACCCGTTTCTTCCCGTTCGCCAAGGAATGAGCGGAATGGGGCCACCCCCGTTCCAGGTCCAACCATAATGATCGGTGTATCCGGATTTTCGGGTAATTTGAAATTGGGATTATGCTGAATATATATTGGCAAAGCGTCACCCGGCTCGATTCGTTCGGCGAGATGTACAGAACATACACCGTAACGCTGTCTGCCGCGTGCTTCATAACGCACCGTTCGAACCGTCAGATGAACCTCGTCCGGGTAAGACTTGGAACTGCTCGCAATGGAATACAGACGTGCCGGTATTTTACGAAGAACCGTCAGAAATTGCGCTGCCGGAATACCTTTCAGTCCATAGTCCTGAACCAGATCCAGCAGATCGCAGCTGTTCATAACGTTCCGAAATTCAGAGCCGTCTGCCAGCAGTGCCGCTAACCCGCTCCCTTCATTTAGCTTCGCAAGCTGTTCCACCACGGGTTTCGTTACCGCTGTAATTTCGTAATGACGCAGCAGTGCTTCATAAACGGATACCTGATCTCCATTCTTGTTCACCGTAACTTGTTCGTCCGCATTCCAACCCATCGCAGCAATCAGCTCATCGACAAGACGCGGGTGATTCTCTGGAAAAACACCCAGGCTGTCACCCGGCTCATAATCTAGATTGGAACCTTCCAAAGACAGCTCAATATGACGTGTCTCACGGTCTGATCCGCGACCATTCAGATTGAGATTTTCGAGGACCTCTGCCTTGAAAGGATTGGTGCGGTTGAATTCGGATTCTCCGCTGCTAACTGCAGCCGTGATCGCTTCACTAGTTACTGTACCCGCATGAGCGGTACTGCTGCTGAGCGAAGTCAGAACATCGTTCATCCACGCTGCGGCCGGTTCATCAAAATCAACATCACAGTCTACGCGTGGAACCAGCACTGTGCCGCCTAATTCCTGAAGCCTTTTGTCAAAATCTTTACCGGTCTGACAGAAGAACTCATAAGAGGTATCGCCCAGAGCCAATACGGAATAACGAAGTCCGTCCAGCTTAGGAGCTCGTTTACTGTTCAGAAACTCATGGAACGGAATGGCATTATCCGGCGGTTCACCTTCTCCATGTGTGCTGACCACGATCAGGAGATTTTCAATTTTTTTCAGCCCGTTCGGTTTAAAATCTCCCATGGATGACAAGGTTACCTGCAGTCCCTGCTCTTCCAGCTTTTTAGCAAGTTTTTTGGACAATCCAATCGAATTGCCTGTCTGTGAACCGTACAGTACCGTGACCTCACGAGACACAGGAGCAGCACTTACGGGTAACGCAGCCGCATTTTGTCCATTCTGTTGGGTCACCCCCGGCTGAACTGCCTGCGCAGTCCCCGCCTGAAACGCTGTAATATATCCGCTGAGCCAAAGTCTCTGTCCGTCTGTTAATGTAGGAATAAGACGATTGAGCAAATCTACCTGCTCTTGATTAAAAGGACTATTTGTCACTTGAAGTTCCACCATCTGCCACCTCACGCATTGCTTCGATTTTAATTCCTACTAAAGTGATCATATTAATTTCTTCTCTCTAGAACCTAACACACCGCGGGTTGAGGGTCAATTTCAATGATTTTATACCATTTATCAGTTTCTCTAATAAAGGAATAAAACGTCCCAATATGTAGATTTTCAAGCATCGCTATTTTCTGATAATTGAAGCATCACAGAACACAGCAAAAAAGCCTGCTTAACCTGAAGTTCAGGTCAAACAAGCCTTTTTTTAGAAATGGATCAGCGTTCTTGTTATGCAAAAGAGAGGCAAGATGTATCACTTTTCCCAGACAGTCTAACTCGTCACAGCCTAGGTCACGATAGCAGATTCAGCACGATTGGCCTAAACCGCAGGTTTCACTTTAGCATTACAGCGGCTGTACAAGCTTAGCTTACAAACTGTAACGGGTTACTTGTCACGGAGCAATCTCCCATTGCCGTGCACAGGAGACGTTTCACTTGATTTTACAATCATAATCCAGCTGATTAACGGGTCCTGAGATGCCGTATTACGTACCGTAAGATCCAGCTTACCACTCGAAACCTCTACGCCTTTATGGGCCCTGATACTTGCTGGTGTATACGTAACCGCCCCCGTATTCGTGCCGTTAATTAGAAAATCGGCACGGCGTGAAGTATTTGTCCACGGATCATGGAATCCAGCATACACATCGTACTCACCGTTTGGCACATCAAAGCTGTACGTCAGATCCCTGCCTTTGGGTGAGCCGCTGATATTTCCGGCATTCAGATATCGCACGGTTGAGAATATATCTCCGCCGTCCGTACCGGAAGGCAGTGCATCCGCGCTGACATATCCCCATGAACGCCCTGCAGCCGGAGCGTACATCTGATCCACGACTCCCGGATGCAGCAGCGAATCCTGCATATAATTACTCATCAGCTCGTAATCCGCCGTCTGGTATCCACCGCTGTTCACAAAATATAATGTATTCTCGGGAATGACAAACACACGTACTGCTTGTGTTTTATTGTGATACTCCGGTGTCGTGACCTGCAGCGTGAGCGGCCCGGGTTTGGCAAAATCAGCTGCGGTCAGCGCCCGATGATCAATCGTCCACACCGCTGTCGTAGATACCAGCTGATCACCATCACGCACGCTCACTGTCGAAGGCAGCGCTGGCACTTCTCCCAGCTTCACCGCTTCCGGCAGCTGATCCGCTATATCTACCCTGCCCATCGAATCCAGCAGATCAGGTGTCCAGCTGTTATACCACTTGATCGCAATATCTGATCCTATGCCAAATTCGATCGGCAAAAACACGTACTTGGCCCCATCGTTAGCAAAGTTTCCTCCGTTCCAGGTATCGCCCACGTATATAAACTTGCCCTTTTCCGGATCAACCGGAATAACTGCAGTCGTCTGTGTACCAAAAGCTTTGCCAGGATCAGGATCACTCGGCAGCGTGCGCACAAACGGATTCGTCATGGTCGACCAAGGCCCAAAAATATGGTCCGCAACCGTAACTTTATTCTCGTTGGGAGCCCAGCCAGAAGCCCCTGAAGTTAAGATGTAGTATTTACCCTGGTATTTGAACATGGCCGGTGCTTCACGCTGTCCACCTGGAAATACCCGAACATAGTCTACACCGTATTCTGCCTGATACACCGTATCACGAACCGGGTTTCCTTTATCGTCCGTACGCCCTTCCTTGTGCCAGCCTGTAACGTCACTGTAATCCTCGGTGAGCCTCGAAATGTACAGCGTCAGATTTTCCTCGCTGGAGTAGATCAGATAAGCGGTTCCGTCTTCGTCCTTGAATAGTGTCATGTCACGGGCCATACCCCGGTCATTCGGGAAATAATCCTTCTCCCCTTCGGGGGCCAGGTCCATCCGATAACTTTTCTGATACACAAATGGTCCTGTTGGTGAGTCACTGATGGCATAACCTGCCTTGGCTTTACCATAGTTGGCATTATTGTTATAAGGGTCTTTATCTCCGTCCATATGGGCCCACATGACATACTTTTTTGTTATGTCGTTGTAGATGACCTTCGGGCGCTCGATGATCCGTCCTTTGCGAATATCTGCCCAGATGTCCACACGATCCTCACGTCCAGCATACAGCTCTTGAATGAGCGGATCATGATCAAAATCGTCCATCGACTGCAGCATCGTCAGTGCCATGCCTTCGTCCGTCCAGTTGAGCAGGTCTTTGGAAGAATACACGCGTATGCCGACCGCAGGCCAGCCGCCTGTATGATGCTCCCCGTACCAGTAGTACTTTTCTGTCTGTTCATCGTAAAAGAAACCTGCGCCATGAGCATCAATCGGTTTGCCGTTCTGATCCGGCCACAACTGTCCAGGCGTAAAGCTTGTGCGCACCGTGGATACCCCCAGCGGTGCGGAGACAGGGGTATCCTTTCCGTCTACGCTGGCCTGAATGGTATAAAAATATCCCGTGCCCATCGTCAGCCCCGTGTCGTCTAAGGCAGCTGCACTTCCTGTGTAGATCTGCTGATAAGTACCTGAGGTACCTGCTGCCCTTGACACCTTATAGGTGACATCCGATCCGGGCAGCGCATCCCATTTCAAGGAAATCGTGGTATCCATCACAGCGGCAGCTGTAAATCCGGAGGGGGCGTCTGCGTCATACGTCTGTACTTCCGCCGTACGATATGGGGATTCCCCGGCGGCATTGTACGCGGTCACTCGATAGCTGTAGCTCTTCCCAGGTTCAAGTGACTGATCCGTGAAAGATACATCGCTGCCGTCGTAAACTAATTCATAGTCTTCTGTGCCTTGTTCGGCACGAACAATACGATAACCGCTCGCCTTATCTACTGCTTTCCAGGACAATTGAACACTTTTCGATGTTAGTGCCGCTGCCTGAACATCACCCGGAGCTTCCGGAGCTTGTGCTGTCGTTCTTGCTTCCAGCGGTATAGACCACTGGGACTCGGTTAATCCTCCATAGGCATAGGCAAGTCTGTAATAATAAACGGTGTCCGAGCTTAATCCTTCGTCCACATAATGGGCTGATGTCGGTTGACTAACAAGAGAGTAACCTCCTTCAAGCGTACTTGATCGATACAGATGATACCCCGCTGCCCCTTCGATATCAGGCCACTGCAGTGATATTGAAGATGACGTCTCCCCGTCAGCTGTAAGCAAAACTTCATTCGTCCGCGGTGGTTCCGCAATCACGACATCATCAATATGTACGGTCTGCCATTTGTTCCGAATGCCGACTTTACCTGTGGGAATCGAAGAATCGCTCAGATCAAAAACCAGCCGATTCATTCCATTCTCCACAATGTAACCGCGAATTGAAGTGCCAGAAAGCACCACTTTAAGCGTATACCACGTATTTTCGCTAAACGAATAGTCCACCGTTTTCAGTGCTGTATCTACGCCATTGACCTTTTTGCTGAAAACCAGTTTGTTATTGGGCACATGCATTTGAAAATAGTAGTAGTTATTTCGGTCCTGGAATCGCGGTAAAATGCCTGGAAACCCCTCACCCGCTCCTGTGTAAAAACGCATGGATACTGTCTTGTCTGCGGCAGGTTCTCCCGTCGTTATGAAACCCTCATCTGTATTGCTTTGGAAAAGAACCTGATTGCCTCCATCCGCAGGATCGGGTACTACCTCCCAAGTCCCTGAGATGACCTGCCATCCAGGTGAGGACGTATAATCGCCATCGGAAAAGTCATCTTGTATCCACGAGCCGGGCACAAGAGCTTCATCTGCGTGAACCTTGTCTTGATACATGAGTGGTCCTGAAGAGAATACAAGCACAGCGGATAACAGAATTGCAATCGGTTTTCTCAGTTTATCCAATATCGATTCGCTCCTTTACACTAAGAAATACATCATACCAATGAACCTTAAAAATACGATTCCAATGAAATCGGTTTCATTTTTGGATAAAAAAGAACCTGTCTTCTCTGCCAAGTGCAAACATCAACGTCACGAAGTACCGTTCTTAGCTGCCCATGTCATATAACAGGTTTTCTGGATAAAATATGTAACCGCTTTCTAAAATAGAATATCGTTTGTCTATCAGACTGTCAACCATCCTTTTGTCCTATTTCCCGCTTTCGCAATTTTGTGGCAAAAAACGCGTATCCAACCGCTAATGCAGGTCAAATACGCGTCATATCAACATTCGAACGGTCTCTCGAGTTTATACAAACAATCTGTTTTGCGGGCGTGTCTTGAAACACGCTGAAGTGCATCTTTTACCCCTTTTTCGCCCCCTGCAGCGTTACTTTCCCTTGACGTGCCCCTGCACGCCTGCGGTAACTTCCTGGCGTGGAACAAAAATTCGGTAAAATTGGCTTCCTTCAGCGTTTAAGGCATACATTAGAATACTTTGGTTGTCCAGGATTCACAGTTCCATGTCTCCGTCACAACATCACGGTAGAATTCCGGTTCGTGCGAGATCAGCAGAATGCTGCCTTTGTACGCTTGAAGCGCACGTTTCAGTTCGTCCTTTGCATCCACATCCAAGTGGTTCGTCGGCTCGTCGAGTACAAGCAGATTGGTTTCGTTGTTAATCAGCTTGCAAAGACGCACTTTTGCTTTTTCCCCACCGCTGAGGACAGCGACTTTACTCTCAATGTGTTTGGTCGTAAGTCCGCACTTCGCAAGGGCTGCGCGTACTTCAAACTGGGTGTAGGAAGGGAACTCCTGCCAAATTTCTTCGATACATGTATTGTAATTGGCATCCTTCATTTCCTGCTGGAAATAACCGATTTCCAGATGTTCTCCGCGCTGAACGTTTCCTTCCAAAGGCTGAATCTCTCCCAGAATACTGCGCATCAGCGTCGTTTTACCGATACCGTTAGCACCGACAAGCGCAATTTTCTGGCCGCGCTCCATACGAAGGTCAAGGGGTCTCGACAACGGTTCGTTGTACCCGATCACAAGCCCTTTTGTTTCAAAAATAAGCTTGCCGGACGTTCTTGCATCACGGAAATTGAACTGCGGCTTCGGTTTTTCCTTGGCCAGTTCGATCACGTCCATTTTGTCGAGCTTTTTCTGTCTGGACATCGCCATGTTCCGTGTAGCTACACTGGCTTTGTTACGCGCTACGAAGTCTTTCAGGTCCGCGATCTCCTGCTGCTGACGCTTGTACGCCGACTCCAGCTGCTGTTTCTTCATCTCGTAAACTTCCTGGAAGTGATCGTAGTCACCCACATAACGAGTCAGGTCCTGATTTTCCATATGGTAAATGAGGTTAATTACGCTGTTTAAGAACGGAATATCGTGTGAGATCAGAATGAAGGCATTCTCGTATTCCTGCAAATAACGCTTCAACCATTCAATATGCTGCTCATCCAGATAGTTTGTCGGCTCGTCAAGGAGCAGAATGTCCGGTTTTTCAAGCAAAAGCTTGGCAAGCAGCACTTTTGTCCGCTGTCCTCCGCTCAAGTCGTTAACGTCTTTGTCCAGACCGATATCGGTCAAACCCAAACCACGCGCGGTTTCATCTACCTTGGCATCAATCATGTAAAAATCCTGGTTCGTGAGCGTATCCTGAATTGTACCTACATCCTCAAGCAGCTGCTCGAGTTCTTCAGGTGTAACGTCACCCATCTTGCCATACATTTCGTTCATTTCCTGCTCCATGTCGAACAGGTACTGGAATGCGCTCGCAGCACGTCGCGGATCGATTGTCCCTTGCTCAGCACCGCATGCTGGTCGAGGTAACCTACACGCATCCGTTTGGACCATTCAACTTTACCTTCGTCCGGCTGCAGCTTGCCTGTAATAATGTTCATGAAGGTTGATTTACCTTCCCCATTCGCCCCGATCAGACCAATGTGCTCGCCCTTAAGCAGGCGGAATGAAACGTCGTTAAAGATAGCACGGTCACCAAAACCGTGACTTAATTTTTCTACATTTAATATACTCATTCATGGCACCTTTTCTATATAGACTTAATTCTTTGTATATTATAAGCGTTATCTTCCCTACAACTCAACGTCCTATTTTAAAATTAATGCATATTCACCTGTGTGTCTTCAAACTCATGCTCTAATATGCTGCAGCTGCATACGGCAGGCGAATGAAAGTGATGTTATAGTTGCCTTATCGCTGCGTATGAGTTAAAATTTTGCCTTAAACGAAATATAACCATTATATAGAACGGAGCTCTCCGAGAGAGCATCAGGTGAATGTCATGATTGAAGTAAAACAGTCCAAACTGGGTGATGGCGGCGAGTTTAATCGCGGAGTATTTGCATCAGTGGATATTGCCAAAGGTCAACTGATCCATCAGGCGCCCGTTGTGCCTTATCCGAATGAGGACCACGAACACATTGAAAAAACGATTCTGGAAGATTACGTCTTCGAATACGGAGCTAATCATACCGCCATCCTGCTGGGATACGGCAGTCTGATTAATCATTCTTATGAACCCAACGCCACATACGATATTAACTTTGAGAATCACACCTTTGATTTCTACGCATACAAAGACATCAAAGCTGGCGAGGAAATCCTCATTAACTATAATGGCGAGGAAGACAACATGGACCCGCTGTGGTTCCTCGATGATTATGAAGAGCGGATGCGCGAGATGCAGGAGAATGAAGAGAACCGGACCGAAGAGACAACCGATAAAGAAGATACCAAGACTAAATGACAGGCTGCAGTGAAAATGGTATTCGAAGGTTCATTCATTTAGATGCTGAACAGAAGCCAAACTAATAACATCTTCATAGTTAGTTACCCCGATCACGCTGCAGGTTGGAATTACACATAATACTTTCACGCGTTAGATAGTGAATATCCATGGAAACGCACGTAAATATCTATGGTCTCGCAAGCAAATATCTATGAAAATGAACTTGTGAGCTTAAAAGATTGTTTCTGATGTTGATACTTACGAGCAGCTTATACGAAGAAGAAAAAAACAGAAGAAGCAGATTCCTCTTAGGAAGTCTGCTTCTTCTGTTATACATACCGTTAAGTTTTCAAACATGGTGTATACCTATCTGCTGATATTCTTCAAAATCAAGAATGCTCGTCCAGTCTTTAATCGTTAATGGGTGGATCGGTATGCAGGTCCACATCCGGAGCGGTATAGGCCCATTTTGTAAAAGCAACCTCAAACCCTGACCGCTTGGGAGCACACAGGAACGGGCCTGCGTGTTTGTCGGAAGGATAAGCGAATCTGGCTACCCGGATGGTCCGCCATGGATGCTCGTCAGTACGCGCACGAATGACAACGGACTCTTCATGGTATGACGCACGAATTGTAACCATTCGTCCTCCCCACTCCGGCACAGGTGAAAGCGACCAATCCGAGTACTGATCGGTTACAACAGCACCGACATGTACAACGCCATCATTGACTTCAACCCCGGCTTTGATCCACTGATTCTCTCCATGCCACAGCATTAACCCTGCTTGATCGTACAATTCCGTAAATGAACTCAGATCAAACGACACTTCAACCGCTTCCCTACCGTCCCAAGGAGCAAGCATGGCATGTCCATTTCGATGGCAGAAGCCATAGAACGTTTCCTCCCAGAAATCGCTGCCCTCCTGCGCTTGTACAATGAATCGTTCCCCGTCAAGCTTGGTATGAACAGGCTCAGTTGTCCATTTTCCTTCGTGAAGCTGCACGAAATTCGATGACATGGTGTTCTTCAACCCTTTCTTCTATAGCATAATTACCTATTCGACATCTGCTGTATATTTACCTCGTGTCTTTTAACTGCGGCTCCTTACCGGAATCATCCCTTGTTCAAGCATCCTGATAAGCATCAATCGAGAATCGTGAAGCCTATGTATATGTACATTCATAAGTATAAGACATGATTTAATTTTCGACAAAGTGGTATAATGGCATAAGAAGCACAGTACATTTTTTTCATTCGCCAAGAGTTTATTTAATAGAGGAGTGTAGCCCTATGCATATTCAAATTACTGATCTGGCAGCACAACGTTTGACGAAAAGTCTGAACGATCAGCCCGGTTATTTCAAAGTATTTTATGATATGGAAGGCTGCGGCTGTAACGGTGTTGTCGTGTTACTCATTGCAGACGAACCTGCCGCGCTCGATGAACAGATTGAAACCAACCTTGTTCCATTCTATGTAGATCCCAAACACCAGCTCAATCTGGAACCCAACATGAAGCTCGACGCACAAGAAAACTACCCTGCTTTCGTGCTGAGCAGTGATTCCGGTGTAATCAGCAGCAACCTCCGCCTCCGTGATGCACGCAAGGCAGCCGTCGGGACCCCGAGTGCATCCAACGCTTGTAACTTGTAAGCCCTTTGTAAGTCCACTCTTGTCATGAAACAGGCACCGCGTGCCGGGAGCTGCACGCGGTGAGAAATTACACTGCGACTTTACTCTTTGTGCTTCACTCCCACTTTCTTTTTGGCTTCTACTCCGGCCCAGTTGAACAGCGCCGCTATATGAGAAAAAGAGATTCTCGCTAACTTTGTTTACAAGTCGGAAACATTTGGAGAACCTATGGATATATTCCTCAAGTATACTTGGTTTATAGATTCATATATTCCAAGGAGGAACTTCCATAATGCCATCCTTTACTCGCAAATCGATTATATCAACACTTCTTCTCAGTTCGGTGCTTGCAGGCACAGCCTTTACTGGGCTGCCTATTAGCCAAGTGCTCAACCCACCCGCTTCTGCGGCAAGCTCAAGTTTCTCCCGTTTCCTGCAGGATAATGCACCAAGCCGTA
This sequence comes from Paenibacillus sp. AN1007, assembly GCF_040702995.1. Lineage (NCBI taxonomy): Bacteria > Bacillati > Bacillota > Bacilli > Caryophanales > Paenibacillaceae > Paenibacillus > Paenibacillus sp. AN1007. Next base: position 2,997,199 of record NZ_CP159992.1, read on the forward strand.
CCATAACGACCCCGAGCAAAGGCTTAGCGACGGTGACAAATCTCTTCAGCACGGTTGTGCTCGTCAATAAAAAGCGGAACCTGCCATCCACATATGAACCGAAAGATCTGGTTGTTCCTAACATCCCGTTCAGCTTCTCCGGCTCCAGCCCGAAAAAGCAAATTCGCAAAGTGGCAGCATCCGCCATTGAGAAATTGTTTGCTGCAGCCAAAAAAGACGGTATCGATATCAAAGCCGTCTCCGGCTATCGTTCGTACGCAACCCAAAAATCGATCTTTGACCGGAATGCGAGCATCAAAGGCGAAGCAGCTGCTAACAAAACGAGTGCCCGCCCGGGACAGAGCGAACATCAGACCGGACTTGCTATGGATATTTCCAGCGCTTCGGCTGGTTATGATCTGCAGCAAAGCTTTGGAAACACCAAGGAAGGCAAATGGCTGAAAGCCAATGCCCACAAATACGGTTTTATTATCCGTTACGGCAAAGACCAGGAGAAACTAACCGGCTATTCTTATGAACCGTGGCATGTTCGTTACGTGGGTGTATATATTGCTGGTGAGATCACCAACCAGAAGCTCACCTTAGAACAATATCTGGAGCGTGCTAAATAAACATTTAACGGTATTGATGCTTTGTTCAAATCTATGTTTTTTCTGTAAGCCATTTGGGCTGCACTTGAAGCTGATGCACTTTGTATCGGTAAAAGGAACCACGAGAAGGGGCATGTTTTGCTCCTTCTCATATCAAGTGCTTCAATGACTCCGCGAGTCTACTCGATATAAAGTCTGTTTGCACTCTTACGCTGCAAATGTATTCCAGACATGTCTTTCCTGGATCGCAGTTGAAAGCTTATACACCGTTACTCTACTCAAACTCCCACAATACGCCGAAACAAAAGCGGCAGCCGTTTCACACCTTCAGTACCTGCCCAAGAGCTTGCTCCTGCCAATAAATCATTGTGACACAGATAAAGGGCTATTTCGTATACAAGATACCCCAGTATGATTTCCACCACTACAAACCGTTTGAGCGAAGAGGATTCAAAGACATATACTCGAAATTCATGATGGTGGCGTGCTGATTTTAATCTGCGGATGAATGATATCATAGCTCACCTCTGCTGTTTTCTACTAGCGTATGGCGAGCATATCTTGTCTTATTCAAAAATAATACTTACATAAAGTAACCAAGTATGCTATATTCACTTTATAAGCAGGCAAACTATACATAAGTGAGGTACACATCCATGAGCGAATTAGACCATTTGATTAAGAACCGCAGATCGGCTGTTATTTTTGAAGAAGGAATTGAAATTTCGGAATCAGAACTGGAAGAGATGTTTGCCTTAAACAAATTTGCCCCGTCCGCATTTAATCTGCAGCATACCCATTATCTTGTTTTAACCGATGACACGCAAAAAGAGAAGATATATGAAGCTTCGCAGCAGTATAAAGTGAAAACAGCATCCGCAGTCATCGTAGTGCTGGGTGATGTTCACGCACACCATCATATTCGGACCATTAACGAGGGACTGCTTAACCTGGGAGCACTGACGCCTTTTCAATATGAGCAGGAATCACAGAGTGTTGCTGAATTTTACGAAACTCGCGGCCGCTTTTTCCAACGCGAGGATGCGATTCGTAACGCCAGCCTGTCAGCGATGCAGTTCATGCTGATTGCACAGGACCGCGGCTGGGATACGTGCCCGATGATCGGATTTGATGCGGAAGAGCTGGAGCAGAGCCTCAACATTCCAGACCACTACGTACCTGCCATGCTGATTACAATCGGCAAAAAGTCTGAATCCAAACAGCGCCCTCGCGGATATCGCAAGCCTATTCACGAATATGTCAGCTTTAATAAAATGAACGCCGAATAATTTATTATCGCATCATCTTCAATAAGACAGCTCTTAAAAAGCCACGAATCCGTGGCTTTTTGTCATTAACAGCAGCAGGTTGCCCACGGAATGGTCCCGAATGCTCTTCATGAATAAACCGTCTGCATAATTCGGTTTATTTATCATGAATTCTCTCTGCGCATTCTCAGCTGCTTAATCACGTCTTCTCAATCATGCATCACTGCATGCACTTCAATACATTTCATAGATCAATTCATCCGAAATGTGAAGATTGTTATCAAATGCAGCGTAGATATAGAGCTGTCCGGCTGGCGTGTCCCCTGCATCAAACCCGAGCTTTAGGCTGCCATCGGCTTCAAATGCCGCATCAGCCAAGAGCAATTCACTTACATCCTCCTCAGGATTAGCCTCGGCAATAACATGAAGTGCACGTTCACATAAATGGTCCCACTGTGTCCAGGCAGCTTCAAGGTAAGGAGATACAGCCTGCATGCCTGACTTCGTTGAGATCTGAACGTTGATCCGCAGCTCTCTCTTCTCATGCTGCAGGTTCATGTTCATGTAATAAAGTGTCGTTTCACTGTCATATTCAAACGTTCCCATACCCGGAACTTCATGAGCGGGTTCAACGATTAGATTATCTCCATACTGGATGTGCTTCAGCTTGGCATTCCGGCTTACATCCAGCGACTTCAGTTTATTTTCGGAACAATACAGCTCCACCAGCTCCGTAAGGGGATGAAGATGCAGTTCACGGATATGATTATGGAAACAGCGCACACTCTCCAGCCTAATATTGGACTGAAGGTCCAAGCTTTTGAGATGGTTGTGATGACAGCGAAGTTCGATCAGAGCCGGGCAGCCTGTCACATCCAGCTGGATAAGGTCATTGTTGGCACAGTCCAGATGAAACAGCTGGTTATGATCAGCCGTATCCAGCGAGAAAAGCGTATTGTAACTGCAGGCAAGTTTCTCTAAATAGGTTAGATGACCGACTTTCAGTTCGGATAACAGATTCCACTGGCATTCAATCGATACAAGCCTGTGATTATGGGATACGTCAAGTTTGCGCAGGCGATTGAAGCTGCAATCAAGTGTCTCCAGCTCCGTATTCGCATGAAGCTGCAGCTCAAGAAGCTGATTTTCTCTGCATAATAACGTTCTCAACTTCAGATTATGTTCAATCTGCAGGTTGGTCAGCGCGTTATATGCACAATCCAGCAGCCGAAGCTCCCTGAAATATTCAATCCCTTGAAGGCTCTTTATGCCGATTTTTGGGAGCTGCAGTGTCTCTACTCCACCTACATCCTGTTCCAGAATATATCCTCGTTGATCACAAAAATGCTCTACTATGTATTGTCTGAAAAGTTCGTCCGTAAAAGCATTCGTTATATCTATACTCATGTCCGAATCTCCTCTCTTAATGCTTACTTGTGAGTTTCCAGCATATGCAATCTATCCATATTATTCTATGAGTTCCAGCGAAGCTTTTCAATGAGACCGCGCTATCATTTCGGTGCTGCGACTGCATAATGCAGCGGGGTTACCACCTTTTCAAGAAAAAGATTATGCAATTTTTTTTATAACATGTTAGCATGCTTGAGGTAGGCATTATACTTGAAAAGGATGATGATCATGGATAAGAAAAATGTATATCTGGAGCAGATTCAACCCGCTAGAATGGCTTATGTTCGCCAAACTGGACCTTATGGACCCTCCAACATTCAGACCATGGAAAAGCTGAAACAATGGGCGGACCAGAACAAGCTGCTGAATGAAGATGCTGTTTTGTTCGGTATTCCTCAGGATCATCCAGCAGCAGTCCTGCCCCAGCTCTGCAGATACGATGCGTGTATCGTGATTGAGGATCATTTTCATCTAGATAAGGATAACAGCAAGGATACTGGCTTTGAGATTAACGTCGGCAGGTTTCCGGGAGGAAGCTATCTCATTTTCACAGTTCCGCATACGGCCGAGGGCATACAAAATGCCTGGAACGATATGATTCCGCGATTACAGGCAGAAGGCTATCGCATGGATGATAAACCGGTTATTGAAAGATATCGTCCGCGGCTCCTGAATCAGCATTTATGCGAGCTTTGTGTTCCTGTAACAACCAAATAAAGCGATTTTTCAAACTCTGAAAATGGCCTTTATCCCCAAAAACAGAATGATCTCATCCAATGCCCCTGCTTCTGGATTGAGAAAAAAAGTGACTTCGAGATCGAAGTCACTTTTCGTCGGTTCAAATCATAGGTTCATATCATACCTTTTTAACAGGTACCATTCAACTTTATAATTTATCGTTCGTGTCTTTCTTACCAACTTCAATTTCTTCATAAACTCAATTAAAATGCCCAGTTTCCTTTACGGAATACAGGTTCAATCGTACCGTCCTGCAACTCTCCGTCGATGTCCAATTCAGCGGAACCGATCATAAAATCAACATGTGTAAGACTGACATTGCATTCATGTTTCAACAGCTCTTCATTCGACATCGTTGTGCCATTTTTCATATTGAACGGATATGCACTTCCAACCGCCAGATGGCAGGATGCATTTTCATCAATGCCGGTATTGTAGAAAATACGGTTCAGATTCGAGATTGGGGAATTATGGGGTACAAGCGCCACTTCTCCCAGATAACGAGCACCTTCATCTGTCGCAAAAAGATTTTTCAAGTGCTCCTCGCCAGAAGCCGCTGTATACGCAACAACCTGACCCTCTTTAAATGTGATACGCATCTGGTCTACCAACTGTCCATTCAGGTTCAGCGGCATCGTACTGCTCACATACCCGTTCACACCGCTGCGCTTAGGCATCGTGAACACTTCTTCTGTCGGCATATTGGCTACGGTGTAGACCCCTTGTTTGTTTTCGCTGCCACCGCCGCCCCAGATATGATCATTAACCAGTTCAATCTTCAGATCGGTACCAGGTGCACGATAGTGCAGGCTCTTGTAATTTTTCTCATTCAGCACTTCACTCATCTTATTCAGCGTCTCAAGATGATCTCTCCAGTTCTGTACGGCATCGCCGCCATCCACACGATTCATCTTGAAGATCGTATCCCACATAACGTTAATACGATCCTTCTCAGGAATATCGGCAAATACTTTATTTGCCCATGCTTTCGTTGGGGCCTTGATCAGACACCAGCTAATTTCATGGTTACGGGTGTACTTGGAATATCCTTTACGCGCTTCCGCCGCTGCTTTCGTTGCACGCGATACCTTAGCCGCTTCAATCCCGTTATACAGATCCGGGTCTGGTACTTTAATGGTCAGTGTCGCTCCCCCGGCTTCAGCGAACCGTTCCATCATGTCCCCTTTCCATGCCGGATAATAGTCAAAACTATCGTCCGATCCATGCTCAAACCGGCTGCGTGTAATGTGATCGTCCTCGAAATCCACTTGTACATAATGGGCCCCGGCTGCATAAGCTTTTTCAACGATCAGACGGGTAAACTCCAGCGTTTCGATTGGGGCTGTCACCAGCAGGTCTTGTCCCTTTTGAATGTTTACTCCGACTTTAACTACCAGTTCAGCATATTGTTCCAACGATTTTGCAAAAGACTGCTCAAATGAACTCATGTGAATATCAACTCCTGCTTCGATTAGATTTAGTTTGGCTGTACTCCAGAGATCCACACGATGTGAACTACCTGCTGCGTTTTTCCTGCTCACGCAGTTCGATCCGGCGAATTTTGCCCGAATTCGTTTTTGGCAGATCCGTCACAAATTCAATTTTGCGCGGGTATTTATAAGGGGCTGTCCATTCCTTTACATGTCTCTGCAGCTCATGCGCCAGTTCGGTGGAAGCCTGCGATGCATCTCGCAGCACCACAAACGCTTTGACCACATTACCCCGAATTTCATCCGGGCTTGCAACGACAGCACATTCCTTCACACTGGCATGTTTCATGAGTGCTTCCTCTACCTCAAACGGACCAATTGTATATCCCGAGCTGATGATGATATCGTCACTCCGCCCTTCAAACCAGAAGTAACCTTCCTCATCTTTGCTCGCCCGGTCACCTGTGACAAAATATTCTCCACGCTGATTCGCTTCCTTACGTCCTTCATCTTCATAATACGCACGGAACAAGGCCGGCATATCCTGATGCACAGCAATGTCACCCACTTCGCCGGCAGGCAGCGGTTGTCCATTTTCACCGATGATCTCGATGAGTCCCGGAGTAATGGACTGTCCCATGGAACCAATGCGTACAGGTGCATCCTTCAAACTGCCGATCAGCAGTGTGCTTTCCGTCTGACCGTATCCATCCCGGATGGTCAGATCGAAATGGCGCTGGAAGATCTCGATGACTTCCTGATTCAGCGGTTCGCCGGCAGATACTGCGCTGCGCAGACGGGATAAATCATAGCGGCCAAGATCATCCGTTTTGGCCATCAGGCGGTATTCGGTTGGCGTGCAGCAGAGCACGTTAATGTGATGCTCCTGCATCAACTCCAGATAACGTCTAGGCTGGAATGAGCCGTTGTATACGAGGCCTGTTGCGCCTCTTCCGAGTACGGACAGGAACGGACTCCAGATCCATTTTTGCCACCCAGGCGCTGCGGTTGCCCAAACCGTATCCGAAGGCTGAATATCCAGCCATAACGACGATGCAATGCGCAGATGAGCATAGCCCCAGCCGTGGCTGTGTACGACTCCTTTGGGATTTCCCGTTGTTCCGGAGGTATAAGCCAAAATCGCCATATCATCGCGATGCGTCTGTACGGCGGCCATTTCTTCCGGCTGATTCTGCATCAATTGATGTACGTTAACCCAGCCTTCACCCGGCACGGTATGGTCACCGTCAGGTGATGCCACGATACGATAAGCAAGCGCTGGTAAGTCGGCATTCATTTTTTCCACTTCGGATGTTGTCTCGGACCATACGATTACAGCCTTTGCTGAGGAATGCCGCAGACGATACTCCAAATCTTTTGCACGCAGCATCTCCGAAGATGGGATCACCGAGATGCCAAGTTTCAGACAAGCAATGTATATGACATAGGCAATAATTCGGCGTGGTACCATGACCAGCACCCGATCACCTTTCACCAGTCCAAGCTCACGCAGGCCTCCGGCCAGACGGTTGGCCTGCTTCAATAAATCACCATACGTAATCTCTTCCACTTCCTGTTGATCGCTGAGCCATCTAAGTGCAATCCGATCTGACGGGTGATTCTCCATCTCGGATGTCAAGTTATAGGTTTCAGGCGCAATCCACTGTTCAAAATTCACATGGAGCCTCTCCTTTATCATTCAAATATATACAAATTGAACCAAAGATGGTTTACACGGACACTTCGCTTTTTTTAGAAAGCTTTCAGGCGAACGCTTTGCTTTTTCAGCTTTTTTCTGTCCTCGTCGTTTCTTTGTCTAAAAATAGTTCAACTTATACAGCGTCATTATATTATACATCAAATCCTAGGACCAGGTACTATGAACAGCGCACTTTTTTGTAAAGAATATAAGAGAACGCTTTATTCACACACCGCTTCTCCGTTTTGGTCATTCACGTCTTTTTAGAAGTATCCTCCAAAATCGAACACCAAAACCCTCCGCTCATTCAGAAATTGGTTCTCTCACAGGCATGTGTACCGCAGGCGTTAATTCATCGCTCTCTATCACAATCGCCGTCAAGCCAGCTGCCGTTTTGGTTTCATGCCATTCTTCTTTTGCCCAGAAAACAGCCTCTCCCGCTTTCACACGAACCTCATTTCCGTTCCCGCTTCTGACTTGACCCTCCCCTGACATAATGATCATGAGCTGCGGTGAAACTGCCTGATGATACCCGACAACACCATTAGCCGGTAAATGCATGCAGCCTATATGTGCATCTTTGCTGGTTTGAATGAGGCGGGACATCACAAAGTTGGAGTCAAATTTCGTAATCTGCATGCCAACCTCTTGATCAAATCGATAAAATTCCATAAGACATTCCCCTTTCTTTTCCTGCTGCTCCCATAACGAATTATTCCAGTATAAACGTTAGACTGACGCTTATGCCAGTTTCCTCCCCCCGCACCATACAAAAAGCACCTCTTCTCCATAGAGAAAAGGTACTCGTTATACTTGTTATGACATTCACCAAGGATAATTTCCAATTCCATCCAAGATGGAATCGATCTCACTCAGCTCTGCCGCTGTGAGTTCAGGAGCTTTAAGCGCAGCAGCATTCTCTTCGATCTGGGATACCCTGCTGGCTCCGATTAATGCAGACGTAACCCGGTTACCGCGTAATACCCAGTTGAGTGCAAGCTGGGAAAGGGTCTGGTTTCTCCGCTCCGCTATCGCTTGCAGCGCTTCAAATTTAGCAATGCGTTCATCGGTATAAGACTCTTTTTTCAGCGTTCCGGTTGGATTGCTGCGTTCCGCTTTAATTTTGTCCACATATTTATTGGTTAATTGACCGCGACCGAGTGGGCAAAAGGCGATGGAGCCTACACCCTGCTCATCCAGTACATCCTGCAGCCCATCCTCAATCCAGCGGTTTAACATCGAGTAGTTTGGCTGATGAACCAGACAAGGTGTTCCGAGTCGACGCAAAATAGTCACTGCTTCCTGGGTCTGTTGTGCATTATAGTTGGACAAGCCCACATAGAGCGCTTTTCCTTGACGTACGATGTGATCAAGCGCCATCATCGTCTCTTCCAGCGGTGTATCGGGGTCTGGGCGGTGATGATAGAAAATGTCCACATAGTCCAGTCCCATTCGGCGCAGGCTTTGATCAAGACTGGCGATCAGGTTTTTGCGGGAACCCCACTCCCCGTATGGACCGTTCCACATATGATATCCCGCCTTGGAGGAGATCAGCAGCTCATCCCGGTAGGGACGCAGATGTTTGTGATAGATCACACCAAAGTTCTCTTCTGCCGATCCCGGGGGTGGTCCGTAATTATTGGCAAGATCAAAATGGGTGATTCCAAGATCGAACGCACGTAAAATCATCTCTTCCTGTACATCCTGCGTCCGGTTGCCGCCAAAATTCTGCCATAACCCGAGTGCAATCTGCGGCAGTTTAATGCCGGATTTACCGGAACGTACATAGTTCATGTCATCATATCGTTGTTCATTCGCAATATAAGGCATTCTTATTCACTCTTTTCTGTAAGGTTGGTCAAGCCATAACTCCCTTTCATCTTAGTCATTATCCTGTAAGAACGGTATGGTTTATCACTATAATGATATGGAACAATGATTGTTATGATCTCATTCACATTTGAAATAAAGTACCATTTCAAACCTTAGATATGTTAAAATGCAAGAATTGACCAACTCACACAGAGGTGAACGCCGTGATTACGTATATGTTCAAAAACAATCATTCTCAGGAGCTGCAGCTCCTTCATTATGGCACAGAGGCCTGTACACCTGGACACCATTTTGGCCCGGCGATGAGAGACTACTATAAAATTCATTATGTGCTGCAGGGCAAGGGTACTTTTGAAGTTTCGGGCAGGACGTATCATCTGCACAAAGGTCAAGGCTTCCTCATCGTTCCTCACTCCGTTGTACATTACAAAGCAGATCTGCATGATCCCTGGGAATACAGCTGGGTTGCATTTCAGGGTACCCACAGTGCTTCCTTTTTACAGCAGGCCGGTATGTCTGAGCTGCATCCTGTCTTTGATCTCGGTGATGAAGACGATGAGATGCGCTCATGTCTGCACCGGATTGTTCATTCCCGAACTGCACACAAAGGCTGGGAGATCAGTATGACGGGGTGGCTGTATCAATTTTTCGCGATTCTGATTGATCATGCTCATGCCGAGAACCTGCAGCCTGCCGTAGATTATGGTAAAGAAACGTATGTTACGCAGGTCATTGATTTTATCGAAATGAATTATGCTAACGCCGTTACCGTTCAGTCCATTGCTTCCCATGTCGGGCTGCAGACGCAGCTATCTGTGCTCACTCTTCAAAGAGCAGATCGGAAGCAGCATCCAATCTTATCTCGTCCATTACCGTATGCGCAGGGCAGCCGAACTGACGATGGATCTTAACCTGAGCATCGGCGATATCGCGCGTTCCGTCGGTTATTCAGACCAGCTTCTTTTCTCCAAAATGTTCAAAAAAGTAATGGGTGAGGCTCCAACCTATTATCGTAAAAACAAAACAGCACCTTCTCCGTAAACGCTATACAGGAAGATGCTGTCTATCATGATATGAAATTGGATAGAATCTCGGTAAAAATTACACGTTTTCAGGCATGGCAATGCCTACAACCTGCACTTTAACTTCTTTTACGATTACGCCTGCCATCTGCTCCACCGCCTGCTGTACATTATGCTGCAGTTCCTGGCAGACCTCGTGCATTTTGCGTCCGTACTGCACATTAATGCGCAGCTGAATCGACGCTTCATCATTTTGAATATGAACGTCGATTCCTTTTTGCAGACTTTTGCCGCTAATGCTCTTGGCAAGCCCTTCCGTCAATCCGACCGACATGGACGACACACCTGGAGTCGTTTGTGCTGCCATACCTACAAGTTTAGACACGACGTCATTGGAAATATGGATTGTCCCTAACTGAACCGCTGGAGGTGCAATATATTCTGCTTCCGGTACTTTTTTCTCAATCATTTCAGACATAAGTTCCTCTCCTTATGATCTTTTTTTGGGGATGTTCTAAGTATGGATGTTATCCCTTCTATTCTACCACGGTTTACGCACAGTTACATTTCTGCACTCTAAGTGCGTTAGCGAAGGGTGTTAGGCGTTCTGCCACTTCTCTTTGAAGAACATCTGATAGATTCGAACCAGCAATATTTTTACAATCATATACACTGGAATAATAACGAGAATACCGATAATTCCGCCCAGATCCCCGGCACCGAGGACAAGTATAATGGTCGTCAGCGGGTGGATATCCAGCTTTTTTCCGAATACGTACGGCGCAACGAGATTATCTTGAATCTGCTGGGATACGAGAATGATAACCAGTGACCAGATGGCAACCGATGGTGATACGACCAGCCCCATAATCACGATAGGAATGGAAGACACAATGGCTCCGATGAAAGGTACAAAGTTCATGATCACCGCCACCACGGTCAACAGCAGCGCATACGGAAGGCCAATGAGCAGAAAACCAATATACATCAGCACTCCAAGAGCAAGATTGACTAATACTCTACCTACAATAAATCCACTTAAAGCCTGATCGATCTCAAGCACCACTTCACGGCTGTCCTTCTGGAAACGTTTAGGGGCAATGTTCACCAGTTTACGTCCAAACAGCTTGTCCTGTTTCAGCATATAAAAGAGAATGATCGGAAATGTAAACAGGATGATTGCAAAACCGGAAATGAGCGAGATCAGTCCGCTCACATAATTGGTTACAAACGTAAAACCTTTATTGATGTACTCTGTAACCTGTGATAATGGTGTCGTATCGTTCGGGAACAGCGCCTGAATCGCTCCGTTCTGCTCCAGTTCTCTTAGCTGCAGACTGAGTGAGTTCAGCAGATTGGGGGCATTCTCTACCAGATTAACCAGCTGCTCACGCAGCGATGGCCACAACCCTACAATAAACAGGACGCCCAGTGCAAGAGCCACGACGTAAATCAGCAAAATGCTCAGTGTGCGATTCAAATATTTTAACTGCTCCATCGTTTTCACGAGCGGCCGCAGCAGGTAATAAAAGAATACGGACAGCATCATCGGCACGGTAATCACCGTAACCATTGTGACAAGCGGCTGAAAGATAAAGCTCACACGTGATAATAAATAGATATTAACCAAAATTAGGGCCAGTGCAATACTAAACCGGACAAACGAGCTGCCTTTAAACAATAATTTCCCCTCCACATCGCCATTCTTTATTCTGCTTCTATCTTGTGTCTATTTATTATTACTATATAACAACTCCCTTCATTCCTACTATTCCTTCTATCTTATGTGCTGCTTATATCTTCCTTATTTCGATCTTACCTAAAAAAGAAAAAGCCCTGACCTCCCGGCCAAGGCTGATAAAAGCGGTGAAGTATATTATGTGCACTGCTCATTTACACCAGCTTTGAATACATATGACGCAGATAACGCCAACGTACCAGTGCAAAGAATACAATCTGCATCGAGACAAACACCATGAAGATACGAAGGCTGTGCTCCAGAACGGAGAACTGAACCAACTGATAGAGCGCCGTAAATGCCACCGTGCTGTGAATTAATGCTACCAGAAGCGGCAGGAAAAACATAAGCAGCAGCTGTCTTGTTACGATTTTGCGAAGTTCCGGGCGGCTGAGTCCCATTTTCCCAATCATGCGATACTGTGCCTCATCTCGCTCCAAATCTGCATACAGCCTGAAATAGGTGAAACTCGCCGCGAAGGTGAAGAATACGATACCGATCAATCCACTTACGATGAGAATAATGCCATTGGTTTGTTTATTATTCAGCCAGTCCACGACAAGAGAATTGAACTGAACATATCCCTTCTCCGGGCGGTCTTTCTCAATCGTCTCCAGCAATTCCGGAGCAAAACTGCGCGTCGACATCCAGTCTTTTACCACAAAAAACGTCGTCTGATCGGAGTAAAAATCAATATCCATCTTAATCTCTGCAATGTATGCTTCTCGAATCTTGGAATACAGGTCATCAGAAACAACGTAGACGCCCGCCTCACCATCCATCGGAAACACGATATCGGCTGCCGGTGGCAGCATCTGCACTTGTATATGCTGCTGTTCACCAACATACAAGTCAGCGGAGTATGGGTAACTGTCCTCTTTCGTATCTAACAGTTTATTGCGTGCTGTAATATTGGGTGCTGTATTAAACGCCAGATCATTGCGATCCAGTACCCGTTCTTCATAACCAAGTGCTTTGGCGAGTCGGTTATATTCACTGAGTTTTACGATATAGTTGTTATTGTTCTCATAGAGTGGCTGATAACTACCTTTCACATATGGAACTTCGCGATTAACCAGGGTCTCTTCAATTTTTCGGATCTGACGATCAATGACCGCTGAATCCGTAAAGCCTGAGTTCGTATAAGTAAAAGCATATGGATTCGTCATGGAAGACAGCCTTGGATCACCTATAGTCAGCATGCTGCCAATGCCTGTAAACGCGGAAGCAGAGATAACACTGACCATAAAAAACATCACGGCATTATCTTTCATGCGATAGGTAAGCTCGGACAGGAAGAGCAGATTGGTTTTACGTAAAAATAACCCTTCATTCTTTTTCAGTGCCCGAATGACATACACGCTAAGCTGCGTAAACAGTAGATACGTACCTGCAATAACACTAAGCACACTGCCAAAAAGCAAAGGGAAAATATACGAACCCCAAGCAAAAATAAATACGCCGGTATATCCTCCACCAATCAACACAATTGAGAGCAGCGCAAGCAAGCTTGATGCTTTAGGTTCAGGCTTTGGTTTTTCCTCCGACTTCACCAGATCAATCAGCGTTCCCTTACGGATCAACAATGACGATGATAGAGCAATGACCACAAAGAGCAGCAGAAACGCTCCAGCTGTTAAGAGGATTCCTTTGAGAGGAAAATAAAATTTCAGACTATTCTCCACCGCAAGCATGGAACCGCAAATGAGCAAAACTAATTTACCAAATATGAGTCCAAGTCCGATACCTGCCACGATGGAGGCTAAGCCAATACACATATTTTCCATAAACAAAAGCCGGTTCATCTGTTTCCGAGTCATGCCGAGGATCAGGAAGATACCAAATTCCTTCTTCCGAGTCTTCAGAAATGAACCGACCGAATACAGCAGAAACAGGAAAGAGAATATGAAAATAATGATTTCGGCAATCATCAGTCCCTGGTTGGCAAGCACCGTCACCGTCTGTGACGAACCTTTCAAACCATCTTTTAAGTCTGGATGAAACAGCAGCAGGGCATAGATAAAAAAGATCATGACCGAGAATGTGCTGCTTAGAAAATGAGCCAGATAAATCCGTTTGTTTCGAACAACGTTATTAATGGCGAACTGGCGAAAATTCATGTCCGGAGCCTCCCATCAGGGATAATACATTAATAATTTTCTGATAGAAGGCCGCCCGATTATCACCGTAATGAATTTCGTTATATAACTGACCATCCTTAATGAAGACCACTCGGCTGCAGAAACTGGCTGCCACAGCATCATGGGTTACGAGCAGCATCGTCGCTTGATCCTCTCGATTGCGCTTTTCGAGAATCTCCATCACATCCTTGGCTGCCTTGGAATCCAGATTGCCTGTCGGCTCATCCGCTAGAATCAGCTTGGGAGAATGGATCAAAGCCCGGGCAATCGCTGTTCGCTGCGCCTGACCTCCCGAAATTTCATACGTGCGTTTGTTCAGAATACTTTCAATGCCCAGCTTGCCTGCCAGATCTGCTGCTCGTTCGTTCATCTCTTGAACTGAAACGCCATCCAGAGTCAAAGGCAGCACAATATTTTCCTTTACCGTCAATGTATTGAGCAGGTTGAACGATTGAAAGACAAAGCCCAGCTCTCTGCGACGGAACAAAGCCAGCTGATCCGAATCCAGCTCAAACGGGTTCTGACCTGCGATTTGCAGTTCCCCTGAAGTGGGATGATCAATCGTTGAAATCATGTTCAGCAGCGTTGTTTTGCCGCTGCCGGATGGCCCCATGATACCGACAAATTCTCCTTTTTGAATACTGAGGTCAATGCCTGATAAGGCTTCATAGGATACAATCCCTTTATAAATTTTGCTGATCTGTTTGACGGAACATATCTCCATACGTACAACTCCTTTAACGATTAACGTCTCATTTTAACTACTTCGTATTTATCTTCTAGCTAACCTTCTGACTTCAGTCTACCTGAAACCCCACTCATTCTCCTATGGGTTAACCTTTCACCAACGTGACAATATTGTAAGGTTCCGCACCTCTCAGAAATCACGAGAAAAAGACGCCTTCCTCGCATCTAGGCAAAAGGCGTCGTGATCATTCACATGCAGCTCATATTCAACTCATTTATAATTCTTCAGGATGACATTCATGATTTCTTCCGTTCATGTCGGAAATGTGATTCGCACGGTTGTTCCTTCCCCATACACCGATTCAAGCTCAATCTGATGATTCATACGTGTCAGCACTTCTTTCGCGATGTACAGCCCCATGCCTGTAGATTCCTTAAAATGCCTTCCGTTCTCCCCGGTGAAAAAAGGTCTGAACACCCGATTGAGGTCCGATTTGGGGATGCCAATCCCATGATCCTGAACTTCCAGTACAATGTTGTACTCCGCTCTGTAGGCGCGAAGATGCACTTTCTGTTCACTGCCTGCTGCATATTTAATAGCATTGGATAACACTTGTACCAGCACAAATCGAAGCCATTTTGCATCAGACTGCACCGCCAGCGAAGCATCAATCTGCATCTCGGGATACACATGGTTGCGAATGAAAAATCGTTTCAACTCATGGATCGCTTCTTCACCTACCGCCCGGAGTTCAACCGGCTCAACGCTGAAGTCCTGCTCGAAGGTATCCAGCCTTGCGACATATAGAACCGTTTCCAATCCCCGGCGCATCTGATCTGCTTCCTCACGAATACTGCGAAAACGAGCATCATCGTCCTCCTGCTCTTCCACCGTCAGCTCAATGACCGATAACGGTGTTTTCATCTGGTGTACCCACTGGTTCATAAACGTAAGATATTCCTGCTGCTTCTGTTCCAGACGGCTCAAATGTGCGTGATACTGCCCATACTGGGAATCCAGCAGTTTCTCCAAGGAGGCTGATAGCGGCGCTGTTTCATGTAACGCTACCAATTCATTTAGCGAATTCACCGGCTGTGTCATCCGGCTGTAAAAAGCTCGGTGTGACATGTAGCGATACACCAGATACCCGGCATACAGAAACAATCCTAGTCCCACAGCGTACAGGGCCGTCTTCCAATGATCGTATCCATCGTACCAGAAGACCGCTACCACAGTCAGCATCATCGCTACCACCCAGCACGTCAAAGCGAGATGTTCTCGGATAAACAGCTTCATAACGATGATGCTGCTTTCCAGTTATTAATCAGCCTGTATCCGGAGCCTCTCACCGTTTCCAGCGCATCGGTAATACCCAGTTCGGCAAGACGTTTGCGTACCCGAGTAATATTGACGCTAAGTGTATTATCATCCACAAACGAGTCATCCCAGAGCTTCTCCAGGATCGTTTCCCGACTGACCAGCTTTGGACTGCGGCGCATCAGCGTCTCTAGTAAAATCGTTTCCTTCTTGGTTAGCTGCACTTTCTGATCGCCGAGTTCAATTTCGAGCCTCTCCAAATACACCACAAGTCCGTTCAGTTCGACCTTACGCTCTTCATCATGGACAGCATAATCTCCATACACCCGGCGCAGCTGACTGCGAATTTTAGCCATAACAATCTCATGTTCGAACGGCTTGGTAATATAATCATCGGCCCCGTTCTCCAGTGCCATAACCTGATCCATCTTGCCGCTCCTTGCAGAAATAAACAAAATGGGACATGTCGATATCGTGCGGATCTGTCTGCACCAGTAAAACCCGTCATAGCTCGGTAAGTTGATATCCAGTAAAACGACATGAGGCTGGATCTGCTTGAATTGTTCCGCCACCTGCTCAAAGTCCTCAACTAATACAGCTCGGTCACCGTAACGTTCAATATGTGATTTTAGTAGTCCCGCGATCTTGGGATCATCCTCGATAATCATAATGGTATACATGAAAAACTCTCTCCTCTAACCTGTTATGATAGCACATTCCCCTCTACTCATAGCCAAATCATAACACAGGATAGATCAGCGGGCATCGACCTGCTTGCGCCAGCTTCGAATATCTGCGTTTAACTGTTTCACATCTCCGGCGGCCTGTTGATCGTCCGATAACTTGTAATGCTGCTTCAATGCCAAAATACGATATACACTCTGATCAATACGGGATTCCTTAATTTCGCCTGACTTCACGGCACTGATTAATGTGTCGAAAATCGTTCTGGCACTTTCATAACTGTGAGCCACCAGCAAAATATCACTTCCCGCTTGAACGGTTGCAACTGCAGCCTTGTTCAATGGGTAGTTTTTGGAGATCGCTCCCATGCTTAAGTCGTCTGTGATCACTACACCATCATACTTAAGCTTTTCGCGCAGATGATCCCCAATAATTATTTTAGATAAGGAAGCCGGATATTCCGAATCCAGCTTGGGAAATAAAATATGGGCAACCATTACCGCCTCGGCATTCTCTTTCACCGCCGCCTGAAATGGAATCCACTCCAGTTCCGCAAGCTGCTTTTCCGATTTATTCACCACGGGCAGGTCCAGATGGGAGTCTACTGAAGTATCACCGTGACCAGGGAAATGTTTCACTACCGGGATAACGCCTTCACTACGCAGGCCCTTCATCTCGGCAATCCCCATACGTGTAACAAGGTCAGCCGTAGTGCCGAAGGATCGATCCCCGATGACTGGATTCTTCGGATTACTGTTAATATCCAGTACAGGAGCAAAATCAACATTAAAACCCGCAAGTTTGATCTGTCTCGCCAGCAGTGTGCCCATCTCCTCAGCAAGTGCTGTATCATTCGTTTTGCCTACTTTTCGATTAGATGGAATGGACTCGACCGTGTCTGGCATTCGGCTTACCTTGCCGCCCTCTTGATCGACACTCATCAGGATGGGAACCGGATTATGCCCATTCGTCTGTTTGATCGATTGTACAAAAGCAGCCGTTCCCTGAAGCGTTGTTACGTTGCTCGCGTAGAAAATAATGCCGCCAATCTTCTGGTCAGCAATCATTTGTTTCGCCTGCTCATCCAGCGCCGTTCCCTGCACACCAGCAAGAATCATCTGACCCACTTTTTCTTCCAGCGTTAGCTGCTGCAGCTTCTTCTTTACCGGGTCTGTTTCGTCCTGGCTTGCTTCCTGCTGAGCTTCTTCTTCCCCCTCATCCTCAGAGGGAGCCGTATTCTCATCACGATTCTCTGAGGCTGTATTCGGACTCGTGTTAGACCCGTTACTAGAGCCTGCTTCAGGTACTGGTTTCGAGGCCTGTCCACATGCCGCCAATACGAGAATGACCGCTGTAAGCAGCACCAGCACCGGTAATAATTTGCTCTGTCGTTTAAAGCGTACATTTCTATATCCGTTCAAAGGATATTCCGCCTCCTCATCTATTGTGCATTATAGCGATTTTTCAGTTTTCCGTTTGTTTGGCCTAACCTTACCATAAGGTTAGTGATTTTCAAAATAAGTCTCAGGATCCAAACTTTTTCTGTCACTTCGTATTGAGGTGTGGTAGATATATTCGTTTTAACGTGAGCGAGTGCAGCTGTAGCACAATATCAAAATGATGCGCGGCATGGAAGTTTATTATTGTGAATTTTTCATATGTTGAAATAATCATCTATAGGTAGAATCAGCAGCAGTTACGCAAGTTACAAATTTAAAAATCAATTAAAAAAGCCGCCTTGCGGCGGCTTCATTGTGACATCTTACAAATGACTTTATTTACCATTTCAATAACTTTTATTAAGGTTTTGATACGTTTGTTTTGTGATTTTTATACGTTTGCTTTAAAATTTTCGTTGTGGCTGGTTATGGATTAAAGTAATCTTTTTGAATTTTCTTTTATGAATTTTTCATATGTTGAATTTTTAGGGTGTGTCTGAAAACGCTGAGGAAGCCAATTTTGCCGAATTTTCGTTCCCAGCCAGGAAGTTTACTGCAGGCGTGCCGGGGCACGTCAAGGGAAACTGACGCCGCAGGGGGCGAAAAGGGGGTAAAAGATGCACTTCAGCGGGCTTCAAGACACGCCCTAGTATAATTTCGATAACACTTCATTGGAGAACGGAATGATATCCGAGGTCCGCCCCTCCT
Source organism: Paenibacillus sp. AN1007 (assembly GCF_040702995.1). NCBI lineage: Bacteria > Bacillati > Bacillota > Bacilli > Caryophanales > Paenibacillaceae > Paenibacillus > Paenibacillus sp. AN1007. The sequence goes on from NZ_CP159992.1 coordinate 3,015,904, forward strand.
GAACCTTGAGCGGCCATTCGGGATCACTAAGGAGTACACGTCCAAGCGCAATCAGATCAAATTCCCCACGCTCCAGCTTCTCATTCAACAAATCGAGATGTGCATCACCTGTTCCCTTGTTTTCAGCCGATCGCTCCACAAACTCCGACTCAAGGCCTACGGAGCCAACTGAAATAGCTGGTTTACCGGTGATTTTCCGGGTCCAGCCAGCAAGGTTAAGATCAGATCCTTCGAATTCCGGAAGCCAGAATCGGCGTGTGGAACAGTGGAATATGTCTACACCAGCAGCACTGAGCGGCTGCAGGAACTGTTTCAGCTCCTCTGGCGATTCGGCTAACTTAGCCTCGTAACTTCCCATTTTCCATTGTGAGAAACGAAGAATAATCGGGAAATCGGGTCCTACAGCAGCTCGGCAGGCTTCAATGACATCCACTGCAAACTGTGTTCGGCGTACCAGATCACCGCCATATTTGTCAGACCTGCGATTCGTCTGTGCCCAGAAAAATTGGTCAATCAAATATCCGTGAGCACCGTGAAGCTCAATGCCGTCAAATCCAATTCGTTTGGCATCAGCCGCCGCATGGGCGTACGCTTGTATTAGCTCTTGAATCTCCGCTTCAGTTAACGGTTCATATGCCGCTTCACCAGCCATGCTGATTCCGGATGGACTTACCGGCTGAGCATCTGCATTAGGCAGGTCTCCTGAGCGCCGCGCGGTGCCGACATGCCAGAGCTGAGGCATAATTTTTCCGCCTGCATCGTGGACAGCCTTGACAACTTCACTCCACCCCTGCAGTGCCTGCTCTCCATAGAAAAGCGGAATGCTCTCGCCACTTACCGAGGACGGATGGTTTATGCCCGTGCCTTCCGTAATAATAAGTCCCACGCCGCCAGCCGCTCTCCGGCGGTAATATTCAGCCACATCGGGCCCGGGTACACCGTTCGGTGAGAATCCACGTGTCATCGGTGCCATAACAATTCGGTTCGGCAAGGTAAGCTTGTCGGAAGTGAACGGTTCGAATAAAGATAAAGGTATGTTCATGATTTAGTCTCCTTTGCATTGGAAAGTAGATATTTCGCACTTACCTTGAGATGCAGCATGCTGTAATGAATCCGGCAAATCTCGGCCGCCTAGGACTGTCATGAGTCGTTTCTTTATCCATTTTATAGATTATTATTTTTATTTTCAAACAAATTTCTCACATGAACTTAGGCAAAAAAAAGAACAGCCTTGTAAAAGCCGCTGTCCATTGACCTCGATACTGCAAACTGCTCTGCATTTTATGCATATCGTCTGCATCTCTCCTGGTCACCAACAATGTGGATGCAGCATATAATATAATCCATAATCTTCCTGAATATTTAATTTGATTTTGCGGGAATATCATACCGATTGACCCGCAGCAGCTTTCCAGAAGAAGCAGAACCTACATCGGGGTCCGTTCCCAGACCAAAGTAAAAATCACCATCATGCTCTTCAAATGATTTGGCGTAGGTATCCTGTGTAAAACGTAAGATTTCATCCCATGCTGTTAGATCGCTTGTTTGATAAACCCGGTTCACATACACATTCGCCTGCTTCCGTGTATACGTCAGCACATACACCTTGTCGCTGCGCACGAGAAGATCCGTCGGCAGTGCATTGGCATCTGGCAGATTGACCCTTCTTGCCTGATTGATATCTGTCATCACATTTAATGATTTGGGCAGCAGCTGGCTGTCATTAAAGACACCACCCGCAATATACACCAGCTTATTATTGAAATTAATATTTTTGCCGATTTTATTGTACGGCACCGTACCTTGCTGATACGTCAACCCAGGGAGCATTTTACTGCCATAGATGACCACGTCTCTTTTTTCCAAGCGTTCATTAATCTCCAGAATATTCGTCTTGTCATTCCACAGTTTATTGGCAGGATACATCATGGCAGAAGCATACAATTTGCCTTGGATTTCAAAAAGCGTGTACGCTCTGAACCCAAATGTGTTGATCGTGGCAAAATGCTGCCAGCTCTCCCCTTCATTATGCGAGATTAGAACGGTTGGTTTCGTTTCCGTACCAAGTGCGGCAAACATTTTCCCTTTATAATATGCGAGATCATAGACGTGCACTCCTTTAGGCAGGTTGCGATACTTGGTCCACACTTCCCCATCCAGCCGGTAAAAGTTTCCCCAGTCCCAGCTCTCGCCATCGGAGTCATGGCCGGGAATATAGAGCTTTCCATTCATTACTTTAAAGAGATCAATCTGTTCTTCATCCACATACTTTCTCGTTGAAGGTACTATACTCGGGTTACTGTTAGTCACCGCCTGTGTCTCAAACTGGGCATTCGCAGTATCAAAATAGATGACAGGAATTGGCCCTGCGTTTTGTGCGGGTCCTACATTACTGCTGTTCCCATGACCCAGATAGATTTTACCGTTGTAGAGCTGCATGTCCCAGACGTTGTTGGCGTAAGGCGATTTCTTAAAAGGTTTTCCGAGCAGCTCCAGTCTATGGGTTACATCCACCGATTGGAACGGGGCGTTAGACACCTGGACAGTCCCTCGATCCGCTGTCTCAGGTCTTGCTGCCGGTGTGTTCGTTTTAGGCTTCGAGTTCCCCGTAAACATCCAGCCAGCACCAGCGACAAGAGCCAGTAAGATCGCTGTCCATGTAACTTTCCTTTGCATGTCCACATCCTCCTTTAACATGTTAGCCTGAAATCATTTGAAAACGATACAAATTGTATCTTTTTATAGTATGTAAAAGGTGCTTACACTGCAACAAATTTCGCCCTTTTTAAGCAAAAAAAAGTAGACTCTCACATCCGAAGATATGATGTCTACTATAATAATGAAGATCTACTCTGCTTTAACCAGGATTTTCACCTGATTTTTCTCTTTCAACAGCGCTTCGAATCCATGTTCTACGACCTCATCCAGCACAATTCGTTTGGTCACCAGCTTGTCCGCAGGGAAAAATCCTTTTTCCATCAACCGAATGACAGCCGGGAACACATCACGATAACCGATGATACCATTCACAGTACGTTCTTTCATTACGATCGAGTTCGGCTGAATCGGAGCTTCCTGTTCGAAAATACTTACAATCATCAGCTCGCCGCCGATGCATGTTGAGTCAATAGCCTGCTGCAGCACACGTGGAACTCCGGTTACTTCATAAGCCACATTCACACCGCCATGGGTACGCTTGTGAATCTCCTCAACCACATTACATTCGGTTGGGTCAATCACAACTGCACCCAGCTCTTCTGCTTTAGCTTTGCGTTCCGGTGACAGTTCGACAACATAAATATCTGAAGCACCGGATGCTTTAAGCGCCTCGATCACCAGCAGTCCAATTGGTCCTGCACCGAATACCGCTGCAGTATCGCCAACGTTCAGCTTGCTTTGGCGTACTGCGTGAAGGGCTACTGCAGAAGGTTCAACGAGAGCACCCTGCTCGTAAGAAATTGAATCCGAAATCGCATGAACCATGTTCTCATCGGCTGTCACGTACTCGGAGAAACCGCCTCCGCCTCCGGCCAGACCCAAAAATCCCATCTTGTCACAGAGATTGTATCTGCCCTGTTTACAAGCCTCACAATGACCACATGCATAAATTGGCTCCACAACTACACGGTCCCCCGCTTGAAAACGACTTACCCCTTCACCCACTTCAACAATTTGCCCGGAGAATTCATGCCCCATCACAATCGGTGCTTTCTCCCCTGTTAGCGGATGCGGATCTTGAGCAGGGATAAAAATAGGTCCAGCTGTATATTCGTGCAGATCGCTGCCGCAGATGCCGCACCATTCCACTTTTATTTTCACCTTGCCCTGTTCAGGTTGAGGTTCAGTAATATGTTCCAGACGAAGATCTTTAACACCATGCCAACGCAATGCTTTCATTTCATTCATCTCCCAAATGATTATTACGTGTATATTCGGAAACGTTTCCGTAAATTAAATATGTCACATTTGAGATACCCTGTCAAACATATTTCTCCAGAAATATGTCGATCAAGTGAGTATTATTGCGCTGCAGCCTATTGTTAAATCAAAATTTAAACAGTATATAACAAAAATCTTGCATATAATCGTTCATTTTTAATGATTTATTAGGAAATTAAACATAAAAATGCATAAAATTACATGAATTTCAGTCCGTTGACGAGCTGCAGGCCTGCTCCAATGGTATAATCAAGTTATATGCCTACCTTACAAAACATACATCAGTCGAAAATACGGAATCGTTTCCGATGAAGTGAGGTCAACTATAACGTGAGTAAAGATCAGAAAATCACAATTAAAGATGTCGCTGAACGTGCTGGGGTGGGAATTGCGACGGTATCACGAGCGATTAATAATTCGGACGGGATCAGCAGCGCAACACGGGAAAAGGTGATGCAGGCTATCGAAGAGCTGGGATTTGTGCCAAACACTTCAGCCCAGAGTCTGAAGATCCGCCAAACACACCAAATTGCACTTGTTGTTCCAGACATCCGAAATGCAATCATTCCCGAAATCTCTTGGTCTGTTGAACAGACCGCGAAACAGCATGGATACCATGTTGTACAGATTAATACGGCAGGCAATGCCAGGACTGAGCTTGAAACGATACGTAACGTCAAGAAATTACACGTAGACGGTCTCATTTTTATGCCACTAGCATATCCCAAAACGCTGCCTGGATTAATCGACAAGGCTCCCCTCCCCATCTCCATCATTAACTACGGGAAAAAACTGGAGCCGGGCATCAAAGCGGATATCGTCTCCTTATCACAGCCTGAAGGGAAACTGGTCATGGATCATCTGTTCAAAATCGGAAGAACTCGGATCGCTTATGCCGGAGCCCCGAAAGATATCATCGAAGAACGTTATCGCGCTTATGAACAGGCTGTTGGACATGTGGATATTTCGCTTGTGTATTTCGGCGAAGATTTCTCACTAGCGACAGGAGCAAGTGCGGCGGACTATTTCTACGGACTCACACATATGCCGGATGCTGTTTATGCGATTAATGACATGGTCGCGATTGGACTTGTAAACCGCTTCAAAGCACTGGGTGTGCGCGTTCCCGAAGACGTCGCTGTGGTGGGGGTGGATAACAATCAGTGGACGACCGTTTCATCGCCTCAGATCAGCTCTGTATCAATCATGGGGGAGGAGGTTGCCCGGCTCGCGACTGAACTGCTGCTCAAGCGAATTCGCGAGATGAGCACTGTGGATTATGAACATATCCAGTTTGAGCCGCGCCTGATTGTGCGTGAGTCCAGCGTAGCCATGATCCGCTCTTCTTCAAGCTAGACAATCCAGCTTATACTGCTAAAAGGTGCTCACCAGGTCTTACCTGTGCGAGCACCTTCTTTGGTTTAACTCTATATTTTCATCATTGTTTCATTCTTGCTTCAATTTCTCTATGAATCTTTGTTTCTCACACACTGTTCCAGCATCACTTTGAGTTTAGCATTACGACTTTCCAGAAAAGCCTTCATGTATCTTTTTAATACAAGCCGTTCTGCTGCCCAGCCAAGAAATCCGAGCGGTGCTTCAAAGCGGAGTGTATCTGTCATACAGGTCCCCTTCTCCCCACAACTGCTGAAATGATGTTCATGCCGCATGCTTTTAAACGCTCCACGCTTCATCTCATCAACAAACAGAAAAGGCCGCTCGTAGGCAGTAATCCGTGATGTCAATCTCTGTCTTATGCCAAAATGCACGGCTTCGAACGTTACCGTATCTCCTGACCCAATTCGTCCGCTGGTTACCCCGGCAACAGCTCGTTCTCTTGTATGCTTCCATACCGTCTGTGTATGAACCTCAATGTCACGAGCCAGATCAAAACAATCTTCAATGGGAGCATAAATTTTCGTCACAGTAGTCACTTCGACCATCAGCTGTTACGCCTCCGCTCTTTACGAGTTGAATGGTTAAATTCGCGTTAGCCGTTAAAACGGGCCCATCACGGCTAATGATGCTTGGATGCTCTGCTCAATAAACGAACGCTCCGGCCCTGACTTCATCAACACCGTTAACCCAATCATGGAAACTACCAACGATTGGGCCATAAGCCCCGTGTCTGCATTACCTGCCAACTCTCCGCTCCGCTGGCCTTTTTCAAGAGCCTCTCTGAAAATAACCGCTAAATACATCTGATGCTCACGTGTTAAAACAGCAAATTTGGGATCATGTGGAGCGAGTTCAACCATCGTGTTGATACAAAAACAACCGTGACTGGGTCTGTTTCCATTACCTTCTGATGCAATCTGTTCAAATATTCCCCTAAAAGCCTTCTTTACAGAGTCACCCTGAGTAAGCTTTGCTCTTATTTGTGCTGCATGTGCAGACGTATACCTTCGCAGCACACGTTCAAACAAATCTTTTTTATCGCCAAAAGCTGCATACAAGCTGGGCCGTTGAATCCCCATTGCCGTCGTTAAATCCGTTAAGGACGCTGCCTCAAACCCTTTGATCCAGAATACGTGCATAGCAGCATCAAGTGCTTCATCTGTATTGAACTCCCTTTTCCTAACCATAACACCGCCCCTTTATTTATCGAACAGTATAGATTTATTCTAACTCAACAATGTAAAAAAGTCCAAACGGAAAGGCTCTTTTTTAATATCAGTCTAAAAGATAAAATTATATTTATAGTAAATTTCCATGCTACAAGCGCCTTGATCTTACATACGATCCTTCTTCCGAATTGTCCATCAAGTTCAAACTTTCGAGACTATTGACAATCCATTTCAAAAAATATATTGTTAATCCCGATTATATTATACTGATCAGTACATTAAAGAGAGGAGATACCAATGCACACATCACATCAACATTTACAAGCATCCAATCAAAAGAAAGAGGGCATGACCAGCGCACTCGCTTGGGTTATTGCCGTATGCAGCGGTTTATCTGTCGCAAATATCTATTACGCGCAGCCCTTGCTGGATTCCATTGCCCTTGAATTCGGACTGTCTACTGCTTCAATCGGTTCTGTGATCACGGTTACTCAGATTTGCTACGCCCTAGGTTTGCTGCTGCTTGTTCCGCTAGGAGATATCGTCGATCGTCGAAAACTGATCATTATACAGATGCTTTTCTCGGCTTTGGCTTTAATCTTTGCTGCAGCTTCTGATTCGTATCCCTTACTGCTAATAGGGCTTGCAATCGTTGGATTGTTAGCTGTAATCACACAAACATTTGTTGCTTATGCCGCCCATTTATCGGCCGATTCCGAGCGAGGTACGATGGTCGGCCGAGTCACCAGCGGTATTGTGATTGGCATTCTGCTCGCGCGAACTGTGGCAGGTTCCATGAATGACTGGCTGGGCTGGAGATCGGTTTATCTATTATCTGCGAGCCTTACTTTGATAAGCATACTGGTATTAATACGCATACTCCCTCACCGACCCGTCACAGACAACAAAATAAGCTATTTTCAATTACTTGGCTCCACCCTGCGGCTGTATACATCGTTACGCGTGCTTCGCGTTCGCGGTTTACTTGCCATGCTGATATTTATGGCATTCAGTATCCTTTGGACTGCCATGGTGCTGCCGCTCAGTGCCCCTCCATTATCTTTGTCACACACATTCATAGGTGCCTTTGGACTTGCAGGCGCTGCGGGCGCCTTGGCTGCGGCTAAAGCAGGCAAACAAGCAGACCGAGGTTACGGGCAGGTGACTACCGGAGTTTCCCTTGTCATTTTGATATTATCCTGGATACCGATCGGATTGTTACATACGTCTCTATGGTTTCTAATCCTCGGTGTTATCCTGCTTGACCTTGCTGTGCAGGCAGTACATGTCACGAATCAGAGTTTGATCTATCAAGTCCGTCCCGAAGCTCAGAGCCGATTGACGGCATCGTATATGATCTTTTATTCGATTGGGAGTGCGGTTGGTTCTATCACTTCTACCCATGTCTACGCCTGGTCAGGCTGGACAGGTGTTTGCTGGTTGGGTGCGGCTGTTAGTACAGCAGCTCTACTGTTATGGATTGTCGATCGTCAGTTCGATCGCTCCCTTCAATCCAGGGTTAACCATAATCACCGTAACAACATGTGATTCCACTAAAAAACGAACCCCTTATCGAATGACGAGAGGTTCGTTTCCTATGACTTTTTTGCGGTTCAAATGAGCAGTTCATTAATGGAGAGGGTGCGCTCTTTGGACAGATCCCGATATTCTTCCGACTCGACTTTAATCAGCGGTTTGAAGATATCTGATGCATTGTTCATCACAATAACACCTTTTTCTCCATTGCTGAGCAGCACTTGTTTGCCAATAAAGTTAGGCAGCAGATGCTGCATTAACGCCTGAACCGGTTTCTCATTTAATTTGCCAAATCCCATGCTGTAGATATCTCTGAGGTTGTTAATCAGATTCGGATTGCTCGCGCCATGATTACCGGATCGCATACCTATGTATATATCTGCCACGGACACAATTTGGGTATACGGATGAATCTCACCTTTTCCAAGCTGCATCGGAAAGCCTGAACCGTCTTCCCGTTCATGATGCTGCAGAGCGACCAGAGCTGTGGCCTCATCAGTCATCGAGTTTTTAATGATCTCGTGCCCATAGATGGTGTGACGCTGCAGTTCAAGCTGTTCATCCGCCGTCAAAGGTTCTGTTTTATTGCGAATCCGGTGTGAAACTTTACACTTTCCGATATCGTGCAGGTAACCTCCGCGGCTGATCAAGTAACTTTCTGACTGGGAATATCCCATCCAACTTGCGATATAAAAGGATAAAAGACCTACCTGAATGGAATGGGTGTAATTATTAACGTCATCCCGTTCCAGCATCATCAGGAGATGCACAACATCCTTCTGCTCATCAAGACCTTCGACCATAGGCTGCAGGGCATCATCCACCATTGTGGCATTAAACTTGCCTACCGTCAGCGCTTCCAGAAATGCATTTTGATAATTATGTACAGTTTGAAGGAATTGAGATTTCATCTCTTCTTCAGGAGGTTGTTCTTTACTGCTTGTGCCGTTTGTACTGCTGCTTGATCCCTGTGTCTGTTTCATTGAAGCAGCAAAAAATTCGGCTTCTGTAATGCCTTCGTCACGCAGTTCAATATCTACGTAATCTACACGATGCTGCATAAGCAGGGTGATATCATCGCTTCGAATGACAGTCCCCTTTCCGAGAATGTGCAGCCCTGCATCACTAAACGTATCCGCTGTCAGACGGTCTCCGTCCTGCAGGTTCATAATATGGATTCTCAATCGGAACTCCCCCTGGACAATTGTTTATAGTTAACAGCCCCGGATGGATCGGAGCCAAGACATACTTCTACTTCTTATATCGTTTGAATTCCAACTATTTTACATAGTCCAAATGACCTTAATCATTTAGGCAAATATGAACATCTAAGACTTTATTCTTATAATAAAAATGTTTGTTTGTCCCGGTTTCTGTACGGAATACATTATTTCAACCTACTTCAACATCTTCTATATACCGTTTTCTATAAAAAAGGAAGCCCATGCTGCTGATGGACTTCCTTGTCTTCATGTTCCATTTATACTCGTTCTTCATCTGTCTTATCCACCATGTAAAAAACGACATCCTATCGACGAGATGCTCTCCCTCGACAACAAAATACCGCTAGAGTTTAATGGATTCCAGACTTGCACCCTTCGCGAAAAAGCGTTCGATAGCCTTCTCAACAGATGCATCGGGAACAAGCGGCGGTGCCTGATGTGGTTTGACCCGCGCGTCAATAATGATCTGATCACAGCCCCAGTGTTTGTGATGATAACTGCTGTTCACACCATACATGTCGTGTGACGGGTTACTGCGCGTAAACGCAGCCCACAAGAAATTGCTCAGGTTGGCGCTCAGGAACGAACTGTCGTCACATACAATAATCATCGGACAACTTTCCAGTCCTCCACGTTCCTGCAACAGCTCCGTGAAGTCTTTCATTTCCTGTGCCGTATTTGCATAATTCGTAAAGGCAGCTGTCTGAATCGAAACCATACCCGGCATGATCAGCTGCGGATTGTCATAACCTTGAATACTTTTCAGCGCTTCCGGCACTTCCGTACACAGTTCACGAATTTTGTCACCATAAGCCGCCATAACAACCTTACTGCCGCTGTTCAGTCCGGTTCCCGAGTAATCCAGTGTATCAATCGTCGTATTCGTATAGAAATGAATGTCCCGCTGCAGGTTCATTCGCTCCAGAATATAAGTGAGGAATTCAACTTCTTTATGAGTGTCAAGCGGCTGCTTGTCTTCAGCAGTGATAAACAGATACTTCGCCAAACTGAGCTGTCCGGTTCCCAAAATACGGTTTGCAATGGTCAGCAGCTCGGTTGGCTGTTTCACATCCGTGTAAGGTGTATAACGCTCGCTGCCGATCGCAAACAGCAGTGGATGAACTCCGGCAGCATCAACGGCATGGACTTCCTTTACACCTGGAATTTCCTGTTTGATGGCGTCTCCCGTTATCTCATGAATCAGATCCCCGAATGCCGTGTCCTCTTGCGGCGGACGTCCCACAACCGTAAACGGCCAGATCGCATTGGGCTTGGCATACACTTTATGCACACGCATCAACGGGAATTCATGAGTCAGGCTGTAATACCCCAAATGGTCGCCAAACGGACCTTCAGGCTTCGTTTCGCCGGGATAGATCTCACCCGTTATAACAAAATCAGCATCATTGCTGATACAGTATCCATCCTTATAGCTGTATCTGAAGCGTCGGCCAGCGAGCAGACCTGCAAAGGTCATCTCGCTCAGACCTTCCGGGAGCGGCATCACGGCGGACAGCGTGTGTGCCGGCGGTCCGCCGATGAAAATGCTGACTTTCAGGGGTTCTCCTTTTTTCACCGCTTTGGCTTGATGGATGCCAATACCGCGATGAATCTGATAATGAAGCCCGATTTCTTTGTTCATCTCATAGTCGTTGCCGCTGAGCTGCACACGATACATTCCCAGATTGGAATTCATAATACCCGGTTTGTCGGGGTCTTCTGAATACACCTGTGGAAGCGTTATAAATGCTCCGCCATCCATCGGCCAGTGTTTAATCAGCGGCAGGTCAGAAATCCGGATCTCCTGTGCCGTTACAGGTAGGCTGATGGATTCCTGCTTAGGCAGCGCCTGCCACGCCGCAAGACCTGTACGAATATGTTTGAATGGCGTCTTAAGTGCCTTCATCGGGTCGTCTCGTACAGCCATAACCCGCTGCACACCTTCCAGTGTCTCGCGGAACATGAACTTGCTTCGTTCAACCGTGCCGAACAGATTGGAAACGGCTTTGAACCTGGAACCTTTTACATTCTCAAATAACAGCGCCGGTCCCTTCGCCGCGTGCACTTTCATATGAATTGCCGCCATCTCCAGATTGGGATCAACCTCTTCCTTGACCCTGATCAGATGACCATGCTGCTCCAGATCGTTAATGCAATCTTCCATATTTGAATATTTCATCGGATGGCTCCATTCTGTGTATACTAAATTCAAAGGATTATGTTCATATATTCACATAGACGCTTGACATGAAATACAGCAAAAACATATGTAATCCACTGCTGAACCTTGTCTGTAAAAAATCATCGGGGCGCCTCTTCTATTTTATCAAATGATCTGTCATGAAACAAAGCATTAGTTTAAACTCGAAGCTGCACGCCATCGCAAATATAAAAAACACCTGTCTTCCGTTTAACGATTAGGTTAAACGAAAGGCAGGTGTTTCATTTGGTCTAGATCAATCCGGCTTTGGCTAACAAACGTTTAACTATAGCTGCGGTCTGCGCGCGGCTAACGTCGGCGTCCGCCATCAGTTTGCCGTCTGCACCCTGCACCAGACCTTGTTTAATAGCCGATGCTGCCGGCTCTGCAGCCCACGCCTGAACTTTACTGCCGTCACTGTACGCACCAAGCAGTGCTGCCGTTTCGGAAGCATCCGCTTTGGCCAAGTCTACCAGCTTCATTGCACGTGAAACGATGGTCATCGCTTCAGCACGGGAAATCTCGCTGTTTGGACGGAAGCTGTTATCCGTGTAACCGGAGATCAGTCCGTACGAAACTGCCGTTTGAACTTCATTTTCATACCAGCTGTCGGAACTCACGTCTGTAAATGTTGTCGTTACGTCATTTTCCGGGGAATGCAGGCCCAGACCTCTCAGCAGTACAGCTGTGAATTCTGCACGGGTAATGCTGCGATCCGGTGCAAATGTATGATCCCCTTGCCCTTCTACGACCAGACGGGAAGCCAGATCTTCAACATCGGTACGGCTCCAGTGGCTGGAAATATCACTGAATGTGGTTGGATGGTAGATCAAAGCGTAGGTGCTGTTCGTCAAACTGTTGATGACTGCAGCATCGTTCACTTCACCTTTGATTACTTTGGTCGGCACATGCAGCATCGTTCCATCCGCCTGAAGCACAACTCCCGTTGTAATCTTGGAGCCATCTGTATCTTTAGGCAGCGTAATGGAACGTTCAACATACGCATTGAAACGATTTACGTCAACCTGCTGTCCGTTGTATACGGCTTTGACTTCGAAGTCTACGGGAGCGCCAACTACAGTGGTATTGCTCATTTTACTCGCTGCCGCTTCAAGTACCGCTTTCTTCGTATCACTGCTTGGAGCAATCGTAATCTGAATGGTTACGTCTTCCAAGGGAGCCGAGCCGCCAAGCTGTTTTACAACTTGATCAACTTTGATCTGGCTTGCTGGCAGGGTATATGTTCCTGTATCTGTCTGGATAATAACTTCAGCGTTACTGTCTTCCATAGTTTTAATTAATTTACCGTTCAATTCCCCTACGACTGCGTTAGTGCCAGTCCCCGTAACCGGGAGCAAGACGCTGCGCAGTCCACTGCCCACCTGATTGATCACTTTGTTATTATCCACATGAATCGTGGTCGTCACCTTATTCCCTGATGTGGAAGTAGAAGCGGTTGCGGACTGTTCCTTTTTCTGCCCATTCACATAAATATCTACTCCTTTGGCTGCCGCCGGAGTGGAAGATGTGGTTGGTGCAGAAGACGACACAGGTGAGGACACAGAAGATCCCCCGCCAGAAGAACTGCCCGTGTCAGGTGTCGAAGGTGAACCGGAATTGCCGCCACCCGAGCTTGCTGCTGTAATCGTGATTGTTCCTCCTAACATTTCAGAAGGTGGACTCTCATCTATCGTGTTAACACGCCAGTGCTCGCTGTCCGCTTGGTTAACGGTAAGCTTTGTTTTGCCTGGCACAGCACTGCTTTTCGCCTGAATCTCCAGATCAAACATTTGCTCGCCCGTATCAATGAGATGATTGTTTCCTGTTAAATCAACCCAGATAATGCGCACCCAGCCTTCTTCGTTATTAATATAGTATTGGAATTCAGGCGTCGTTTCTTCCTCAGGAGAAGATGCGATGGTGCTGTACGTTCTAGGTGTAATGCGTACAACTTCTAAAGCAGCTTTATCAAAATCAATCTGCATATTATATGCTTTTACCGGATATTCCGCCTCTTTCAGCGTTACTGGCAAATGGACCGTTTTCCCCGCTTGTACGCTTACATCGGAAAATTCAACTTGAGAGTTCTTGGCAGTATAAGCACCAGCTAAACCAGGCGCAACAAGCGATGATAATAACGTCAGCATGATCAGACCTGACATTGTTTTTCTCATTTTTGGACGTTTCTTTTGGGGTTGAAGCATGTAATAACCTCCATATCTAAATTCGGGTGACTGACAAATTTAATGAGTAATTATAAACAGTGACATAAATATGTTCAGATCATGGCGGAGGTGGTGGACCCTCTACAGCTTGTGTTCCACGAATTACTAAAGTTTTCCCCTCTAACTGCTGATTCAAGTACGAGCGTGGTGTTACCTTGAGAATGAGATATTGATGTTCGTCTATGTCTCTTATCGTGTACTTATCCGAGGTTGCTCCTTGAATGATTTCTTCCCCATTGCCAAGCTCATCTGTGGCTGTGTACCACTGGTACTTCGTATTAGGTGGGTAATTAATAGGATTGTATCCATCAATGTCCAGATGTGTATATGTGCCAGTAATGGTCTGCTGGGTTTGCATAGTGCCTTCTAATTTGCCGTTGAACGCATAAGGAGCATCATATACCTGCTGGAAAGTCAGCACATAGCTGTTATCCTTCGCTCCAAGGGCCCCGCTGACATATCCTTTCAGTAACGCATTCATATCTTCCGCCGCAGGTTGACCGTTCCGATCGATGTCTGCCTGATTCATTTCAACATATGAATAACCACGACGGGACGTCATATCACGCAGATATCTGAACAGCAGCGCTGCATCGGCAGAATCAACCTTGTCGTCCCCGTTTAAATCCCCTTTTTTACTGATATAGAGTTCGATGTTATCTGTAACGGGTTCGAAAACCGGATCTAATGCCTCAGACAACCGATACTGCGCTTTTAACTCGATCTTGATATGACCACTGCGGAAGGGAACAACAACCAGTTTATTTTCATCATTTACATATGCTCGAGCCACTGTAGTATCATTTGAAATGGCGCTAAGTTGAGTAAACTGATCGGTCGGGAAATGAGTGCTCAAATCAATCATGACTGTGTTATCTCCTGCTTCAATGGCTGCAGAAGGTACCAGAGATGGATCCGATGTATAACTTAACCATTCGATACCATCATTAAGTACCGGGCGGGAAATTTTGATTAAGGGTTCAATTTCTCCTGCTTGAACCTGAGGAAGCGCGCCGACTGCGGGCAGGGCAATGCCAAGACTGAGTGCGGCCAGCATGCTTTTTTTCAATATCGGCTTTAATTGCTTATGTTTATTTTTTTTCCCCTTCAATTCATGTTCCTCCTCGTGTATATCTCATATTTGAACAATTACAGACTGAGTATAACGTTCTATTCTGAACCGATTCTGAACAGGTCTTACGAACTACTCCCAGTTGTAAATCGACAAAAAACGCCATGGGATAAGCTCCCACGGCGTTTTGATCCTTAAAAAATTCCCATTTTATATTATATTCAAGAAAAAAATATTTTCAAATGCCTTCAACAATGCGTTTTGCACGCACATTTACCTCACGATACAGCTCATCCTCATCAATCGTCAGCAGCTTTCTGTCCTTCATCAGCACCTGTCCATCAACAATTGTCGTATGCACATCTGCCCCGTTAACACTATAGGCCAGCAGTGCCTCTACATCATGTATTGGCTTCAGATGAGGTTTGGCGAGATCAATCAGAATCAAATCAGCTTTGTATCCGGGAGCCAGCATACCTGCTTCATCCTGAAGCGCCAGCAGTTCTGCACTGCCCCGGGTTGCCATCCGGAGCGCCCGAGGAGCAGGCATACGCGTCGGATCGCCGTAGTCCAGCTTTTGCAGCCAGCATGCCGCCTTAATCTCTTCAAACATATCGAGTGTTGTCGTACTGCCTGCGCCATCTGTCCCGATTCCTACCGTAATCCCTTCAGCCGTCATCGCTTCAACCGGTGCAGTGCCGCATCCAAGTTTCAGGTTGCTGACCGGATTATGAGCTGCACCGCCGCGCATACCTTTCAGTCTGCTAATGTCAGCGGCATTCAGATGAACCGCATGAGCCAGCAGCACATGCGACTGTTCAAACATGCCTGCCTCCTCCAAATATTCGGTCGGAGTCATGCCATAACGGCTGCGTATTTTCTCCACTTCTTCTTTCGTTTCCGCCAGATGGATGTGGAGCGGTACATTCTGCTGAACGGCCATAGCAATCACTTCACGCAGCGGTTCAATTGGACACGTATAAGGAGAGTGCGGCCCGTACATCGTTGTAATTCGTCCATTCGCCGCACCGGACCAGCGCTGCACCAGATCGATCGCTTCCTGCAGCCTGCGTCCTCCATCATCCTCCATAAAAACCATGCCGCGTGTCAGTGATGCACGGATTCCCGTCTCGGTGACCGCTTCGGCAATTTCATTCATATGAATGTACATATCCGCAAATGATGTCGTTCCTGAACGGATCATCTCCGCAATGGATAATTTTGCTCCCCAATAGATATCTTCGGGTGTCATTCGGGCTTCAGCAGGCAGCATTTTACGCTCCAGCCAGTCCATGAGCTTCAGGTCATCGGAAAAACCTCGCAGCAGGCTCATGGGCGAATGCTGGTGGGCATTAATCAGACCAGGCATCGCGAGTTTGTTCCGACCATCCATCACATCATCCCCCGGCTGGGGTCGGATATGGGCAGCAATCTGCACAATCCGATTTCCTTCAATACGAATATCACCCGTAAAGGGGGCTTCGGTTTCCTGCATTGTTAGAATCGTTGCTTGTTGAATTAAAATACTCATAATTATACACAGCTCCTCTGGATTGGATGTAGTTCTTCCAATACCAGCGTAAGCCTTTACGCAGCGGCAAGGTCAATCATTTTAATCGACCGGCAATCGCCACTTGGTGAAAGGTTTGGATGAACGGTCCGGGATCAATCTCCACCATATACGGATATACTCCTGTACTCGTATGCAGATAGAAAAATCCACCCTTATCCCCCATTCGGCGGAAAGACATATCGAACACTTCTGTGATCAGAAACTCCCTGTACCTTGTCACGATCCGATCTGCATAAAGGGTCATGGTTCGGGCATTCCTCTCGACTTCCTGTGCAAGACCAGTCACCTCTCGCTGTACTCTGTAATAAGGCAGTACGGCGATCGCGTCCATGTTATCCCTCCAATCATGCATTGATTACTAGTTTCATCATAGCAGATTGCAGTCTCAAGACAAAAATGACTTTAGGTAATCTTGATCATCACCTTTAACGGCTCGGAAAGTTCCTCCTGAATTTCCTGCAAGGAAAAACACTGCTCCACATGGTATACACCCGGTGCCTGGGAATGGCGGTATATACGCTTCGCCACAGCTGCAGCCACCTCTGCTGTCACAGCGGCTTCCTTTTCCCCAACCACGAGCTGTTCCACGCTCATTCGCTCTCCGTTTTTCCAGCCCGCCGCATCTACTTTCACCGCAAACATCGGCTCGCCACCCGGAACCAGCATAAAAGCCTTCACCACAGCGTTACGAATCCAGCCGAAACGCAGCAGCTTCAACAGCCCTGCTCGTCTGGCAATCGACAGTGTACGGGTTATCCAGCGAGAATCCAGACATAGTCGGGTTGACACCGTGGGAATGTGAAGCGTCTGAGCAGCCGCCAATTGATCCGAAAAAGCAAATCGATAGGCAGGCCGCCGCCCTAATTCCCCACCAAAATCAATCCATTTCCCATCGCTCAGGCTCTGTACTCTCGTCAGCTGCCCTTGCTGCATAACGTCATATGAAGTGTTCATCTGATCCACGGTCCATTCTAAGGCGGCTTTGCCGTGTTTCTCCCCGAGTCCCAGCATCACCGTAATGTTCGCTTCTTCCGTCTTATCCATATGCATGGATGCTTCTCGGACGAGCAGGTTCGTTATACCAGGAGACAATCCGACACTAAGAATTGCTGTTGATCCGGAAGATTGCATTGTTGAATGCAGCCGTTCAACCTGCTTCAAAAAATCACCCTTGGCCGAAATATCGATATAATCTGTTCCAGCCTTCGCACAGCTTTCGACGAACCGTGTGTCGTTCTGGTCCACACACATAATGACAAGTTTCACGTTTCGCAGCACTGCAGGGTCTACTGCTTTCATGATATCCAGCCGCATTGGCTTCACAGCTCCACCTGTCTGGCGGCTGAACTTCTCGGCTCGCTCCAAGCGTGTACCCGCTGCCCACACTTTGCCGGGAAATACCTGTGCGAGCTGCGTGCAGACCATCTGTCCCACCTGACCATATCCACCAATGACCCAGATCTGATCCTTCATGCTGCCTTGTTTCATCTCAGTCTCTGATCGCATAATAAGCCTCCACCCATAAAGCTCCGAAATATCGGGTGATCTGAGAAAAACCACACTCCGCAAGCAGCTGCTCCAAGGTTTCAGATGACACCGGATCGGATTGCTGACCAAGAGAAGCGGCAAACCACTCCCATTCTTCAGCAAGCACACCCGCCTGCAGCATATAATCCTTCCACGCCTGCATCATGACCGCATAGGCTGGAGAAGCAGGGTTTGCATTTACCGCTGCAATAATTAGAGGTGAACCGGGTTTGAGCCTTTTGGCCAGATGCCTGAGAAACGTTTTTTTCGCTTCCAGTCCATGAATAAAATGCAGCATCAACATGCTCGTCGCCCCATCGTACATCAAGTCCACTGGCAGTTGTTCCATCGTTACGGGGAGTAGTTTGACTTTGTTCGTAATACCGGCTTCTTCTGCCCGTTTCTCTGCCAGCGTTAACATCCGGGGAGAAGTATCCATGCCTGTCAGCTGCCAATCGGGATGTCTCGTGCCAAGCAGACTAACCTCTTTGCCCCCTCCAGCTCCTGTAATAAGTATATTAATACTGTTGTTATGGGCTATGGATGCTGTAAGAAGCTTTTCCATCAGATCGTGCATGTGGGCATAACCTGGGATTTTAAGAGCTATGGATTGTTCGTATCGATCGACATCTGCAGTATCCCAGCTGTTTACGGCCGAATTCACCTGATTTCCCGTCTCGATTCGATCCGCTGCTGCACTCTCTTTATGTTTTGGCGTACCATTCCATCTATTGTCCAAGCTGTCGCTCATTGTTACTGCACCCCTCTGTTATGAAGTAAGACTTGACTGTCTATTCGTCTAATTTCATTATAGAAGGATACACACAGGCGACCATCCCACAAGTTTGGGATATAGAGCACTTGGAGAGGAGTTAACTCGTTTGGCTGGTTTATACGGACAACAACATGTACATCGAATAACTTCACTTGAAAAGGGAACCTGGACGTCCCGCTCTTACAGGGAAGCTGTGCTCAGGCACCTGCAGCCCGTCATTCCTTATGATGCATACTGTTTTACCACAGTGGACCCCTCCACACTGCTCTCTACAGGCGCGGTGACGGAAGATGGAGTCGAAGCCATTCATGATCAACTATTTATTAACGAATACATGGAAGAGGATATTCATAAATACGCAGATCTGGTCCAATCCGATCAGCATACAGCCATCTTATATGCCTCCGTTCACAGCAATCCCGAATCCAGTGTACGTTATAAAAACATTCTGCTTCCCGCAGGGTTCGGTGATGAAATGCGCACGGTTTTTATCAGTAACGACTCCTGCTGGGGATACCTGACACTATACCGCAAAGCCGATCGGCCGGCATTTACAGAGCAGGAACGTTCCCAATTAGAAGAATGGACCTATTCTATTGCGAAAATGCTGAGAATAACCAGTTTGACGTTGATTGAAGAAATGAAGCGTGAAAGCCCTGCGGAACCAGGTATCCTGCTCGCATCGAATGCATTGAAACTCGTGTCCCTCAATACGTCTGCCGAATATTGGATTTCGCAGCTGCGTTTGATGGAGGGGATCTCACCGAATACTTTGCCGCGTCCCGTGCGAGCCGTGGCCTCCCATTTGTTGAGTCAGCTGCAGCTTGAACAGTCTGCAGCTTGCAAATCGTTATGTGCGTCCCCTTCTAAAGTGTGCATCCAGCTTCCGGATGGCCGGTATTTGATGCTGCAGGCAAGCCATCTGAAGCAGCTTGACGGATCTGATCAGATCGCGGTTATGCTTAACCAGGCGATGCCTCAGGAACTGCTCTCCGTCCTTGCAGAATGTCACGGTTTATCCCCACGGGAACGGGAAGTGTTAGGATATGTACTGCGCAGCTATTCTTCGAAGGAAATTGCCGCAGCTATGTATATATCCACCTATACCGTGCAGGATCATCTAAAATCGATTTTTGACAAGACGGGTGTATCCTCACGCCGGGAGCTTATATGGTATTTTGTATCTCGATTTCAGTTGACGGATGAACTAACGATAGGCTAGCGATGGGTTTTAACCTTTAAATCCGCTTTGTATTATGTACTTGCAGCCCAAATATCCTCTTGACGCAAAACGCAGTGTGCTGCATGGACTGCGTTTTATGTAAGAGGATTTTGACTGAACGGTGCTGAGCTTCAGATGCTGAGCTTCTAATGCTGATTGTATTATGAACCTTGAATGGAGAACATAGATACAATCTGTTTGCTCGTATATCACGTCCCCTTTTTTCAGACAAAACTTTTGGCGTCAGGCTGATTTTTTCTCATACGAAAAGCCACGAACTGTTCTTCATCAAAAATATTAAAATAGATGTTTCTTTCCAGAACAAGATAGAGTTTCTGCCCGGGTTCAACTCCAAACGAATGTGCCGGGTATACATGTACAGATGGATGGACTCGATTCCGTATGGTTTGCAAACTGTGATACATAAGTGCCGGGTCACCTCCGCGTTCAGAGCATATGCCGCATCCTTCTGCAAACAATGTATCTCCTGTAAAAATACAATTTTTCAATGAAAAACAGATAGAACCTGGTGTATGACCAGGCGTGTGTATGCAGGAAATCAGCGTGCTGCCTAATAAAATAGTATCCTGATCCTTGACAGCATGTAAATTCGCACACTGGTAATTGAAAAATTCAATTTCTGCAGCACCCATATACACTTTAGGATCAAAGCGATCCAATAAAGCCTGTACAAGATGTACATGATCAGGATGGGAGTGAGTCAGCAAAATGTGTGTAAGCTCCGCGCTTTCCGCTTCAAGAATATTGAGAATAGACGCCAGATCCCACGAAGGATCAATAACGGCCGCCTCTTGAGTGTGTGCATCAATAACAATGTAGCTATAATTAATAAAGCCTCCATAACTTGATTTAATAGGGTACACTTTGTATTCACTGGTTGTCATATGCAGTTCTCCTTAGTAGGTAAATGGGATAATTATATAGAGCCACGGATAACCCTCAGTGTCAGGCGTCTCTGGTGAAAACAACTCTGCCAGTGCTGCTGTTATGTACATGAATGAAAACTGAGATTGGATCAGCCTACCGATTAACAGATAAATAGTAGAGATGTGAAGAATTCGTTTTCAGAACAAGAAAATGATCGCTATATTCCTAAAATATTTCTACCAAAAACTTCTAAATAAAATGGTAATTGATGCATAAAATTTTGTCAACAAAACCCAAAAAATTATTTTTTTTCATTTTTCTTTTATTATCTCATTCTCAGGGTCAGGACAAAAGAAAACACCCTGTAAGCAGACGTTATATCCGCTTCACAGGGTGTGATGTTTAATTCATGCAGAACAATCGGTATCGCCAGTCTTAAGACTTGACAGGTTTGACAGACTTGACCTTCATCGCTTCTGAAGAAGCCGTATCCTGAGGATGCTCTAGGGGATACAATTTACGGAACAGCAGCGTCTGTAATACCAGAAATGATCCCCCAACCGTCCAATACAGAGGCATCGCTGCCGGCGCCGATAAAGAGAAAAATGCCATCATGAGCGGGGAAATGTATCCCATAATCGCAAACTGTTTGCGCTGTTCAGGAGCCATATTGGCTTGTGATACCTTAGCCTGAATCAGATAAATAACCGCAACGACAATGGCCAGCACATAATCAGGCGCACCGAGCTTAAACCACAAAAAGGAATGAGATGACAGTTCAGGCGTCAGCCGGATGGCTGTGTATATGCCCGACAATATCGGGAGTTGTATAAGCAGCGGCAGGCAGCCGATATTCAGCGGGTTGAATTTATGCTTTTTATACAGCGCCATCGTTTCTTCGGACTGTTTCTGCCGATTAGCCGCATCATTCTTACCCTCGTATTTTTTCTTGAGTGCATCCAGTTCAGGTTTCATTGCGTTCATGATCACGCGCGTTCCCTGCTGGGATTTGGCCTGGCGCATCATCAGCGGCAGTAGAGCGAGACGAATGGCTAATGTAATCATAATAATCGCAGCACCGTAACTTCCGTGAAATAGAGCGGCAATATGCTGAATCAGGTATGACAGTGGGAAAACGATGTAGTGATTAAAGAATCCCGGCGTCGATGAATTAATCTCCGATACATTGTTACTGCACCCGGCAAGCAGCATGACTGCGAAGAAGATTGCAGTCAGGCCATAGATCCGTCCCCTGCCAGATGTAAGTGTGAACCCCTTGTTTGTCTTATGTTCCATATAGATCCTCCTCGTTGATTGGTTGATTCCAGTCTCAACGAGGAATGACAATCTGGTTCGTCTTCATCCGGTGCTTCTTTTCGTCTGACCATGCGGCTCCCATTATCCGTCCTGTACTGCCTGTGCAGGTCTACAGCCGGGAATACGGGTTCAATTCCGTTTCCAGCGCCGCTCCCCATCCAATACTCCGTCATACCGCAGTGAAGATGCGCAATATAAGCGTAACTGACGGTAAAGATCAAACCAATGGAGAAGATATACGGAAGCAGCTCATGTAATTCAAACAAGAGATTCACCCCCTTCATACGTTTATTTTTACATTATAGCACTTACATATTCGGTTTGCACAAAGGAACTCACTGCAAATCAAAACTTCCGTTAATTCCCTTCTTCATTCGGACAATTCCAGCCGGGCCCTATATCTCGCTGCATTAAAAGAAAACCAAGCTGCACCATCCGCATGCAGATCCAGATACTTTTTACGCTCCACTAGATTTGTTTTCAATTCCGGGTAATCATTTTCCGCAAAATCCTGCAGTAAAGGCAGGGCATCAGCAGATAAACTTGCCAGATAAGCAGCATCAATACTTCCGGTTTGATGATACCGTTCGATGTTCAGCTCCGCTATTCGGATATCCATCCCGATATAGTTGATGACTGTATACGCTGTCAGCCCAAGCACAATATAACAGCGAATCAGGGGCAGCTTGGTGCAGCGAATTCGCAGTGCAGCAATGACTAACAAAAGAGCCAGAAAAATCATAAATGCATGTACAAGGAATCGGATGTACGTATATCCGTAAGCCTGTTCGTACAAGTTCAGACGCACAAAGGCGGAACTTAACATCACGGCAGAGCAGCAGACCAGAATCAGGAGCAGCGCCTGCTGTACGATTACACCTTTTTTGCCTTTTGCATGTGTATACTGCAGTACAACGACCAGCATAAGAAAGTTTAGACTCGTAACCAGAATCAGTTCAGTAAAGCCGTTTCTTGCATACTCGGCGTAAGACAAATCCACCGGAAGATGTCCTTCCCCCGTCCCGAACAAGTATGAAAACTGTACGAGTACAAACAAAATATAAACACTGTTCATGACGGTTAATATCGTTCCCGTAATTACCGGATCGAGCCGGAACGGCTCGCTGTCCGGCGAAGTCTGAATCCGAGAATCCACCGGCGTAAAGGCTGGTGTAATTTTCCTCTCCGAATCCGGGTTCGACGTCAACGGCTCGGCAGCGGGATGAAGCGGCGTTAGCGGGGAGGCTGTACTATTTTTCCAATGCGCATTCTCCCGCTTCTCCGCTTCATACTGCATCGGATGCACATATCCCCACACGTAACTGAAAAATAAAACTCCTGCGACAATAATCCAGATGATTCTTGGCAGCATGGGAGTAACCGCAATTTGATCCAGCCACTCCGGAAAGCCTGATAAGTACTCATTGAAGATACCGTCCGCAGAAGACAATAAAGTCAGAACCACGAGCAGCATAGGTACAGAGGCAAGCAGCCCGATCAGCACTTTGAGTACAACCGCTTTTTGGGTTTTATCCATTTTACGGCCCCCGGCCTGCACCATCATCGACCCGATCGTTCCCCAGTGCCGGATGGTTTGCGGAAGGGCATGGTCTATCGCTGTACCGATCAAACCAATCTCCCACCATGCTCTCTTCTTCCTGCCCATTACATACGTTAGATGCATCATAATCAGCCCCGGAATAACCATAAAGTTAAGCACTTGAAACAGAACATTATCGAACAGAAGATATGTCAGCGATAACAGCAGAATAACAGCTGCGATCCAGGCATCAAAAATCGTCAAAGCTCTCATGCGGTCTTTGGCAAACGTGTACATGAAGCAGTAAAACAAGATGACAAAGATCGGGTACGATACCCCGATATGGAAGTCGTAAAACAAATACTGATGCACGATTGCAAGCAAAAAAGCACTGGTTAAGGTAATGAACGCACGTTGCGGCGAAGACATTATTTTATCAATCATGGGAAATACCTCCATTAATCTATCTACGTTTTATTCTAGGTGATAAAATAGGAATATAAATAGAAAGATTGATCGATAAATTTTCTTATTTTAGATCTTGTACCGGATTCGGTCATCAAGGAGGAAGCTTTTAGATGAAACTTCATCAGCAGTATCTGCAGCTGCACAGCCAGTTGGGAGATACATCAGCACATACAATTACACTGGCGGAGCTTGCTGTACTGCTTGACTGTACCCACCGCAACACCCTCACTATAATTAAAAAAATGGCTGCTCTTGGCTGGATCCATTGGCATTCCCAGCGAGGACGCGGACGGCGTTCGACCTTGTCCCTGCTTGTTCCGGCAGATCAAATCGCCGCTGAATATATGATGGGGGCCATGAATCGCCGCGAGTTACAGGAAGCTGCCGATCAAGTTCGGGCTTTTTCTAATTCTACGTCGATGCATCATGCTCTGAACCAGTGGCTGCTTGGATACTCAGGTCATCATACTGAAGCTGGAGCCAACAATGAGCCAATTGACACGCTGCGTTTACCTGTACGTCAGCAGCTTCATGCGCTTGACCCGCTTTATATTAATCTGCTTGCTGAATCTTTTGTAACAAGCCATGTGTTTGATGGACTTGTTCAGCGGGATGAACACGGACAGATTATGCCCGCCCTGGCGCATACATGGGATGTTTCACATGACCGTCAAACATGGATTTTCCATTTGCGTAAGGGGGTTTATTTTCACGATGGGAAGCCTCTTACGGCTTCAGATGTCGTTCATACGTTTGAGCGTCTGCAGTCCACGAAACGACGAACACTGTACCGTGAGGTTGTTCAACAGATTCACTTGGTCGAAGTGTTAGGTCCCTTGGCTGTACGTTTCCGTTTAGAAAAACCTCAGGAATTGTTTTTGTCTTTTCTCTCGACAAGTCGGGCAGTCATCGTGGCTTCCCCCAATGGCGCTGACATGGCTGTAAAACAGGTTGATCTGATCCAGCCAATGACCAAACCCGTCGGTACAGGGCCTTTTAAAGTAAGTGTATGGGATAATCATCTGTGCAGGCTCGAAGCCTATCCAAGTTACTTTCAAGGCAGAGCTCTCATTGACCGAGTAGATATTTTGCAAATCCCTTGGGGAACGCCAGAGATAGAACGTCGTAAGGATCAACCTCCGGAAGCGGAGGAACATGTGGAATCCCCCTTCTTCCATCTCGTTCATAATCCGTCCAAAAAAGCAGGCACAGACTGGACACAAGCAAGTTCGGGGGTAACCGTTACGAAACTGCTTACGTGTAATACACGAAAAACCGGACCGTTAAACGATCCGGGAGTACGAGCGTATTTGCAGCAGTGCATCCAGCTGGCGAAAGAAAATGTTTCGAAGACAAGTAACGAAGAGAGCGATTCAGATATGGACTCCAATGTACTTGTTCGTGCAATCCCAATTTATGAAGGGGGCATTCCGTTAGACATCGCTACGATTCCACAGTATCGGCTGGACGCGGAGCAGCTGGCACTGGCTCTGGATCAAGCCGGTTTCTCCTGCACCATACGCACAGGCGGCATGGAGCAGTTCAAAGGAGATTGGCGTCTTGATTCTGATCTGATCCTCTTCTCTCTGATTCAGGATCGGGATGTGGAACTTCGCAGATATGATCTGTACGCCACACTGTCCGAACATCTGCAAACCCAGTCTAAGAAACAGGTACGACTCATGCTGCAAACCGCCGCTGTGACTGCACATGCCGCAGACCGAAAGCAAACGCTTGACGACATTCAACGCTATCTGATCCGAGAACATCTCATGTTCAGCTTGTCTCAAAAGCCTGTCGAAACAGCATATCTGCCTTCCGTGCGCGGACTATCGTTCAACAGCCAGGGGTGGGTTAACCTGCGTCACATCTGGTTCCCTTCTGAGAATGTCCAAATGTGGTAATCGATCGTGAACTTTCAGTTTATTTGTTCGATTATCATCTAGGTAAAATCATGCGCTCTCCAGTGTGATTACGTGTGCGACTGCCGCTTAACAATACTGTATCCTTGCGGCGGTAAACACCGAGAAGCAATCCGATCATGGCGTATTCAAGTATCACATGAGACGAGTATCCAATAAGAGGGAATCTAATACTCAAAATGGGCATGATTCCAGTAACGGCAGCAGCGGAATAGATGAGTTGAAGCGCAAGGACTGCCGTTACAGAAACGACGATAATTGAACCAAACGTTTCTTGGATGCGCGGCAGCATTTTAATCATCGTTCTAACAAGCCAGACGATGCCTACAATGAGCAGCACGCATGCTGACCAGCCAAACACTTCAACCAGCATTACGCCTGGAAAATCGAGATAATAATACCTAAAAGGAGAATTTTGTGGAATCGTTATGCCATTTCCCCACCAGCCTGCTGTTCTGACAATATCAATAATCGCGTTATTCGCGTAACCTTCTCCCTTCGAGGCATTATCCAGATTAAATAGAACAGATAACCTTTCGAATCGTCGGTACTCGTCTGTTAACAGGAATATAAGAACTGCCGCGACTCCGCAAGAACATGCAGCGATTACAGTGTACAGCCACTTTCTCGTAACCCAACCAAACAGCAGTAAAGCTGTGAAGCCGAATAAAGATAATCGAACCCAATCTGAGATTTGATAGATGAGCACCATAGGTAAAGCTGCTAGTGCAGTATAAGTACATATCATTTGCTTACTCGGAACCAGACGAAATCGATCCATCATGATTGCGCCGATTGCCAGCGGAAGTATCCAAAGGGCAGATGTAGTCACATCAATGGAAATGCCAAACGGTAAAAATAAGAATCGATTCGATCCGCCGTAAGCCTCTGCTAACATCGGGGTAATCCATAACATGACATTGATCAGAATATAAATCGGCCATGCCCATTTAATCCATTTACGATAATCAAAAAAGATGAAGAACAGCATGGTCATTATCCCCACACTTGTGTACATTAAATGAGTAGATGAATAATCAAACCCCAAGCCTAATGAGCTGTTGGTATAAATCCAGGTCAAAACCATGCCAATGACACCCATCATAATCACTGCAGCCAGCAATCTCCAGTGCATCCGGTGACGGTGAAGCTTATTCATCCTTTTGCCTAACTCGGCCGGATCACCCATCTGTTGAACAGCATAAGCTGCTGCTTCGTCGGGTTTATATCCTTCCTGCTTCTTATCACGTATCATCTCTTCCAAATGGCTGCCCAGCTCTTCACGAAGATCGTTATGTACTTCCTTCACCTTCACCTGACCGCAGATTTGATCCAGATATTCCTTAATCTGACTGTGTTTCTCATTCTGTTCTTCATGCTTGTTCTGGTTCATCAGGTTAAACCTCCTTCCCCGATCACACGATCTACAGCGCGGCGAAATAGAGACCACTCAGCTTTTTTGTGCTGCAGTGCCTGTATCCCCTGTTCCCGAATAGCGTAATATTTTCGTTTTCTGCCCTCCACTTCAGCCCAATAGGCCTCTACCCATCCTTCGATCTCCATCGCATGCAGTATAGGATACAATGTGCCTTCCTTCAAACTGAATACGCCTTCCGACTGGCGGTGCAGCTCTTTAATCAATTCATAGCCGTACATGGGCTGTGCTTGCAGCAGGGTCAGGATTAGCGTCTCTGTACTGCCTTTGATCATTTGTTTATTGATCTGCAAAAGTTTACCTCCTTTAAACTGCATGTAAGTATCTACATCAGATTTCACGTTTATATACCTTGGAAACCTATGCATAGTTAATCTAGGTATGATACTACCTTATTCATCCTTTTATGTCCAGCCTTTGGTTAATTAATTATGTTAAAATAATACTATCTTCGTTTGCTTCTCACGCGTATGAACCGTATTCATCTCGACAATCTTGGCAGTGTACAGATCGTTATCACGAATTAAAGGAGAACTACAAGTATGAGCAAAAGTAAACTTATTTTCTTTCTCGGCGGAGCGGGAAGCGGCAAAACTACGCTTGCCAAAGCGCTCTCCCGCAAATATAAAGCAGCCTTTCTAGACATGGATATCCTGCTTCGTCCTGCCGCGGAGGCCATTATGACGTTACAGGGACTTGATCCGTCAGATCGGGATTCGCCCGAGTATAAACGTTTGTGCCGTGATCTTGGATATCGCATCACCATGGATGCAGCGCTGGATAATGTGGATCTTGGTGTGGATACGATCGTCGTTGGGCCCTTCACCAAGGAGATTGAAACACCCGAGTGGATCGAGCAGGAGCTGTCTCGGATCGGGCGTTCACTTGGTAACACCGACGTTCGAGTGGCATATATTTATTTGCAGGACGAAGCGCAGTATTATAAGCGTATCACAGCCAGACATTCTCCATTAGATGAATGGAAACTTGCAAACTGGGACACCTTTATTACTTCTCTTGCTCGAAAAAAAGTAACCTGGCCGCTCCCGGCGTCATCCATTGCGTATATTGACAACTCTAGTGACAATCCTGCCGTGGCATTTGCTGAACTGGAACGACGAATATATGAGTGAAAGAACGATTCCTTTTATGATCATCTTGGTGCGTTTGCGGCAGTTCGTGTGAAGATACAGCGGGAAGGATGTCAGGTGCGCGGCGTCCAAACTCTAACGATTCAGAGAAGCCTTGTTTAGGCTTTTTTAGAGGATTTAAAGCTCTAACGATTTCACATAACGCTATTTTCCAAAAAACGGCCTAAATACCACTCAAAAGTCACTGTAACAGTGAAATAAGGTATCTGGAGATCGTTAGATTTTTATGTCATTTAATATGGAGGAAATAACGCTTCTGGGAATCGTTAGTGATTCGCCCCCTTGATATTGGACACCAGCTAGCTCGTTCTCAGATTGATTGGCGCAATATAACGCAAGCGATTTGGGATCAGAGGCTTCGCTCTGTATACTACCTCCCGTTTTCAATGTTACGGGGTACGAGGATGAAAAACTACAAAAAGAAAAGGATCGGTCTCATCCAACCTGTGAGGCTGACGATATCGATCCTGTTAGGCCCTGCTCTGCACCTCTGCCATTTTGTATTTAACATAACTTCATATCACTTTTCTTTGCTTTACTTTACTTTACTTCATTTCACTTAACATCAATTTATTTTCTTGCAGCAAATCACTTCCCGCACTTCCATGATCATTCTAGTCGCTGATTCCCAGTTCAAATCTCATCCGATTCTCGGACTTACCCGGGACATAACGGTAAATAATTTCAGCATAATCGGTATACATCAGCATGGTTGGTTCCGGTGCTTCTGCCTTCACCGTACAAGTCAGTCCCGGCAGCTCCCAGCGCTCTGGTTGTATATCCTGATGACGAATAGATGGTCCTTTGATTTCGAAATATACCTCAATCTCTTCCGCTGTATCCAGCTGCACATCAATGTTCAATGAGTCCGGTGTTACCTCTGCTTCAAATGTAATTCCACGCAAATGACTGTTCCAATCCCCGCCAGTTTCGCGCCGAATAAGACGCAGATAATAACGCTCTCCCGTCTCTGTCTGCCAATGAATGGTCGCCGGATGCATCTGACCGTTCGTATTACGGCTGCCTGACATCGCACCCATCATTCGATTTTCGCCAATCCAGGCCGAAGCCGTGCACAGATTTCGATTTGCTTTTGGATCATCGCGTTCACATAATTCCAGGAACTGTTTCTGCACAAGGCGATCTCCTTGATGAGCTTGGAAATACGGCACAGCCTCGGCAGGAACATCAATGCCAAGCAGCGCGATCATCGGGTCATGCCCCGATTCGCAATTCATCCCGGTTAAATGTTCGTACCCTTTTCCCAGCAAAAGATAGAGAAACACACCGATCGAACTGTGCTCCCGCATCTCCATATCATATGCCCGTGCGAATGGACCTGATAAATTCTCCAGCTTCGCATTGTAATACAGCGCGATATTATTCCACAATCCATGCTCAAGCCGATGAGCGATTTCAGTCATGCGCTCCGTGAATGCATACCTCCTGAACATGCCAAGTACAGCCAAATCAACCCCGTAGTAGGTCGTTGTATTAAATTCGGCAAACGTGCCGCCATACTGCTCGAATTCATGCAGCAAACCTTCGGCCTGTTCATCCGCATGCTGCATCCAGTCGGCACGCTTCAATCGATGTCCATAGTAATGGGTGATGAAGATATGCATCAGTTCAATGTTCGTGTTCATCGGGATTGCATCGGATAATCTGCGGTCCACGGAGCCTTGAACGGCACGTTCCATCGCTTCATCCATTCGCTGAATAAGTGCATCCGGCAGAAGCTCCGAAAATGCTGCGGAAGCAATGGCACACACACATGCGATGAACTCGCGCCAGTTTGGATCATAGCTAATCCAGACCGGAGGCAAAACCCCATGGACGGACGCATAAAACAGCTGTCTTAATTGTTTGACATCTGCTTCTTCCTTCAACAAATTATTTTCTTCCTGCAGCTTATGAATGAACGCTTCCGACACCTTCTCAAAGGTGCGTTCCAGGAAATATGCTGTTCCTGGGGCAAATGATTTCCACGCATAATGACCGGCGGGCGGATGCTCGTCAGTCGACTGGGTTGCGAAAGTTCCGTGATAGATTTCTTCGGGAGCATCATATTGGTAGTCAAGTACTTTATGAAGCACACGGACAGCTCGTTCGACATCACCAGACTTTTGACGAATCAGCAGTCCGAGCGCATAATGTGCGCTGCCTCGTGTGCCGTGTGCCGATGATTCCTCCCCAGAACTGCGGAGCAGGCCAAACTCTTCATCATAAAATCGGTCCATCATGTCCATCGACTGCATGACCAGATGCTGCTGTTCTTCCGACATCTTCTTGACCATGGGTTGTGTCATATTCTGAGACCTCCTGTAACGTTACCTTTTAGAGTATGATTGCCTGCCGTTACAACTGCCGTTATTTTTTTGTTGAAATCCAGCATTCATGCATAATATCTCTACTATCTTCCCGTTTACCCTGCTCTTCTCTCTGAACATTAGTTCTTGCCATGACTAAAGGAGTGGGTAAACCCTCCGCTGTTCTTTGGCCTGTCTGCTGACCATATACAAAATAACTGCACCCATCGCGGCACTAATGGTACAAGCCAAATACATGACCGACGGTCCCCCTGTGTCCAGTAAATAACCGTTAAGCATGCTGCCCACGATACCGCCAAGTCCTGCAAACACCATATTAAACAAACTTTGCCCCGTTGCCTGCATTTCACGTCCGGTGACGGAAGCCACATATTCTACAGCCGCGATATAGAAAAATCCAAAGGATAACCCGTGCAGCACCTGAACGCCGATCATCACTTCCGGACTAGGCCACAGCCATTGAATTCCCCAGCGCAGCACATAGGCACCAGCCGCAAGCAGCATGGTTCGCTCATGCCCCCACTTGCGAAGCACATACGCGGCTGCCAGCATCGATGGAACATTCGTGATGGACGCAATTAGAAGAGCTGTCCCCGTCCAAGCAGCCGACCCGCCAGCCATCTGAAATGAAATAACAAAAAACGAGTTAAACGCCGTCAGCGTTTGATTTACCAGGAAACAACCGGTAAGAAAGAGAAGGAACGTACGATTACGAAGCAGTCCTGCCAAACCTACAGAGAACGTTACAGAAGACGAGGAGATGCTCGTCTGTTTGGGGAGAGTGCCCGCCAATAAAGCACTTAAAATATTGAAAAAAAGAAAAGGAAGCCATAACATATGGATTGAAAACTGGGACAGATACATTCCTGCAGCAAATCCGCCAAGCCCTGTCCCCAGGCTTCCAAACAACCGGATCATCCCGTAAGAGGTATTTGCCGCTCTTGCTGCCGTTACCGCATAGGAATCCGCTGCAGGGATTTGTGTGACTTGAAATACAGTGCATAATGTATAAATCAGAATCAATATAATATACACCTGAATATTATAAAAGTAGGCTAGTGCCGCCGGAACAAGCAGGCTGATTACGAGTACAAGACGCGTCTTTTGGAATTTATCCACCAAAACCCCCCAGATTGGCTGGAGAATGACGGATATTAATGTTCCAAAAGCCATAATAAAACCGGTATCTTTACTGGAAAAGCCCTGTGAAACCAAAATCGGATTGATATAAGGGTTAAAGATGCCTCCAGCAAGTCCCATGAACAGATACAGGCCCTGCAATTTAATTAATACGGCTTTTGCTTCATTATCATCGGCTTTTCTTTTTTTAGTATCAGCCTTCATATGTCTATCTCTCATCCGAATCTCCATCCTTCTATTTCGGTGTCTCTGCGTTCGGACCCTACCTCTATCTATCCGTCTGCTTCAGGCTGCGTCTAATGGACGCCAGTGCTCCGATTGCCCCTGCCCTATTACCAAGCTCAGCAATGACAATTTGCACCGGAAGTACAATATAACGTTTCAGTCTGGACTGAACTTCATTTAGATAAAAGCTCGGATTGGACGCAGCGACACCTCCGCCCAGCACAATAATCGACGGGTTCAGCAGCGCCGTAATATTGGCAAGTCCTCTTGCCATGTAGCGCATAGGAAGTTCCAGAATCTCAAGGGCTGTCACATCACCTGCTTCAGCTGCCTTAAAGACATGTCTTGCTTCAATCTGATCCGCCTGTCCTCCGGCGAGGCTCCATATCAGAGATAACGGGTTTCCTTTGCCTGATGTAAAATAACTCCTCGCGTGCTCCGTAATTCCCGTACCAGACGTAACTTGCTCAAACACTCCGAACGCATCGCCATCTGCTGCATATTCGGAAGTCAATCCTTCGTCTCCTGCAATGAAGTGTCCGATCTCACCCGCAGCTCCGTTCTGTCCGCTGTATAACGCTCCATTCAGAACCAGCGCAGCACCAATCCCTGTACCCACAGTTACCATTACACTATGACGATGCCCTTTCGCCGCACCCTGATCCACCTCTCCCATAGCTGCCATGTTTACATCGTTATCCAACACGATACCGCCGCTGTAATACTTTGCAATAACAGGACGGATGTCTTCTTCCGGCCATTGAAAAGCAGGTGCATTGCGCATCACACCTTCATCCTGCAGTACGACACCCGGGAATCCCAGTCCTACGCCAGCCAGCTGTTCCCACGGACATCCAATGTCTTCGCAGAATGTTTTTAATTCAGCAAACAGCCAGCGAAAAAACGATTCCGGTTGATCGGCGGCCTGGGTTTGCAGTTTGCGTTCGTGAATTTCTCCCCCCTCCTTCTGAGTGGACAGCAGCATCAGCGTTTTGGTACCGCCGATGTCCACACCTGCAGTCCATGAAGTCTGCAGCTCCATCCTTTCAACCTGCGCGTTTTCAGTGATGTTAGCGTCTAACTGCTGACCAGCTGCACTTCCATGATCTTTATTTGTCATTCCGATTCCTCCTTGGCGAATATCTTTTTTGGCCCACCTTTTAAAACGCTTTGAGAATGCTCGCTTTGTTCGATATAACCTGGAGAGTGGACGTAAAAGAGCTTATTGGCGTCTATTAAAACCATCTAAGGCACCTACAACATACAGTACCAGTGGTGACTACGGGGTTACTACGAATTAATTTGGACTTGCTTCTTACCTCTATTTCTTACTTTCTACCTCTTACCTTTTACCTCGATTCTACAAGCGCTTCCTGCTGCAGATTCTGCAATGTCTGCTGCAGTGCCACCTGCACAGCACCTGTGACAACTGCCCGTTCTCCAAGAGCGGAACAGATCAACTTCGGCTGCACTGGAAATTGCTCCCCAGCCATTTGCCTTAACAAAGGCAGCAATACATCCCCGTTCCCGCCAATTCCGCCGCCCAGCACGATCAGTTCAGGAGCAAGCACCGTGCTGATCTGTCGCAGTGCCGAAGCAATCGTCCGACTGTACTGCTTCATTACTTCCACGGCCTGAACTTCTCCACTGCGCGCGGCTTCAAAGATCACTTCCGGCGTCAGCAGGGTATCCGAAGTGTCCGATGTATCCAGATTATCTGGCGTCTCAAAACCTGCAGCTGACGAGTTCTCTATATCTGATCTAACAAATGTCTCCAGCCCATAATGCTTCGCCAGATGCATCAGTCCCTCTGCTGACAATACATCTTCCAGGCGTCGGCCATCCTCCAGCAGCATCTCGGCTACTTCACCCGTTAATCCGCTTAGACCATGAAGCAGTTGGCCCCGAACCATGATACCCGCACCTGTTCCAGCCCCAATCGAGAAAAAAACAAACAGTGGCGAGTCTGTCGCCGCGCCGCTCCTGTACTCACCAAGCGCAGCAAGATTGACGTCATTATCCAGAATGACATCGCATGGAAAAGCTTGAGCCAACGCATCGCGCGAGAAACTCTGTTCCAAGCCTGCAAGCGGGTCTACAATCCGGCTAATTTGTCCCGATCCCGGCAGGACAACACCAGGAATCCCAAACCCGATACAGCGAAGATCACCCCACTGCAGATCATTCTCCTGCAGCAGCTGCCCCACATAGCTGTACAGCAGGTGAAGTACAGACTTTTCACACGTTTGAGATGATTCTGACGTTTGGTACATCTCCTCCGCTGCTGCCTCTCCATTGAACTGATTTAATCCAGGTTCTGGACTTGGATATCGTTTCGACTTCGATTCTAACTCTCGTTCTGACTCTGATTCCGGCTCTTCCTTCTTTTCCGGAACAATCGGCGGGTAGACTGCATACGCCGTAATCTGTCCGCTCAGGTCTGATAGAGCAATCCGAATCCGTGTGGCTCCAATATCAACACCGCAGACATAATAAGCTTTTTCATTGAATTGAATAAGCGTAGCCTTGCGGCCTTGGGCATTATCAGCCCTGCCCGTCTCTTTCACCAGATTCCGCTCGATCAGATGTTCGACCGCGGATGACACCGTTGGTTTGCTGAGTCCTGTCTGACGGCTGATGTCCGCTCTTGACATGCTGCCTTGAGTAATCAGGGCATCCATAATCAGATTTTCGTTCAAATTGCGGATATATTGCGGCGTGCCAGCCATTGGATCACCTCCATTTTATAGTTTTTATAGTTAGTTAAGTTTCTTAACGAATTAAATTCAATATATCATTCACTTCGGAGTGTGTACAGCTTCTTTTCTGCCAAAACCTATCTTCATCCTGCCATCTGCAGCCGCGACCTATGAGATACGATAATCACTGAAGATCACTTTCATGGTGTAATGAAAAAACGACATACTTCATAAAAGCAAAGGACGAAGCAGTAATCTTGCTCTGCTTCGTCCCTGAACCGCGGCTCTATGGAAATGTTAAGACTTCGAAAGCTCGATAAAGCCTTCTCCGAATACGTCACGTACATCATGGATCGTGATAAATGCGATCTCATCTTCTGCCCGCACAATTTTTTTCAGCATCGGTACCTCTTGTTTACTGATAACAATATACAAAATCTCTTTTGGATTCTTAGTATAGTAACCATGCCCCGATAGAACGGTTACTCCGCGGTCCATCTTTTCAATAACCTGCTTCGCAATCTGATCCTGTTTGGATGAGATAATCATCACGGCTTTTTTGGGATTCAGTCCTTCAATAATAAACTCCATCATTTTTGTACCGACAAAGAGCAGCACAATTGTACACATCAAACCCTGTGGTCCAATAATAAAGTACGACGAGAATGCCACAATTAGGTCAAAAAACAGCAATCCATAGCTGATATTCCAGTCCAGATATTTGTTCGCAAGCCGCGCCAAAATAACCGTGCCTGCTGTGGTCCCTCCCACTCTGACAATCAAACCAATGCCCAGACCGGCGAACACCCCTGCAAAGATTGTATTAACCCACAGCTCATCTGAAGCAATGCTCCAGCTTTCTGTCAGGTGCAGGAACAGGGAATTAAAGATAACCGCTATAATTGTGTACACCGTCGTTGTTCGATCAAGAAACTTGTAACCTACAATTAACAAAAGACCATTAAGAATCAGGTTCATAAGCCCCGGGGACCAGTGGAACAAGTAATACAGAATGATGGTAATTCCTGTTACGCCGCCCTCTGCGAGATCATTCGGGATGACAAACAAGTTAACCGCCAGTGCAAACAGAAAGGCACCAGCCATAAGAAATAAAATATCCGTAATTCTTTTTTTCATGCAGCGCTCCACCCTATTCATCCAGAATTAAACTCTTACTTATCTAACCTTCGAATAAAATATTTGTGATCTAACTTCATTTAAATAAATCTGTTACTCAGCTTCATCTAAACGCACTGTCATATACACTCAAGGTTAGATTCTACCACGCTCTTCGCAAAATTTGTATACATAATACAAATTGTTGCATCATTTGTACAAAGGAAATTTGTAACCTCCCTCTTTTCGCAGCTCCGTATCATGAATTCTAAGCTATTAACCATGACAAATGTCATGGTCCATTATTGATATTTATCATTACAACAGGCTGACGTTTATGACTTACGATCAAGAACGCTTTCTTTTACAATGATAAAAACGCTTCCCAAAAGGAGAGTCCTGCCGGGAATCGCAAGATACATCTATTACCGTTGTATCGAATTAAGGAGGAACATACATGAGCAGAAGCAAAGAAATGGCTCTGAAAAAAGAAGTCACCCCTTTTGAAAAAAATGATCTCAAACTAAGCATTCGTCAACTAATCAATACATTGCTCCCGCTCTTCTTATTGTGGGCAGCCGCCTACTACAGCTTATCGATATCCTACTGGCTTACGTTTCCGATCGCACTTGTGGCCTCAGGATTTGTCCTGCGCACGTTTATTATTTTCCATGACTGCTGTCACGGATCATTCTTCAAGAGCAAACGGGCCAACGATATTCTCGGCACCATTACCGGTGTGCTAACTCTAACTCCCTACCAGCAGTGGAAGGCTGAACATTCCATTCACCATGCGACAAGCGGCAATCTGGACAAACGCGGTGTAGGTGACATCTGGGTCATGACCGTGGATGAATATAAGTCTGCCACACCATGGATGCGTCTCTTCTATCGTGTATACCGGAATCCGGTTATCATGTTTGGCATCGGGCCGATCTATGTATTCCTGCTTGCTTACCGCTTTAACCGCAAAGCGGCAAGACGTAAAGAACGAATCAATACCCATTTAACAACCGTTTTAATTATTGCGCTGTATGGCTTCATGTGCTGGCTGATTGGCTGGCAGGCCTTTGTTATGGTGCAGGCACCTGTATTTTTCTTCTCCGGTTTCTTCGGCATCTGGCTGTTCTATGTCCAGCATCAATTTGAAGAGACGTATTTCGAACACGAAGATGAGTGGAGCTATGTGAAAGCAGCCGTAGAGGGCAGCTCCTATTACAAACTGCCCAAACTGCTGCAGTGGGTCAGCGGAAATATCGGATTCCATCATGTGCATCACTTGAGTCCGCGTGTACCCAATTACTATCTGGAGGAAGCACATAATGCAACACCGCCTCTGCAGAAGGCAACAACGATTACGCTTCGTTCCAGCCTGGTTGCGCTTCGTTTCCGTCTGTGGGATGAGGACAGCAAACAGTTTATCAGTTTCAAAGACCTGCGTCGTAATACACGCAAAAGCTACGTTCCGAACCCAATTCGTGTAACTAATCAAGCGAGTCTGACAGAGAAGCCTTAGGCTCTGTCAGATTCGTTTTCTTGTATTCAGACGATAGTCATGCTACAGTCAGGCTAAAAGCTTATTACTATTGTAATGATTCAAGGAGGAGAATAATATCCAGAAGTGGTCACAGCTTTTTTATAAAAATACAGGCTTGAATCCGTACGTATGGCTCGTCTTTTTTATTCTGCCCTTCTATTACATCTCTCAATATTCTCAATTATGGACAATGGTGACCGGCATTATTATCATCCTTGTATTCTTTGTCTGTTATCTGCTGGCCTTCATCACCAAAGGATGGCAGGTCTACATGTGGATCGGACTGCTGATCGCTATATCCATAACGATGACGATTGCATATGATTATGCTTATTTCTCATTATTCCTAGCTTTTTTTATTGGCAATATAAAAAATAAAGCCGGTTTCTTCACACTCTATTCGGTGAATCTTGGTGCAAGCTTCCTGACGGTCAATTATGGTTTTATCAATCAAAATTCCATGCTGCTTAGTCAGTTTCCATTTGTCTTTATCAGTCTGATGGCTTCTATCCTACTTCCGATCAGCACGTACAACAAAAACAAACGGGAACAGCTGGAAGGCCAGCTGGAAAGTGCCAATAAAAGACTGGATGATCTGGTCAAAATGGAAGAAAGGCAGCGGATCGCAAGGGATCTTCACGACACACTCGGACAGAAACTCTCTCTGATCGGGCTCAAAACCGATCTTGCCAAACGCCTGCTTCGCAAAAATCCGGACCAAGCCATCGTTGAACTGAACGAACTTCGACAAACAGCAAGTACAGCTCTCAAAGAAGTTCGCGAGATGGTTACGACGATGCGTGGAACGCAGCTGGTCGATGAGCTGTTCCGGGCGGAACAAATTCTGAAAGCTGCTTCCATTGAATTTATTTTAAAGGGCAGCTCGAAGCTGCAGGACACCTCTCAGTTGAATGAAAATGTGCTTGGTATGTGTCTGAAAGAAGCGGTCACCAATGTAGTGAAACACAGTCAGGCCTCGGTATGCACCATTACAATAGAAGAAACCCCTTCCCATAATGTTTTAACGGTCCATGATAACGGGATAGGTATCGAAGGTACGCGCAAGCAGGACCGCCGGGGAACCGGAATTCTCGGTATGAAAGAACGACTGGAATTCGTAAACGGATGTATGGACATTCGAACAGGTGCACAGCTGGAAGGCACAGCAGTAGTCATTCATGTACCCAAGCTGGTACGCAAACCTATGAAGGAGGCCGAAGAATGATCAGAATCGTCATTGCCGAAGATCAGCGTATGATGTTAGGCGCATTATCATCCCTGCTGAATCTGGAGGAGGATATGGAGGTTGTCGGACAAGCCAGCAATGGCCAGGAAGCCCTTGCACTTGTGCAGCAGCATGCCCCTGACATCTGTTTAATGGATATTGAAATGCCTGTGAAGAGCGGGCTGGAAGCTGCTGAGGAACTTAAGGGCATGAACTGTAAAGTCATTATCCTTACCACGTTTGCCAGAACCGGATATTTCGAAAGGGCACTCAAAGGGGGAGTTCGGGGATATCTGCTGAAAGACAGCCCGATTGAAGAACTGGCTGAGGCAATCCGCCAAGTGATGAATGGAAGACGTATCTTCGCTCCCGATCTGGTGGATGAAGCTTATGTGGAGGAAAACCCGTTAACTGAACGGGAACATGCCGTGCTCGGTCTCATGGCTGATGGAAAAAACACAAAAGAAATCGCTGGTCATTTGTTCATTACTACAGGGACTGTGCGGAATTACATTTCCATCATCCTGAATAAGTTAAACGCGAGCAACCGCATAGAAGCGATCACCCGATCTAAGGAAAAGGGATGGTTTAAGTAAGCGGAACGGAAAGATGCTGTAACGAATAGTAAGCTGAGCAGCAGCGATACCCGTTATAGATAACAAAAAAGCTTGGTCCAGGAGTCACTCCCCTGTGCCAAGCTTTTTGTGTTACTCACCTGAATTATTTTACCGACACAACCATCTGCAGTGCATCCAGCGGTACCTGCTCCGTTTTCAGCTGATGAATTTGCTTGCCGTCCTGCCATGAGATGGTCACGCGAACCGTTTTGCCCCCACTGGCATACTCCACGTTAACATATCCTTTGTCTTTAGGAGCAGACAGCATATGTGTCTCCAGGTAGTCGACCATTTTCTTCGCGATCCCCGGGTTATTCATCTGATCTTCGGAGACGGAGCGAATTTGCATCGTCCACCGACCTTCCTGCCACGTCAGGTACTGACTTCCAGCGGCCCCTTCAACCATACCTTTAATACCGTGTCCAAGATCAACCGTCATATCCTCTGGAAAGTTGTCCAGATTCGTTTCCGGAAAGATATCCGTTTGATTCGGATTGGAATATGTTTTCACCTCGTAGCTGGCGAGCCAAGGCACTTTACTATTTGATTTGGTTAGTGATGGATCATTTAACCCAGCAGGTTTGGAAGCCTTGTAGAAGTTCACAAGAAATGCATCGGATGTGTTTGTCGTAATCACCGCGCCCAAATATCGGTCTTTGGGTAGTGGAAAAGAAGTTGGCAGCACAGCGCCGGACATCTTCAACTCACTGCGTACCGACTTAACAACGTCATTGACATCGGATAACTCTGGATGGGAATTACTTCCGTTTGAGTTCGATCCGGCTGTCTCTGTGCTCCCTGACGCGCCCGAATCCCCTGAATCAGAAGCAGCGGTATTCCCTTTTTCGGCCTGAGTAGAATCTCCGGCTGCTGCTGGGGGTGTGCTTCCGGCGGCAGATGTCTGATTCGAGTTTGTTCCTCCGCAGCCAGCCAGAGCAAGCAGAACAGCCGTCGTCACCGGAATCGTCATCCATAATGTGTGTTTTTTCATGATGTGCACCTCCTGAGTTAGAACTGAACTCGTTGTAACGTTAATACAATGTTACCGCTTGTCATTCCAGAAATTCACCGGCTGTACACTCTTCGTTAAAATCTCGAATTGATATCCTTCAGCCTTCAGTGTTTTCAACACTTGAGGCAGTACTTTCAATGTCGCTTCCTGATCATGCATCAGCACGATCGGAGTAATCCCGTTTTTGTTCACCTTGTGAACCTGCGACATCACGTTGTTGTACACTTTCTGATGATCTTTTTTGTATTTCCAATCCAGGGAATCGACGTTCCAGTCCCACAAATGGAATCCGCCTTGACCGAGAAGCGCATTGCGATAGGCCGTCTTGAGATATGGCTTGCTGCCATATGGCGTACGCACAAGACTCGTTTTAACTCCCGCAGCTTTGTTCAGGCTCTCATTAGCCTGCTGCATTTCTTTTAATCCACTATAAGCTGTTTTGTAAAATTTACTAACCTCATGTGTTACACCGTGCAGGCCAAGACCATGTCCTTCCTTTACAATACGCTGCGTGCTTTTTTTATATTGTTCCATATGAGGTCCGAGCATGAAAAATGTAGCTTTGACTTTATATTGATCCAAAATATCGAGAAGCTCTCCGGTATGAGCTGAAGGACCGTCATCAAATGTCAAGTAGATGATCTTGGCGTTAGCCTTGCTGACCGATTTCTCCTTGGATGATGCAGCCGAGGCAGAATGCGGCATGAATAACAGTGGAAACAAAAGTAAGATGGCAAGTGTGGTAAGTAATGATTTACGAATGTGCAGCATAATAATAGTCTCCCTTATGTGTGTTTTTCCCCGGGTGTGTGTAATCGTTTCTACTCGTATCCCATGGCGATTAATTTTAATAGTATCAGAGACACGACCAGCTCTTCTCGCTTCAAAGGCTACGGTAGAGTTACACTTTTGTCAGATAAACTTAAAAATTAAAACGATTTTGATAGATTTGATCTTGTGTATGCGCCCGTAAGAATAGATCAATTCTGACATATACTCTATTACCCTATTTTAGCATTTTGATAGACTTCTATTTATTTTCATTCAGCACAGCAAAAAAAGCCTGCACGTATGCAGGCTTTCTTCCGTGAAGCCGCGACCTGAAGGGACGATGACCATTTTCTCAAACGCCCTCGCTGCTCTTCTTTAAATATTGCAGCTGGTATACGGTATGTACTGTTAATGAAGCATCCGGTTATCGAGTTATTAAGCTGTGCCAAAACCGTAACAGCCATGATATTCGGAAGTTCTGCTCTCCTTACTCCGCAGGAGCCGTAAATGAACGTTTGCCGAACTCTGCATCCAGCATGTAGAAAGCGTTGCTGTCATTTTCGATACGGCGGAGCTTTTGAATGATATTATCAAACAGAGCTTCCTCTTCGACCTGCTCATCAATGAACCACTTCAAGAAATACATTGTAGCGTGTTCACGCTCATTCAATGCGATATCCGCCAGGGCGTAGAACTTCTTCGTGTTCTGCTGCTCATGCGCATAACCGTGTTCAAATACATCCAGCATAGAGCTGTATTCGTTCTTCGGTTCAGGCATCGCCGCAAGGGTAGCGCGGTGTCCGCGATCATTCAGGAACTTATAAATTTTCATACCATGGAAACGCTCTTCTTCCGCCTGCACGATGAAGAAGTTGGCAAATCCATCCAGACTTTTGCTGGAACAATATGCAGCCATCGCCATGTAGACATGAGCGGAATAAAACTCAAAGTTCATCTGCTCGTTCAACGACGCAGTCAGTTCTTGACTCATGAAAAGCACCTCTTTCTTTCTGTGGGAATGCTTTTATTTTAACATAATATGAAAGCCGCTTGCACCCGCTTTTCTACATCATTCGTCAAGGATTGACGAGAACACGCTGGAATAAAAAAAGCTCTGCCGTGAAGGCAGAGCTTCTTTTCATCATTTCGGGTAGAAATGATTATACCAAGAACGCTTTGGAGATGATTACCAACAGGATGAACAGAACCAGAATCGCGCCTACGGAAGTAAAACCACCATAGCCGTAACCTCTTGTTTCTCCACCTACAACTTCGCTCATTGACTGTACCTCCTCTGCAACAGGTATGGGTTATCTTATGCAGAGAAGGATACTTTGACAGGGCGAATGCCCTATTGTTTAAATCCTGTTTACCTATTTTTTAATCAGTAACGCGGCGACTGCACCTGCATAATATCCATAAATGGCACTTTCGCCGTGAATTCTTCTTCCGTATGCTCTACATGAACAAGACGCGTGCGGGAATCCATCTTTACAATAATCCCCTGCACCTGCTCTTCTTTGCCCCAGACCGTGAGCAGCACTTCTGAGCGTTCATGAAAAGCCTCTACTAATTGGTTCCCCAGTTCCTCCAGTTCAAACTCATCCCGTGTGGGTCTTTTTGCAACTTTTGCTTTCGCCAATGCGGCTGCCTCCTCTACTACGACGTCCCGATTCCACGGTTGTGTGCCGAGTGCATATTCAATCAGTATACCATTCATTTACGTTTGTGTAATGTCATGACACCTTTTTTCGGTAAAAACATTCGTATGTTTCCACTTGTATTCGCTCTCCATCCCCTACTCATCCTGGTCTTCTACCAGAATGCTGTATTCATTGGACCTGGTCTCTCCAGAACGCTTTTGTTCGTTCCACTCATACGTGTAGAGAGCCGTCAAATATCCCTGCTGTATACCGGTTTGTTCAGGGGCCAGCTGCACAAGGTAAGCAAGCTCCTTTTCCGAATTCGGACCCAGCTCGCCGATGTGAAGATACCTTGGTGTGGAATATTCCGGAACGTTCAGCTGCATCTGACCGTCCTCCTGTCCCACCCATTTGGCACCCTGAGGCAGAATATTCCCTACCTGCACGCGTGCAGGCAGCGAACCCGTGTTGCTGACCCTTACATTGAAAGTGACTGTTCCTCCCTGCTCTACAATGGCAGGAAAAACCTCCACATAAACGTGAATAACAGGTGCTCTGAATTCCAGAACAGCTTCATTCGAAACAAGTCTTCTCTGAACTACGCGAGAGTCCGGCAGGCGGAATGTATAGAGCAGTACCGCCCGATTCACGTAACTGCGCTGAAAATTATTAACTTCACCCTCTGTACCCGCTGCCCCTGCAAGTTGGGCTTCAAATTGAATATGCAGCTCCGAGCGGGCAGTTAATGTACCCAGATCTATCACTGTGTTCGGGTTTGTGCCTGGACGTTTAACTCCGTTCCAGCTGAGGCTTCCTTCAACAAAGAGCAGCGAGCTGGGAAGGACATCCTGAAGTTTTGCATCCACCGCATAATGACTTTGATTAGACAGAGTAATATGATATCGTACCCGTTCTCCAGGTGCCGCCGCTGCAGGCGCCACCGTTTTGACAATCGATATCCGAGGTTCAACAATAACCAATGTGACTTCGTTCGAATCAACCGTTTCCTGGGCGCCGGCTGTAGCTGTAAAATATCTCAACACAGCCGTACTTGTTAATTGATCCCCCACCTGACCACCTGTGACCTGTACCCGATACTGTACGCGAATAACACGACCTGGTCCAATGTCTCCAAGATCAATTCCAGCATCCGGTGTGACCTGCGGTGCGAACATATCGTTAATCGTCACACTCGCCGGAATAAAAATAACACCTGCTGGCAAAGCCACGATCAACACAGCATCTGCTGCCGCAGCAAAACCCGGATTATTCACAAGAACCGTATACATTAATATATCTCCGGCAAATGTGTGAGTTCGGTCTACTTGAAGACTCACTTCGAGCCGCGATGTTTCGATGTGCACTTCAACCATGTTGGATCTCTCTGAGCCGCTAACCGTTCTGCCTTCTGTAGTAACAAACTCATAATTCACCTCTGCCTGGTTCAGCAGCTTGAGTGCAGATGGAACCCGCACAATAACGACCTGAAAGTGATAGTTCAGCACCGCACCCGGTGCAACTTCTGCAGGAGGCAGCCCCTGTACTGGAGAGACTCCCGGCAGGGGA
The DNA here is from genome assembly GCF_040702995.1 of Paenibacillus sp. AN1007. Classification (NCBI taxonomy): domain Bacteria; kingdom Bacillati; phylum Bacillota; class Bacilli; order Caryophanales; family Paenibacillaceae; genus Paenibacillus; species Paenibacillus sp. AN1007. The sequence continues at coordinate 3,060,365 of NZ_CP159992.1, forward strand.
ATGCCGTCACGAAGTACACTGTTCGGTAGAAGTGATGTCTCCGAGGAGATCGGGTCCACTACACGGACAACGGCCGTGCGGTTTCCCGTATTTATAATTTCAATCTGGTACGTCAGAGATTGACCCAGAACGGCTGTTGTTACACTGCATCTTTTGCTTACTTTAATTCGAGGGCCGATCCATGGCGTGACGACCGTGTTGGAATATGCCACCTGTTCCAGTTCAGTCGTACCCGAGCTGAATCGAACCAGTGACTGATTCTTTAACCAGTGGGACAACGTACCTGGAATCTCGCTCATATCACCACAACCTCTACATTAAATGTAACGGTGGTTGAAGCTCCGGCAGCAATGGAACCCAGCGTAATTCCCGTATTCGGATTACCTGTCGGTCTCGCCACGCCGTTAACTACGACACTTCCCGGTACAAATACAGTACCCGCTGGCACAGGGTCAACCATGACCACATTGTTCACCGTTTCTATACCGCTGTTGGTCACCACTACGGTATATGTGATTACATCGCCCACGACAGCATCGATGGCACTGGTGCTTTTAACAACAACCACATTTGGAGCAGATACAGGAATAATCAGTACGTTGGACGATACCGTTCCCGTCAATACGCGTCCGTCTGGCGGACTGAATGTATAGTTCGCGACAGCCTGGTTGCTCAGCTGCTGGTTTTGAGGCAGTGAATCGACAGTAACGCCCAGAGTGACGGTTACATTCACAGAGCCACCAGGAGGAATGCTGCCTACAACGATGCCTGCTTCGGGATTGGCACCAGGCTGCGGTATACCATCGATCAGTACACTGTTCGGGAGCAGCACAGCACCAGCTGGAATGTTATCGGTTAAGGTAAGATTCGCAACCAGATTGCCGCTGTTATTGATCGTAAAGGAGTACACAATATCGTCACCGATGGTCGCATTCGATGTGCTGGCTGTTTTGGCTACCGTAATAATCGGCTGGTAGATCGGAGTAACAATCGTATTGGAATACGCTGCACCAGAGAACACACCCGATGTGAAGCTTACAGAAGATTGACTGCTGACTTGCGGCGGCGTTGGAAGTGAGTTGACACGTACAGCATATGAAACGGCGATGGACTCTCCAGGAGCCAGTGTACCGAGTGCAATACCTAGTGCAGGGTTCGCCGAAGCACGCGGTGTACCGTTAACCAATACACTTCCTGTAACAAAGGTGGTTGCAGGGTCGATTGGATCGGTCAGGACAATGTTGTTCACCGGGTCAATACCGCTGTTGGTCACCACCATCTCATAAACAATCGTATCGCCTACGACCGCATCTGTAGAAGTTGTTGTTTTTACAACAGTCACATTCGGTGCAGAGACCTGAATAATCAGTGCATTCGATGTAATGCTCCCCCCAAGTGTTCTTCCGTCCGGCAGCGTATACGTATACGCAGCTGATGCCTGATTGGTAATGGACTGGCTTACTGGGAGTGTTGTGATAACAATGGAAAATGTCACGATCGTCGTGGTGGATACCACGCCAAGTGAAATACCTGAAGCAGGATCAACGCCTGGTGCTGATGCTCCGTTAATAATGACACTATTAGGTACAAACTCTGTACCCGCAGGAATGGTATCGGTCAGTGTTACAGAAGCACCATAGTTTCCGGTATTCGTTACAGCAATACTGTAAATGACGGTATCCCCCACCGTGGCAATAGCTTGATCTCCTGTTTTGACTGCTGCCAGAATAGGTTGATATACCGGGGTCGAGACCGTGTTAGAGAACGTAGTGGCAGAAAACGCTCCGGATGTAAAACTCACTGTGGATTGATTGTTTAACGCAGCACTCGACGGCAGACTTGTAACTCTTACGCTGAATACAACCGTAACTGTCGCCCCAGGTGCAATGGAGCCCAGTGTAATCCCCGTAGAAGGGTTGGCATTAGGACGCAGCACGCCATCCACAAAAACACCGCTTGGCGCAAGTACTGTACTTGCTGGCAAAGCATCCGTAAATATGACATTGCTGACATTCGCAATGCCATTGTTCGTTACTGCAATGCTGTACGTTACGATATCCCCTACGGATGCTGCTGTAGAAGTGGTTGACTTGACAACAGCCACGTCAGGTGCAGACACAGGGATCGTCAGCACATTGGAAAGTACGGATCGAGTGATACTTCTTCCATCCGGCAGAGTGAACGATAGCGCAACTGAAGCCTGATTGACAAGCTGCTGCGGACTAGGGAGCGTTTCAATCACAACGGAAAAAGTGATGGTTGTGGTTGCTCCGGCTGCAACCGTTCCGGCAGGAATTCCCGCCGCAGGACTTGCAGCTGGCAGGGGCTGACCGTTAACAATGACGCTGTTCGGCACAAGTGCGGTACCCGCTGGCAGATTGTCTGTCAGATTAATCTGTGCTCCGAAATTCCCCTGATTGCTCACACTGATCGTATAACTGACCGTATCCCCAACGGTAGCATTCTGTGTGCTGGCTGTTTTCTGGGCTGTTAATACGGGCTGAAACACCGGAGTTAACACGGTATTAGAGAACGTTGTACCCGAAAATGTGCCGGAGGTGAATGTAATGGTTGAGCGATTGCTCAGCTGATTGTTCGGAGGAATGTCGTTAACAATGATGCTAAACGTAACGGCTGCCGTCCCGCCTGGTGCAAGCGTCCCCAGCGGTATTCCGCCCGATGGACTGGCCGCCGGTTGTGATACACCGTTCACCGTCACACTACCTGAAACAAATGAAGCACCGGATGGGATAGGATCAGAAAACTGCACACTGTTCACAGGTGCGATACCGCTGTTAGTGACCAGTACGGAATAAACGACCGTGTCACCTACGGTTGCGGCTGTAGATGCTGTGCTTTTTACCACACTTACGTTAGGCGATGAAACGGGAAAAGTAAGTGTGTTTGAAGTCGCCGTGCCAGTCAACGTTCGACCGTCAGGCGGTGTAAAGGTAAAGGTGGATGATGCAAAATTACTGAGCTGCTGTGGAGATGGCAGAGAATCCACAACTACAGCAAACGTGACAACCGCTGTGCCTCCCGCCGCTACAGTACCTACCGGAATGCCAGTGCCGGGCGTAACTCCCGGCTGCGGCACACCCGAAACCACCACACTGTTGGGCACAAAGGTCGTCGCAGCCGGGATCGTATCCGTGACAGTAACATTCGCCTGAAGGTTACCCGCATTACTCACCGTTATGGTATACACGACAGTATCACCGACAGTCGCATTTATCGTGTTTGCTGTTTTAACAAGAGCAATCTGCGGCTGTATGACAGGGGTCTGGGTTGTATTCGAAGATGATGATCCCGAAAATGAACCGGAAGTAAAGCTGACCGTCGACTGATTGTTAATCTGGGAAGGAATCGGCATAGTTATCCTCACCTCAAAAGTTACGGTTACTTCAGCTCCCGGGGCCAAAGTACCGATTGGAATGCCGGCGGTCGGATTGGAGAGCGGTGATGCAGTGCCGTTCACCAGGACACTTCCGGGTATAAATGGGGTGTTCGAAGGCAGTGAATCAATAAATATGACATTGTTGACCGCGACTGTTCCGTTATTTCGAATCAAAGAAGTATAACGGATTACATCCCCGACCACCCCATAATCAGCATTATCACTTTTAACGATGCTGACATTGGGCAGGGATACAGGGATCGCGACCGTATTGGATGAAACAAAACCTGCAATGACCCTTCCGCTTGGTAGCGTGTAGCTGTATGAGGCAGCAGCTTGGTTAATCAACTGTCTTGGATCTGGCAGACTTGTAACAGTTGCAAGGAAAGACACCGTCACAGATGCTCCGGCAGCCAAGGACCCGAGACTGATTCCCGAATTGGGACTTACCCCCGGAGCCGGGTTTCCATTAATCAAGACACTGTTTGTAACAAATACAGCTCCTGCAGGAACAGGATCGGTCAATGTAACCAATGCCGTAATATTACCTGTGTTGGTGAGTTGAACATTGTAATTAAATGTGTCTCCGACAGTCAGACTCGATGTACTCGCGGACTTCAATGCTTGAATGACCGGTTGGTAGATGGGGGTGTTCACCGTCACCGATGAAGACACACCGTTGAAACTGCCGGAAGTAAAAGCAGCGCTTGCCCTGTTGCTCACTACACCTGATGCTGGAACAGCAGTGACCCGCGTCTGATAAGTTACCGTGACACTGGAGGAATTGCTCAAGGTCCCCAGGGCGATGCCTGCGACCGGACTGGCATTACTCTGCACCACTCCGCCCACTGTGACCGTCCCCGCTATGAATTCAGATCCTGATGATGGTGTGTCGGAGAGCACCAGATTTTGCACAGCACCCCCGCCGGCATTTGTGATGACTACCCTGTACGTGAGTGCATCTCCGACTGTGCCATCTGTCGTGTTGACCGTTTTGGATACAGTAATATTGGGCGCGGAAGCAGGGATGCGAATGATATTGGAAACCGAGCTGCCGGATAAATTCCGCCCGCTTGGAAGCTGATAGGTGTATGCGGCAGTCCCCTGATTCTCTAATACAGGTGGAGAAGGAATTGTAGTCAGAGTGGCTCGGAATATAACGGTTGCGCTTCCTCCGGGCGCAATACTTCCCAGTGTAATCCCGGTCAAAGGACTCGTTCCTGGTCTTGGAGTGCCATTAACGGTTACCGAATCAGGTACAAAAGTCAGACCCGCAGGAATGGTATCTGTCACATTGACTTGTGCAGCAAGATTTCCGGTATTGCTGACCACGAGTGTGTAGGCAAGCTGATCCCCCTGTGTTGCGTTGGTTTGGCTTGCCGATTTCACAATGTTAATCACAGGCTGGTACACAGGTGTTGTTACTGCGTTAGAGTTCGAAATGCCCGTGAATGCTCCGGAACTGTACGAGACCGAGGCTCGGTTAAGCAGCGAGCCTCCCGCTGGTAGAGACTGCACACTGACCTGAAACGTCACCGCTGCGGAGGTCCCGGCATTGATGGTTCCCAGCGCAATTCCACTTGCCGGATTAGCTGAGGGTACACTTGTACCCCGAACCGTTACGCTTCCAGGCACAAAACTCAGCCCTGACGGAAGACTATCCGTCAGAATTACACTGCTGATCGGTTGTATGCCTCCGTTCGTTGTGACCACCGAATACGTAAAGGTCTCTCCAACTGCGGCATCCGTAACTGTGGCTGTCTTCAGAACAGTAACATTAGGCAGCGTTACCGGAATGGTCAGTGTATTCGATGCCGCTGTCCCCGTAATCGTCCGTCCGTCTGGCGAGTTAAACGAGTAAGTAGCGGAAGCCTGGTCAACCAATGTCGGCGGTGTAGGCAGGCTGGTCACCAGTACCTGAAACGTAATTGTGGTTACACTTCCCGCAGCCAGTGTACCCAAATTAACCCCTGCAGCCGGGTTAGCTCCTGCAATAACCGTTCCATTGACACGAAAGCTGCCAGCGACATACGTACTTCCAGCGGGAATATTATCACTAATAGTGACATTTGCTCCTACATTTCCTCCGTTAGTCACCTGAAGCGTATAGGTCACCTGATCGCCCACTGTAGCATTCGTTGAGTTGGCAGATTTCACAATGGACAGGTTGGGTGAGTATACAGTAAGTGCTGCGTTATTCGAAGGAATAACACCACTAATGACGGGACCCCCGGCAACACTTTGAAACGTAAATGCTGCATTCGCGGAATTGACGAGCTGCAGAATACCTGCATCATTTGTAATCTGGGCACGGTAGGTGACGACCACACTGCTGTTCAGATTCAAAGAACCTAAGGGTATACCTGATGTCACATCCAGCGTGGGCCTAGACACCCCGCCTACCGTAATGCTGCCAGGCACAAACGTTAGGCCTGTCGGCAGCGTATCCGACAGCACTACACTGGCCGCACTTGCCGAGCCGCCATTGGTAATTGTTGCTGTGTACGTCACAATATCTCCGGCCACAGCCCCGGTAGCCGTAAAAGATTTCGCAACAGTAATCCGTGGCGCATTAATGTCCACTTGTATGGCGTTGGCATTGACGATATATGCATCACCGGATGTAGTAAGAGTTAACACTGCCGAAGACTGGTTGTTGATCAACCTGGCAGACACATCCACATTGGTGATATCCCAGCCCTGACGCCCTCCGACAATATTTGTTCCGGGTGCTCCATTGATCTGATTGCGGGTTCCAAACGTACCTGTAGTATTGAGCGCGCCTGTATCGCCATTAATTTGTGACGCAAAAAAGTTAGCCGCCAGATTATTCGGTCCGGAGAGTGCGACTGAGGTAGCTGAAGTCGGCCCAAACAACGCCTGATCCCCTGTCCGATTCGCATCCCCCTCCTGCGCACTGAACAGGGCTCTGCCACCCAGCGCTCCGGATATCGGCGTTGCAAAACCTGTAAGCGTAGTTACTACGGGCGCCGAAGAGGCTTGAACCAGTACCCCGCCCGCACGCAGGGACATATTCCGAAAAGGCAGATTTCCATTTTGGTAGATAACGCCCAATGTCCAGCCTGCATGATTAGCTGTTGAATCATTGGTGATGACGATCGTGCCTACGACTCCACCTGTGATATATGTACCTGCTCCTCCGTTTTGTACAAGGGTGGTGACGTTAGCCGACCGCACATATCCTGCTGCGTTGTTGCCAAGATCGAACTGATTATATGTGGCTGGGTCTGGCGTGACACTGAATGTTCCCGCAGGGGTCGTAAACGAAACCGGATTGTTGATTGCCGAACTGAGGTTAACCGTTCCATTAATATAACTCCCGCCCCAGATCAGCTCCGCATACAGAACTGTACTGCCTGCTGGCAGAACCAGAATTGCTGCTGAACTATTGCTCTGGTAAAGACTGGTTGTTCCCGCAGGATACGTCCCGTATGTCAAAGCTGTATTCGTGGTTGTAAATCCTCCGATACTGTCCAGAGTTCCTGGTACTCCTGCCGTATCGGAACGGCTTAGTCCAAGTGTGTTACCCGTAAACGTAATTGCCCCTGTAGCGTTGACGGTGGAACGAACGACAAGAGGAATGAAATTCACCTGCCCTTCAGCAAAATAATACTCCGGCACGGCAGTAGAGCTTGTTGTTAGTCTATGAAGCATCGCCCATAAATTTGTATGTCCACATCCGAAAGTTTGGTTGTCCTGTGGGTTTGGGTAACCTGTGGATGATTATGTAAGGTTAATTATCATACTTCACATTTTATCGCTTGCGTTTTGCCGATTGTATCTTATAATCAACTTATACGAGAGTTGTCTGTCGTATCATTTTGATGCAGTCAGCGGTGATATATGAACAATACATCAGAACAAAACAACTATATTCCAAGTGAGTATGAGATCAAACATTCCAAATGGATACGTAAAATGCTTCATGCGTACTGGGTTGTTATCGTTTCTCATTTTTTAATTCAGATTGGTTGTTATCTTTTTCTTAAATATGATCTCGCCCCCCTGGATTTTATAGTAAACGTCCTATTTTGGCCCACGGCTATAGCTGCGTTTTGCATCTTGTTTGCCAGCTATGTGGATCGAAAATTTCCTTCCTACTCGTTCTATACCATGTCAATAACCAGTACAGTGATCGCCTGGACCACTATCCATGTCAATTACGACATTCGGATTATGCTCGCCATATGCCTGCTGCCGATCTTTGCCTCTGTGCTGTTTTTTGACCGAAAGCGTCTGTGGTTTGTTTTCGGGCTGCAGATGGCAGGATATGGTCTGCTTTTGTTCGATTCGGCCTACCGAGCCTATCTGAACTCGTTCGACATGGTTTCAATTCCGGCCTTTTTGGTTATTGCAACGTATGTTGCACAGATCATTGTGACCAGCGGCGTCGAAGTGCTGGAAGATCTGCAGGCCAGTATGAATGCCGAAAATGACCTTATTGTCAAGAATGCGATTATCGCCAAACAGTCAAAAACAGACGGACTAACCAACCTATATAATCAAAGCTCCTTCAAAGATTATTATGAGAAGGCACTTGAATATGCGCATAATGGGATGAGCCTGCATCTGGCACTGATTGATATTGATGATTTCAAAATAATCAATGATACGTATGGTCACCGCGTTGGTGACATTATATTGGAGAAGGTGTCTTTGATTATTCAGGAGAGTATTACAGCGAGTGACATTGCTGCACGGTATGGCGGAGAAGAATTCGCTTTGTTAATGTTTGAACAATCCTTTGAGGAGGCCTATGGTCTGGTCGAACACATCCGGCAAAAGATTGCACTTATCAGGCATCTTGAACTCGGTGGATCTTCCATAACAGTAAGTATTGGTCTCAAAGGCTACCGTCTTAATCTGAGCAAAGACAAGTTGTTTGAAGAGGTAGATGCCTGCTTGTATGCGGCCAAACGTACGGGTAAAAATAAAACCGTAACATCAATGGTTTCAGCTTGATTCGATCCATCATCATTCCAGGAAATAAAGTTGTGCTGTATCCGATTTACCCGGGTCTACAGCACAACTTTTCTGTTTGCAGCGATCCGCTTTTTCCTCTGGATTCGCCTTTTTCCACTAATCTGCCCACTCCCAGCGGTGACGATATTGTTCCAACCTTGGGTGCATCTCTCCGGGTTGACCGTCAATGATAAGCCGCAGCTCCTTAATCCAGTCTGTGAAAGAGTCAAAGGAAGCCCATTGATTGGCCATCGCCGCAGTCATATATAGAAAAAGAGGTGCAGGGTATTCGGCTTGAATATGCCTAAGTGCTGTGTCCATGGGAGTATACTTTTTACGTTTCCCTTCCAGACCCTCTACACGGATCATGGAAGAGGACTGATCTCGCCGCCATTCATGAAGACGGTCCTCCCTTTTGTAATACGGCTGTACCGCATCTCGGCTCATTCGTCTCACTGTGCTCTCGTGTAACGGAAACAGCACCAGCTGTGCAAAAGCTCGCGCGTCCATGATCACCGCTGCTCGTTCAAGCTGCTCGTCCGTCACATGCTCAAACGAATCATAGAAGACCAGTGTGCCTTTACGGCTGGGCGCAGCAGGTTCATAACCATAAGGTACATTCGTGTATTTTCCAGTCAATTGAAATCCCGCCCTCCGTTCAAACAGCGTTTGAACAAAATCTGAAGCTCGCTGAATTGAATAGTCACCGCTTTAGTATATGCTAAGGTGTCTCATCCAACTCGGAATAAAAGGTCACTCTGTTCTTGCCCGCACGTTTGGAACGGTAGAGTGCCTCATCGGCCATTCGTATAATATCACTTGGATTGGTACTATTGGTCGGATACTCGGCTCCGCCAATACTGCACCCGATGTGAACCCGTTCGTATTCGATAATAAAGGGTTTATTCAGACTTTGAATCACGTCTTGGGCATACTGGATCGCTTCCTGCCGTGGATCATCTAAAGCAGAGCGAAGTACGATCAGGAATTCGTCACCGCCAAGTCGGACCGTAATGCCATGCTCATGACTCAGAGCGGTAAGACGTTGAGCTACTTTTTGAAGCAGTATATCTCCGGTCTGATGCCCAAGCGTATCATTCACACTCTTGAAACCATCCAGATCCAGATAGAGAAAAGTAAGTGTGTGATCCTCACTTTCCATTTCAAGTGACTCCTCAAGATACACTTCAAGCGCTGTACGATTCTTCAATCCGGTAAGCTGATCATAATGTGCCAAATTTTGCATAACAACCAGTTCCGAGTCCTTATCCAGAATGGAAGATAACATGTTGCGCAGCGAACGTGACAATGCTTCAATCTCCGTTATGCCTTTATTCTCAGGGATATCTACATTCTCTCCAGCACCGAGACGGTCTGCAACTCTGGTCAGCCGAACCAGCGGGGCCGAGATCTTTCTGGATAGAAGCCAGCCAATCAGTGCAAACAGCAGTGTCACAATGAAACCTGAACATATGTTAAACCACATCAGATCCATAACAGAAGCAAATGCAGTCGATTGGACCTGTCGAATAACGATCGTCCACCCTAGTCCCGGATAATCTTTATACCCCTGACTATACGCAAATCCAGTAACATAATCTTTTCCATCCGGCCACTTCTCGCTTGACCAGCCGATTTTGCTCTTATGGCCTTCACCTATTCGATCCAATTCAAGGGGTTTACCTAACCAATCTTTGGGGCCGAGCAGAACCGTGTGCTCTTTCCTGCTAACGATAAAGAATTCAAGATCCTTCTCATCCCGTTCTAACGGAACGAGCACGGAGGACTCGACCTCCTTGGCCCATGCCCAGCTGAGATGTGCTGCTAATACACCACGAATCTGACCGCGGCTGTCCAATAGCGGAAAGCTGATATCCACGAACTGCAGCGGCTCGCCGGACGGGTTGGGCAGCAGTTTGGCCAGCAGCACCGCATTATGTACATCTCCAATAAATTTACCCTTGATTCCCTCCTGAAACACAGGCCGTTCGGACAAATTTTTCCCCAAAAGAATGCCATCGGTAGCTGCGAGCACTTTTCCTTTGGGGTCGATGAATCCAACCCAGGAGAATGAGGGAAAGCTATTCTGGAGCTGATCCAGCAGAATCTGGATATCTGCAGGTTTAAATTGATCATTCAAGGATGCCATGCTGCCCAGAAGATCCATTTCACCTGACCGGGCATACATGAAACGATCCAGCTTGTCTGCTGCCTGTGCGGCTGTACTCTCCAGTGAATGGCCGATTTCGGTTTCCACAGCGTCGAATGATTTTTGACTGAAAAGGGATCCGATTGTCAATATAACTAACAAGGATAATACTGCAAAAATGACGGTAAGCACCGTTCTAAGTTTGAATGACATACAACCTCCTGCATATACGGTGAACCGCTCTAACCATTTTACCAGTCAACTTCTGTTTGATGCAAAAAGGGAAAAACAGCTCTATCTTCTGTTGAACTAATATCGGTATTTTTCACTGCTTTATTAATATATGTATCCATACAATTTCGGGCCAAAACAGCACCGAGTTTCTTCCATTCAAAGAATAGTCACGATTCTGTATATACAAACTTGGGTTATGAATATAGAGAGCAAGCATATCCTTAGGGGATTGCGCCTGTATGTCACAGAGAGAACGACGAGAAAATAAACATTGGGGGTGTAATTATTTGAGCCTGCTTCACGCTGCTGTTATTTTGCCTTTTGCAGCTGGCATCTTTCTGTCCCTGCTGCACAGACTATTCAGTAAAATTCATCTGGGATGGCTGGTACTGCTTGTACCGGCATCGTTATTCGTTTATTTTGCAAATCTGATTCCTGCTGTATCCCAGCGCCAACCGGTATCCGGTCAGATCCCATGGATTCCTTCCTTGGACATCGGATTTAATCTATATCTGGACGGACTGAGCTTGCTGTTAACGCTTCTGATTAGCGGGATCGGTGTACTTGTCGTCTTTTACTCCATTTTTTATATGAGCAAAACAGAGGCACTGAACCGCTTCTACCTCTATCTGTTAATGTTCATGGGAGCGATGCTTGGCGTCGTATTGTCAGACAATATGATTGTACTGTATGCCTTCTGGGAGCTCACAAGTATTACTTCATTTTTGTTAATCGCCTTTCACTACAAGCGCAAAGCTTCAACATCCGGCGCACAAAAATCATTCCTGATTACCGTCTTTGGCGGGTTTGCCATGCTGGCCGGATTCATGCTGATGTATCTGATGACAGGCACCTTCAGCATCCGTGCAACCATTATGGAATGGGGACAGATTCAGGATAGTTCGTTGTTCCTGCCCGCCCTTGTTCTGATTCTGATTGGAGCGTTCACGAAATCGGCACAATTCCCGTTTCACATCTGGCTTCCCGATGCCATGGAAGCTCCAACACCTGTTAGTGCGTACCTGCACTCTGCCACCATGGTCAAAGCTGGACTGTACGTGGTTGCCCGCTTCACACCCATCTTTGGTGGTCAGGGATTATGGTTCTGGTTGGTAACCGGAGTGGGACTGCTCACATTGAGTTACGGATCATTTCTAGCTGTGAAGAAAAATGATCTCAAAGCCATTCTTGCCTATTCAACCATCTCTCAACTGGGTCTGATTATGTCCCTATTCGGGGTCGGATCTGCTGCTCTCTATTTCGGATATGGCGAATCCTCGGCATTGTATACCGCAGCAATCACGGCTGCGCTGCTCCATCTATTCAATCACGGGACATTCAAAGCCGCACTGTTTATGGTTGCCGGCATTGTCGATCACGAGACAGGCACAAGGGACATCCGCAAACTTGGCGGACTGGCAGCATTCATGCCGATCACGTTCAGCCTGGCTCTCATCGGCTCACTCGCCATGGCAGGTATCCCGCCTTTTAACGGATTTATCAGTAAGGAATTGTTCTTTCAAGCCATGGTACAAAGCACAGATCTCCGTATCTTTGGCTTAGGTTCATGGAGTATCCTGCTCCCTGTTATCGCGTGGCTGGCCAGTATATTTACCCTGATCTACGCTCTCATTTTCGTGTTCAAAACATTCCTCGGTCGTAGCCGAAATGAGCTTCCAGCCGAGAAATTACATGAAGCGCCTGCCGGTCTGCTCATTCCACCGATCATTCTGGGAACTCTCGTCATCACATTTGGACTCTTTCCAGACCTCCTGTCGGGGTCGCTGATCGAACCGGCGATGGCAGCCGTTCTTCCTTCCCTCGTGAATGGAGATGAACGCTTTGATGTACATTTCTCTTTATGGCATGGCTGGACTCCCGAATTGTTCATGACCATCGGTGTTGTTGTACTCGGTGTCATGCTTTACAAGCTGCTGCCACGATGGAGGAATATTTATGAGCACTATCCACAGGGATTGACGATCAACAACATGTACCATGTTGTTCTGGACAACGTACAGCACTATGCACGCAGGTGGACCGAAGCTTATATGAATGGCTCCGTTCGTAATTACCTGGTTTATATTTTTTCCTTCACAGTCGCTTTGCTGGTCTACGCATTTTTCCGCTCTGGAGAAAATATTACCTGGAATGTACAGGATCATGCACCTTACTCGTTCTATGAAGTGGTGCTGCTGATTACATTGATTGCAGCTGCTGTCTCTATCCCTTTTGCCAAGAACCGGTTATCTGCCGTCATTATGACCGGCGCTGTCGGTTATCTGGTTACGTTGCTGTTCGTCCTGTTCCGTGCACCAGATTTGGCACTGACACAGATGATCGTAGAGACCGTCTCCGTAGCGCTGTTCCTGCTCTGTTTCTACCATCTGCCTGAGTTACAGCGTGGGAAGTCAAGTCCCCGTTATATAACGGTCAATATGATTGTAGCCATTTCTGTCGGAGTGGTGATGACCATGGTTGCTCTTGCTGCCAGCGGTACAGCTTCACTCGACAGCATATCCGCTTTCTTTCTTCAGGAAGCATACAGTTCAGCAGGCGGGAAAAACGTCGTGAATGTGCTCCTGGTTGACTTCCGCGGCTACGATACGATGCTGGAGATTATGGTTCTTGGTGTGGCCTCTCTATCCATCTATTCCATGATCAATCTGAACCTCGAAGCCAAAGATCTCGGAGCCAGACTGAAATTCCGTAAGAAAGAAGAAAAACAAGACGAAGAAGCCGAACTCGATGACGAGGCAGACAACACCAAAAAATACGGAAACCGCGAGCGCAGTACATTGTCTTGGGACACGGTACCCCTGCAGAGTAATGATGTGCTCCTGCAAACGACGACAAAAGTGGTTGTATTTATCATCCTGACCTTCGCGATGCATCTGTTCTTTGCCGGACACCATAATCCAGGCGGAGGATTTATTGGCGGCCTCGTCACAGCAGCAGCCCTTGTGCTTATCGCTCTTGCCTTCAGTACAGATACGATACGCAAAGCGCTGCCCATCGATTTCCGAAGTTTGACAGCCATCGGTTTGGGCATAGCCCTGCTCACTGGTGCAGGTTCATTCCTGTTCGGTGTTCCATTCCTCAGCCAGACATTCGGATATTTCGAACTTCCACTGCTGGGTGAGACGGAACTTGCCACAGCGATGCTGTTCGATCTTGGCGTATATCTCGCTGTTCTGGGCGTCACCATGACTATCATTTTACAGATCGGGGAGGATCGTTGATATGGAAATTTTGATGTGTGTGGCCGTAGGCATTTTGTTCGCGGTTGCCGTCTTTCTCATCTTGTCACGGAGCCTGCTCCGCATCGTGCTTGGCATGTCCATTCTGACACACGGGGTGCATCTGCTGTTAATTACTATGTCTCGTCTCAAAACCGGTGCTCCTCCATTACTCGGAGAAATGGCTGAGAAATATGTTGATCCGCTGCCTCAGGCCCTAATTCTGACGTCAATTGTTATCAATTTTGGCCTGACTGCTTTCTTCTTTGTTCTGTCTTATCGTTCTTATCTGAAGCTGAAGACGGACGATATGGAAGAAGTAAGGAGGCGCCCATATGAATAATCTTGTCGTGCTGCCGATCCTGCTTCCACTGATCACCGGGGTTCTTGCCCTGCTGTTCTTCCGGAGAGTATATATACAGCGTTTCGTGAGTGTTGTCGGGCTGTTGGCTGCGGCTGCGGCCTCTACGATACTTATCATTCGTGTAGCTCAATCTGGCGTTCTGACGCTGAATATGGGCGGCTGGTCAGCTCCTTACGGCATCGTGCTTGTTGCCGACATGGTCGCAGCTCTGCTTGTGGTGGCTGCATCCATTATTGCGCTGGCCTGCCTGCTCTATGCGTTTCGAAGCATCAACAAGGAACGGGAGCAGCATCATTTTTATCCATTTTTTCATTTTCTGATTGCAGGTGTGAATGCCTCTTTTCTCACCGGTGACTTGTTCAACTTGTTTGTCAGCTTTGAACTGATGCTGATCTCCTCCTATGCACTTATCGTGCTTGGGGGAACGGAAAGACAGCTGCGCGAGACGATCAAATATGTATTGATTAATATAGTATCCTCCGCTTTATTTGTAGCTTCAATAGGCTTTCTCTATTCGATCACAGGTACGCTGAACATGGCCGACTTGTCGGTTCGAATTGCGGAAGTCGGTCAGAGCGGAGTTGTCACGCTGATTGCCGTCCTTTTCCTCATCGTATTCAGTATTAAAGCCGGTTTATTTCTATTCTTCTGGTTGTCCGGCTCTTATGCAGCACCGCCCGCTGTTGTTACTGCACTGTTCGCAGGTCTGCTCACCAAAGTTGGCCTGTATGCCATTGTGCGGACCTTTACTCTGATTTTCTATCATGATCCGGACTTCTTCCATGCCTTGATTGGCTGGATGGCTGGTGCAACGATGGTTCTGGGGGTGGTTGGTGCGATCTCGTATCGTGATGTGAACAAGATTCTGATCTATAACGTCGTGGCTGGTGTTGGATTCGTTGCATTCGGAATGGCCGCGGCCAGCCGTACTGCGCTGGAAGGGCTGCTGTTCTATATGCTGCATGATATGCTGATCAAAACGCTTCTTTTCCTGCTCGGGGGTGCTCTAATTGCCGTAGCGGGTACATCGAGACTCGACAACATGGGTGGACTGATCCAGCGTTATCCGGTGCTGGGGTGGATGTTTTTCATCAGCGCACTTGCACTTGCGGGCCTGCCTCCATTCAGTGGATTCCCCGGAAAACTGCTGCTTTTTGAAGGCGGCCTGGAGGCTGGATTATATGGTTTAACCGGTATAGCCGTGCTCTCAAGTCTGCTCATGCTGTATTCTGTACTCCGCATCTTCATTCAGGCATTTTGGGGTGAGCCTCCTGCGGGTATGGCCAGACGTCCTTACGCGGTGAACGGCCTGCTGATTCCTGCCGGAATTTTGTTTGCATTCATCATCGTCATGGGCCTGGGCGCTGAGGGCATGTTCCAGCTGACTTCCCGCGCTGGCGATATTCTGCTGCATCCCAATATTTATATTGATGCCGTATTGAAGGAGTAGATGTCTATGGCCTTTCAAATTGTACTCAATCTTATCATTGCCTTTGTCTGGATGTTTCTAAATAATGCCTGGAACGGTATTGGTTTTCTGATTGGATATATGCTCGGGCTGCTGTTGATCGGAGGTATGCGCCGTTTCTTCCCGCAGCGCTTTTACATTGTTCGGGTCTGGGCGATCCTTAAGCTAATTATGCTGCTGTTTAAAGAACTCGTTCGAGCAAGCATCGGGGTTATTCGCGAGATTATCAAACCTAAGCTCGACATTCGTCCAGGCATTTTCACCTATCGAACCCAATTATCCTCAGATTGGGAAGTGACCCTGCTCTGTCTAATGATCTCATTGACACCAGGATCGCTGCCCCTCGAAATCTCGGGCAATCAGCGTAAGCTTTTTATACACGCACTGGACATCAAAGATGAAGAAAAACTGAGAAATGACATCCAGAATACCTTTGAAAAAGCAATCATGGAGGTGACACGTTAATGTTATCCTCACTGCTGTTTATCTCGCTGCTCATTCTATCTTTGGCGATTCTGGCCTGCTTGTACCGGGTTCTTCGCGGACCTTCCATGGCCGACCGCATTACCGCACTCGATACGATCGGTATCAATGTCATCGCCATTGTAGCCGTACTTTCCATGATGCTGCAGACACAAGCATATTTGGATATTATTTTGCTGATCGGCATTCTCGCTTTTCTAAGCACGGTGGCATTTGCACGCTATATCGAACGAGGGGCGGTGTTTAAAAATGAAGGAGATCGTTAGCGGAACGGCTGAAACAGCGATTGGTGTGCTTGTACTGCTTGGTGCCCTGCTCAGCGCTCTTAGTGCATTCGGACTCCTTCGCCTGCCTGACGTATACTTGCGTGCTCACGCTGCCACCAAAAGCATGACGCTTGGCGTGTTTTGTGTACTGAGTGGTGCATTTTTCTTCTTTTGGTACTTTGACAACTATATCAGTGCCCGCCTGCTGCTCGGTATTCTGTTTGTGTTCATCACAGCGCCTGTAGCCGGACATCTGAATGGCCGAGCTGCTTACCGAACCGATGTGCCTCTGTGGGAGCAAAGTGTGCAGGACGAACTCGAACCGCTGTTAAAAGGGAAAAAGATGAATCACGAAGCGAAGGACATGATGGAATAGCTTATATAAATTGATTAAACGGTTTACACGGAACACTCCGATGACAGAATAACCTTCCGACCGCTGTTATCCACAGATTTTTTTGATTCCCTTTCCAAAGGGGAAAATCCGGGGATAAAGGCGAAGTGTATGCTTCCGATGTTAGCTTTCTTTCAGAAAGCTTTTAGCTTCGCTTGTTCAGGTTTTTTCTGTCCTCTCCGTTAATTTGTAAAAAATAATTCAACTTATATCGTGGCAAATATAAAGTGAAACAACATACCCCGGAGGATGTATCGCTTCTTTAGCGACTTTCCTCCGGGGTATTTCTGATACCATTTCATTGGGTTAGTATACTCCGATTCAGCTCAAAAGTATCGACTCGTCATTCTTTTCTCAAAAGCCGTTTAAACCTTGGCGTTTCAAATCCGCAGCCACAATGCGAGCAAGCTGCGCAGCTCCCTGACGATTCGGGTGCAGGCTGTCGCCATTCATATACAGTGCCAACGTTGCAGCCGGACCAATAGAAGTAAAGTATGCAGAGCTTAACTTGTTCAAGTCCATGAGAGTTACACCCTCTTCTTGTGCCAACGCACGTGTAGAGGCATTATACCAGCGGTTCTCCGCTTGATGCACATTTGCCGAGTTAAAGTCTGTGGCCCGGCCCTGAGGTGTAGAGAGAACCACCGTGGCTCCTTTACTCTTCGCCTGACGAACCATATCCCGCATAATTTCCTTGAATTGTGCTTCTGTTGTATTGTTTTTGGCATTGGTATCGTTAATTCCAAGCTGCAGTATGAAGTAATCACCCGGTTTGATATACTTCAGAATGGCTTCCATCTGTCCGTCATTACGGAATCCTCTGGCAATCTGCCCGCCTGTCGCCATATTACGAACCTGGAAGGTCGCATTATTCACATAAGATGGGAGCATCTGTCCCCAGCCTCCCTGCACGCTGCTGCCAAGCGGATAATAATTGCACACCGTCGAATCTCCGCCGATATAGATTGTGCGATTGGTCACGGGCTGGTTGGACAGTTTTCTTATTTCAAGTGCACTAAGCGTAAACGCGGTGCCCTCCTTGCCCTCGGTGATCAGCAGATTTAGCTGTCCGTCGGTCACCGGAATCTGAAATTGATCTGATGCTCCGTTTCCCGTCATATTCATGATCTGGTAGACCCCCTCTGCCGCTACACTGGCTCTGGAGGTATTACCCAGAATCACTTTGACCTCATACAACCCATTCGGCAGATCAACATTAAAGGTGTTATCACTTTTTGTTCCAAACTTCAGGAATTGAACTGCATCACTACGAACACCACTGCCTGAAGCGGAAACATTCCTCATATTAGCAGGTGTGTTGAAACCAAAACCCTTTGAAGGGGTATAGGCGGTTGAGGCAGACACTCCGATATATCCGTTCTCTACTGCTCCAGCACCAAAATCAAATTTGTAGTGATCCGATGCAGCCTCGGCTATCTCTCCTTGATCACCGCCAAATCCAACTGCAAGCGTACATGCAGCAAGTACAGTACATAACATTATCCGTAAAGAAGTTGACCATTTCATCATCAAGCACTCCTCTCGAATTAAAATGACACGATTTGTACCCCTAAGGACCCTGATTGAGATAAAAATTATAAGACTTGCTGCAGCCAGTCATAGGCTCTTGCACCGCTAATCTCATGTCCTCCTGCAAAATAATCGGCATCCAGTGCCTGTCCAGCATCCGCATGTGTGTAGATCTTTTTCAAGCGTTCGTGAGCCTCCTGCGCCGAATGAAGTGGAAACACAAGGTCTTCACTCCCAATCTCCAGAAAAAGAGGTCTTGGAGCAATCAGACCGATGATATCCGGCAGCTCGGCTTCCTGTAAAATCCCCGGGATATAGTTATCAAGACAATGATTGCGATCCAGTATACTCCCGTGGAAAGTGCTTGCATAGCCGCTAACAACAGCAGCTTTACATCGTTCATCCAGAGCAGCCGTGAAAGCTGTAACCAATCCGCCGCCCGAAATACCCATACTTCCGATTCGCTCTGTGTCCACTTCCGGACGCGTCAGCAAATAATCCAGTACACGTCTGGTTTCATATACACGATGTCCTGCAAGAGTGTGACCTGACATAAGCAGATGCGCAGCGATCTTGGTGCATGAGCTTGTCCCTGGTGGCGCTTCACGGTCCTCCTCCAACCTTCGATCACCAAAACCCAGCAGTTCCGGCGCCGCAACGATGTAACCCCGCTTCACGAGAGCTAACGCGAAATCTTTGTGTAATCCTGGCTCTCCCTTACGCGGTGAACCATCCGGCTCCAAACCACAGATTTCCCGGCTTCCGTACCCATGGCCATGACAAGCAATAACAGCGGGTATCTCCTTGTAGGTAGCGCTTACATTTTGGGGTGTCAGAATATACACAGGCATACGCAACCCTGCATAGGTTGTAATTTCAATCCTTTCCCGGATGTACCCATCACATACGTTATGCTCCAGTACGACAGGATTTAATGCTGCTGTCACCGTCGGAGAACCACCTAGTCGCTCTTGTACATGTGTGCGCAATTCTTGCTGCCATAACGCCAAAGGCTGCTCCGCGTCATAGGCAGAACGACCCCGAAGATTGGTTTGCTGCTGCAGATAAGCTTCGATATCGGACATCGTCCAGTATCCCTCCTGTATGTGCTGGTATAATACAAATCTAGAATTGAAATATTTGGTAACCTCACTCTATTATAGTACTAGAAGTAAACTCCCCACCACCTTTAGTTTATGACTTCAGACCACTTTTTCAACTTTAAAACACCGTGTCAGCAGGCTTGAAAGAAGTAAAGTTATGACCAGTACGCCGGCACTAAGTAAAGCATAGCGGAAGTCCAGGAAACTGAAATCCATCCGTAAATAGTTGACTGCTGGAAATGCGGCGACGATGCCAACCAAAATCATAACTCTATACATCTTCAGCACCATTTCACTCCCATTAGTGGCCCACACAACAGCATTGGCAAGGTAGAGAAATGCACCGATGCACAGTAATATGGTTAAACCGGAAGAAAAAAAATGGACTGATCCTATAGATCTGAACCCCAAAGCGGTAAATACAAACCAGATGAGAACACCATTAATCAATGCCATCGCGACCACACGAATGAATGCAAATAACCACACAGCAAGCATGATTTTATTAGGCTTCGACACTACTGCCAGCAGAAAACTCAGATTTTTTTCGGCCTTTTCTTTGGTAAAGAACTGCAGTACGTGTGGAATGCCTACATAAAGTGCAAACACTAGTGCAGACGATAGGAAACCGACCGCCATTATAGAATTTGTAAAGATCAAACGATGCTCCTGGCTTTTATTTAACTGATGCAGCAGCGGAATCATCCCATCGATAGACAGGCCCAGATCAGCTTCTATCTCCCCCAGCTGACCTAACGTAAACACAAAAAATATGCCGAACATCAACGCCTGCATCGTCAAAGATCTCTTCCAATTCAGGGTTTTTATATCTTTCCTTAATAATGCGAGCAAGAATAGCCCCTCCCTCTCCAGCAGATTACTTTAAACTTTAGTTTTGACGGCAGCTTGTTTGGTTTCCCTATAGAAATCCTCCAGCGAGCCTTTCTCCTTGAAAAACTCTTTTACTTCAATACCCTCCTGCAGGAGCAGCTGCAGCGGCTGTTTAATAAGCTCTGGCTGGATTACCAAGGTTACAGATTGCTCATCGTGACTCAGGACTTGGATTCCAACCATATTATGAAGAACATTTACCGCCTCATCTGGTCGACTGCATACAGCGATATAACGTTCGGTAACCCCGCTTATGGTCCCCAGTGTCTGATCTGCCACGATCCGGCCTTGATGAATCATCATAACGTGATCGGCAATTTTCTCTAAATCAAACAAATCATGAGAACTGATAAAAATTGAGGTTCCCTGCTTCAAACAGATTTCTTTCAGTTGATCCCGCAAAAATATTTTGGAATCCGGATCAAGTCCCGTAAATGGTTCATCAAGAACGAGCAGCTCGGGCTCATGCAGTAACTCACGTATAATCATCAATTTTTGTTTCATACCCTTGGAAAACCGTGCTGCCTTTAAAGTGGATTTCAGTTCAAAATGCTGAGCAAGGCTGCTGAATCGCTCTGCAATTGTCTCCTTGCGCATCCCGCGAAGACGTCCAAAAAACAACACATTCTCCCAAGCTGACATTTCCCCGTATAGTCCGCCCTCATCAAACACCACACCAAAACGGTTCCTGCTCTTCTGGGTCATATTATAGGCAGGTTCTCCGAACATACTGCACATTCCCCTTGTTGGAGGATAAAGGCCTGTAATGCATCGGATCGTTGACGTTTTGCCTGCTCCATTTTCTCCAATTAAGGCGCTAATCTGTGCCGGACGGATTGCCATGTCAACATGATCAAGTACAGGTCTGCCCTGCAGGCTCAGACTTAATCCACGTAATTCAACAACTGAAGATACCATGATTCCCCTCCTAACATTACAATAATAAGCAAATCATAGATTAAATAGGTTCGTGTTTTATGTAATATACATCACTTTTTTACTGAATAAGTTAAATATTGAAGTTAGTGATGTCTGTTTCAAAATGTCCGTTGAACTAAAAAGGATATTCCTGACCCGTGTACATGCAGCGGGCTGTGGAATATCCGTTCTTTTTAACATAAGCTTTGGAATGGATTCAATCTCAACATGTTTTTCCAGGTGAAGAACATTACTTCTGGCCTGGCAGCCACCAGTTCCACCTACCCATCAATTTCATTAAGGACGGGACAAGCACAAGACGGATTAAAGTAACATCAATGAACACGGCGGCCGTGATTCCGATCCCCAGCTGCCTCACTCCTTCAACTTCAGCAAAAGCAAAAGGGACGGTTACTGCGAGTAAAATACCTGCAGCAGATGTAATTAGACGGCCTGTTGAAGATAGGCCCTGCTGCACAGCCTTGTCACTGTCGCCAGTTCGTCTGTAAACTTCCTGAATTCGGCTTAACATAAATACGCCGTAATCCATCGATATGCCAAATACCAGTCCAGCAATGAACACAGGAATCATTACAGCTACAGGTGACGGTTCCACTCCCAAATGCCCTTCGTTAAATACCCATACCAGTATGCCAAAAGAAGCAGCGAGACTGAGCAGATTCATTACGATTGCTTTCACCGGAATCAGCATGGAACGGAATGCGAGCAGCAGCACCAGATAATTGCTCACGACTACAAATACAAGCA
This sequence comes from Paenibacillus sp. AN1007, assembly GCF_040702995.1. Taxonomy (NCBI): domain Bacteria; kingdom Bacillati; phylum Bacillota; class Bacilli; order Caryophanales; family Paenibacillaceae; genus Paenibacillus; species Paenibacillus sp. AN1007. The sequence goes on from NZ_CP159992.1 coordinate 3,082,552, forward strand.
CTTTAGGCAGCTGCTGATACATTTCATGCATGATCTCATCCTGATTGACCGCTTCCCCGCCATAACGGATCGGAATACCTTCGAGTCCGCCTGTTAAATCATTGGATCTCGTCTGCCGCAGCCAATCTCTCATCTCAGCCGAACCCGGTTCTCCGTATACGCCCACTGTTAATCGAATGAAAGAAGCAGCGTTAACCTGCGGCAAATGAATGCTAACGACTTTGGAGTTCTGTTGAAGCTCCTCTGCTTTGCGTTCAGCCTTTTTCCGGTGAACGGCCGTTAATGGTACTTCTTTTTCTCCAATGAGGATTTCGACCATAGAAACCCGATCCTGACCAAAACTGCGCTGCAGCTGCTCAGCTGCCTGACGTGACTCCATTCTGGATGGCAGCGAAGAAGCATCCGGAACAGATAGCTCCATCCGAGCCACCGGGGAGACACACCATAACAGAATCATCGTGCCTGTAAGTCCCATCCACACGGGACGTCTCATAATCATTGCGGACCAGCGATGCCAGAAACTTCGTTCAAGCCTATTATGATCTGCTGATTGTTCTGAAGCGCTGGCGTTTGTTAATTCCTCTCCAAATATTCGGCGCGCGCCCAGTGAAAGAACAGAAGGTAATAACGTCATGTTAAGCAGAAAAGCCAGCAGCAGCGCAATCATCGCACCAATAGATACACTGAGAAACATCGGCAGTCTGATCCAGAACAGCCCGAGCAGACCAAGGAACACACAGGCAGCCGAGAAGAGGACAGCCCGGCCCGCTGTGCGAAAGGTTTGGTCCAGAAGCTGACGCTGCTTAACTACACTTCTCGAGCCCCCTATCCCTGTCTGGCCTCCATTTCGCTTAAGTTCTTCTCTATACCTGCTCAAAATAATTAGTGCAAAATCGATGCTGAGTGCCATTCCCACCATCGGAATAACATTAATAATAAAATTGGACAACTCCAGGTAATGACCAAGAAAAGCCGTTACTCCCATCGCTGTAATTACTGAACCAATGCCCATCATCACTGCGATCCATGCTGCATACCAACCTCTGAATGCAAAGCACAGAACCATTAGAGCAATGGGAAGCCCAACAACCTCTGCACGTTCCAAATCCCGAAAGCTCAAGTCATTTACATCCTGCTGCACGACGGCTTTCCCTGTCAGGTGTATGGTTCCCGGAAGGTGAGCATGCTCGTCCCGTATAAGAAGTTCACGCAGCTGCTCCAGCGAAGGGCCTATTCGATAAGACTCGATATTCATATGAATCAGCGCGTAGGCCTGATCTTCACGCAGCATCATTCCCTGTGTATGAGCATCCAGTGGAGAAATAATCGACGATATGGCTGGCAGATTCTGAACTGCCGTGAGACGTTCTTTGATCCACTGCCTGAACGCCGTCAATGAAGTATCGGGATACTTCTGAAACAGCAGTATGACCGGATCAGACGGGGAATTAAATTCCTGCTCCAATATCCGCTCTACTGCTTGTGCCTGTCCCTGAGCAAGCTTTAGTCCGTGATCCTGTACAATGTCAGGCAGCTTCCATGCCCAGGCCCCTGCCACCCCAATGACAAACACCCAGAAGAGAATAATAAACCGCGAATATCGGCTGATAAAGGCAGCTAGGCTTCGGTACCCCATACCCCAAGCTCCTCTGCATATATATTGGAATTCTTGTTCCTTAATCATAGAGCGACATGTTCATTGTGTAGTACAAGTCTATTCAGATCCGGACATGATTATGTTTACAACGAAACAAAGACGAGCCATCCATACCCTGTAGGCATGGGATGCTCGTCTTACTCGATTGGCGGTCCTGATTTATTCTGGTCGGATTACGGTGAAGCGGTCTCCCAGTTTCGCATAATCGTTACCTGCCAGACGGCTGACCGGCTTCAGTTCATCCATCAGTATATAACCTTTGTCTGCGGGATAAACCTGTTTACTAAAATGATACTGCACAATGCGCACCAGCAGCAGATCGCTTACAGGGATACCTGCATCATTCGAGATCGGAATATGCTGATACAGTTTGCATTCCATTCGGATAAGAGCTTCCTGAACACCGGGTACAGAAACCATTGAACTAGGCACCGTAGTAAGTCTAGTTCGTTCCAGCTCACTTTCATGGGGCAGCAAAAGAGCTGCCGTTTCGTTTACCTCTTCAATAATACTCTCGTCACAGATGTGTACAACCAGTTCCTGGTGGGCAAGTACATTGCGAGCAGTATCTTTCATGACCCCATTTTTACGTCCAACCGAGATGGACAGCAGCGGGGGATCCGAGCTGACCACATTAAAGAAGCTGAACGGAGCTGCGTTAATGACACCATCATGATCTGACAGCGTAGTTACAAAGGCAATCGGACGCGGCACTATAGAACCGCTCATTAATTTATAATTATCTTTAGCCGAGAGTTCTTCCGGATTTAGTGAATACATATGTAAGTCCCCTTTTCTGCTCGCATGAAGTTCATTCCACTTTCCCTTATTTATATATTTCATCGTTATTATATCATCCCTTTTCGCTGAATCACACATAGGCGAATGCCATCATATGCTGTTTGCAGAATAAGATAAGATGACAGGAAGGATGTATCTGAACATGAATAACGTATATTCCCCTACAGGTTATTATGATGATCGCTATACAGGTTACGGAGATCAACGCTCTATTCAATTCCCTCCATTCTTTCCCGGTGGGGGCACTCTTCCGGGAGGGCAGACTCCGCCAGGCATCCCTGGAAGCCCCGGCTCGTATCCTCCTTTCATTCCAGGCGTGGGAACACCTCCGGGTCCTTATTTTCCGGGCGGTATTCCGGGCCCCGTTCCGGGTTCAACTCAAGGTGTACCTGCCCAGCTGGCTCAAGGGAATCTGCCATCCCTGCTCAGTGCCTACCCGCGCCCGGTTGGTCAGCCGCCAGCCGAAATGTTGTTCTTATATAACCTGATCAAAAGCAGCCCCGGCCTGCTGCCTCTTTTCCTTCAGCAGCAGCCTCAAAGCCTGACTCAAGCAGTTCAATTTGCGCAGACCGGCGCTGCCGCTCCACGTGACCAGGAGCAGCGTCTACTCCCCAATTTCTGTTATAACCGCTGGTCCCTCGTGTTTACGTATAATGATGTGTATTTGATGTGGCCTGCCATTAACCTCTTTGGTTTTGTCGTTGGCTACTTCTATCCATTCCAGACACCAGGAATTCTGTTGAATACCCAGATTTTATTTGCCCTCTGCTAGAGGCGACGCTCCACTTTTCCATGTTTTCTGTCCTGTTAAACAAAACACTGCCCGCACTCGGAAACTATGCTTCCATGCGGGCAGTTCGTGGTTATACCAAAAAACGTACTATGCAGATGTGTAGTTGTCCAGTTTGGACTTGCTTCTGCCAATCATGATGAAATATAGGAGTAAAGCCCCTAGGTCAGCACATGCGATCACAATTCCCATGGGTACAGCCGTATGATCGCCCCCAAGACCAACGAGGGGAGCGACAAGTCCGCCGAACAGAAAGGTCATGACACCAATGAGCGCTGATGCACTTCCTGCGGATTTGGCCTGATCCGCCATAGCTAATGCAAACGAAGCCGTATTAATCAGACCGACACTGGAAACCACCAAAAATAAGGGAATCAACACCGAAACCAGTCCGCCACCTGCCAGGATAGCAATAAGAAGGGATGTTCCTCCTGCAGCTGCTGTAATCAGTCCCGCAATTAACAGCCGGGTCTCCGACACTTTCCCAGCGAGGCGACCAGCGATCTGACTGGCGAGGATGATGCCAAGCCCATTAATCGCAAAACATATACTGAACAGTTGAGGTGAGACCCCGTATATTTTCTGAAGCACAAACGGTGATCCCGATATGTAGGCGAACATTCCTGCCGAAGCAAACCCTTGTGTGAGCGCATAACCCATAAACCGGCGATCCCTGGCCATTCTGCCAAATGTCAGTAAAGTCTGCTGCAGTCCCCCACTCGATCTTTTGGGTGCGGGAAGTGTCTCTCCCAGACCAAAGATAACCGCAAGAAGTGCCAGCACACCGATAAAGCCCAGTAAAATAAATACGCCCCGCCATGACGTATACGTAAGTATTTGTCCACCTATTATCGGTGCTGCGATGGGAGCCACTCCGTTAATAAGCATCAACAGAGAGAAGAAGCGGGTTAGTTCAGGTCCTTCGTACACGTCCCTGACCACCGCACGTGAGATGACAATGCCTGCTGCCCCTGCGAGTCCTTGAATGAAGCGCAGTACAACAAAGGAGCTCATGGATGGGCTGACAAGACATAATGCGGACGCGATCGTGTAGAGCAGCAGTCCAGCAATCAGCGGTGTTCTGCGGCCTCGTACGTCACTTAAAGGTCCTGCCAGCAGCTGTCCAAGCGCAAGGCCGATCATACATGCTGTCAAACTGAGCTGAGCATATGAAGCGGACGAGCCGAATTCATCCGCCAGCGTTGGCAGGGCGGGCAGATACATATCCAGAGACAGTGGTCCGAATGCCGAAAGTGTCCCTAGAATCAATGCCATCCTGATTCGGGGCGCAGCATGAGTGTGTAATGAAGCTGGTGTACTTTTCATTTAAAAAACATTTCCTTCATATTGCATACCGTTTCCGCTCCTTAATTCTCTCCATCTCCAAGCAGTCTCAGCAGATTGTTCGGCAGCGTAAACTGTTGATTATTAATAATAATCCGGCGCAGCTCCTCTTCATCCCGTTCGTTCTCGGCGTCCTTGATCTCCTGAATCTCGCGGTGAAGCCGTTCCATCTGGTGATCCAATGCATTAGCTGAGTCCGCCGCATTTTTCAATTCTCTTGTCAAATGTTCGGGAACATCTTTGTTGTATTTATAAAAAATTTTATGTTCCAAACTAGCCCAGAAATCCATGGCAATGGTCCGAATCTGAATCTCCACACAGGCACGTTCCTCGCCATTAGACATGTATACCGGAACTTCAACGAGCAGATGAAGGCTCTGATAACCGTTTGGCTTCGGATTTTGGATGTAATCTTTCACTTCAAGTACACGCAGATCGCTCTGATTGCACAGCATATCCTTGATCCGATAAATGTCGGAGATAAAAGAACAGGTAATTCGCACACCGGCGATATCCTTAATATTTTGTTTGATGCTTTCAAACGTCAGCTCGTGATTTTTGCGGAACATTTTGTTCATAATGCTCTCGGGGGACTTCAATCTCGACTTGGTATGCTCAATCGGACTGTAGTCGTGCAGGGACTGAAATTCCTCTTTCAGCACTTCTATTTTAGTTTCCATCTGATCCAGAGCAAATTTATAGATCATCATAAAGCGTGTGATTTCGTATTTGAATTTCTTGAACTGATCAATCGGATGCGGAGCATTCATCATTGGTTTCTTCCTTTCTTTTGACACGTCTTGAGTTTGTTCCTTGAAGTTCACTGCTGCATAAGGACACGGGCCTCAGCGCATCTCTTCTATCCCATTATAAAACATCTGAAACTAATAAACGAATTTTGGGCGTGAAGCGCACGGCTTCTTTTCATTTTCATTTTGATGAGAGCGTGACGATGGCTGTATACTGGAGGAGTTATGTTTGCCTGAAAGGACTGAAAAATATGAAGCAAAATCATCTGCAAAAATACGCTATGCTGCTGCTCTGTATGTCTGCCGGTATGGTCGATGTGATCGGATACCTCGGCCTTGGGCATGTACTCACAGCCAATATGACAGGGAACATCGTGCTGCTCGGGATCGCAATTGCCCGCGCTCAAGAATTTGTTGTACTGCGGGCCATGCTTGCACTTATTGGTTTTATAGCAGGAAATGCTATCGCGGCGCATATGATTGGACATGTCAAAACAAAAAATGGCTGGTCTTCCCGGGTCACCGCCGTCTTCACCGCAGAAAGCGTACTGCTTCTGCTGTTTGCTGTTATTATGGTCGGCCCGTTCTCCGGGCAATTATCTTATCTGTTAATTGTCATGCTGGCAATTGCTATGGGTATGCAGACAACAGCAGCTCGCCGAATCGGCATTGCGGGCATCTCCACTACCGTGCTGACTAATAATCTGGCAGCCGTTATTGAAGATATTACAAGCATTTTGCACCGTTTGAGGCATGCGGATATCCGCTCCCTGCTTAAAGCTTTGTCTCTGGATTCCTATCTTCGTGCAGGCGCAGTCGTGATATATCTTGGAGGTGTTATTTTGGCAGCCCTGCTGTTCCATCACATCCCGATGATCGCTGTCTGGGTGCCTGTTCTGGTCACTGCTGGTGTAACACTTCAGGCTCGCTTTGCTTCCCGGGCTACGACGGAGCACGCGCGTCACAATTCAGATGAGAAATAAGAGGCGCTGGGAAACGCTGAACATATGAATGTGCTCCTTCTGGCGAAGTCGTCCTTATTCATCGTGAATCGCAAGTGCCTCCTGTTTGATCCATTGAACCAGCTGCCCCGCTGCTGGCGACAGACTCTCTCCTGCCCGTGTACAGATCGCGATAACATTCTCCAGCCGAACATCTTGTACGAAGACACGGGCGAGTTTGCGCTGCTGAACGTCTTCTCTCACGACGAGAGAGGAGATGAAATTAGCTCCATATCCTGCCTTAACTGCACTAATTGTTTCATTCAATCCGTTAAACTGAAGCGCAATTCGCGGAGATGGCAGATTGCTGCTTGTGCACAAAGCAGCAAGCCGTTCACGCGTTGCGCTGCCTTTCTCTCGCATAATGAATGGTTCTGCTACCATCTCGCGCAGTTCGATTTTTTGATCTGCATATGGATGGTCTGGATGTACCACAAACCACATTTCATCCTCAAACAGCTTATCCCAATGCACGCCAGGATGGCTGATTCCGCTGCCTCCATAGATTGCAATTTCAGCCTCGTAAGACAGCAGTTGATCAAAAGCCGTCTGTGTATTGGTTGTGCTCACCACAAGCTCCACATCTTCATGGGCCTGTTTGAAACGGGCGATCCAGCTTGGCAGTAAAAAATTGGAGGGCAAATACGTTGCGGATAGGCGAATCAGACCTTTCCTGCCCTCCCTCATATCCTCTACTGCTTGCTCTACTTCCTGCTCCAGCATAAACATACGCTCGGCATATTCCATTAATTGTTTACCGACATCGGTAAGGACCAGTTTTCGCCCTTCCGATCCAAACAGCTTCATATCAAGTTCACGTTCAAATCGCTTAACCTGTGAAGATACCGCGGGCTGGCTGATGTTCAGTTCCTCCGCAGCCCGGGTTACTCCGCCATACCTTACGATGGCATGAAACAATCGCAGACCGTGCAAATTCATATGTTCTCACCTCTTCTGCTTACTGAATACAGCTTACCAATTTTGACTTCCCATCAATACACATAACTTAATTATATATTAACATAAAATATATATATTTTATTTATGCATTAGTTCCGTCTATAGTTGAATTACAAGAAAGCCCAATTCAGCTGATGGAAAGGAAGATGCTTGATGAGTCATTTGAACAACAGCAATACTGCACAATCCGCAATATGGGGGCAAGTCGATGATTATATGAATACACTGCTCATCCCGAATGACCCCATTTTGCAGGATGCCTTACAGGCCAATGCAGAGGCAGGATTACCGTCTCACGATGTCACACCGAATCAAGGAAAATTCCTTCAACTGCTGCTTCAGATCCAGGGAGCTTCCCGTGTACTTGAAATCGGAACATTAGGAGGATACAGTACGATCTGGATGGCCAGAGCCCTGCCCGAGCATGGACGAATCGTTTCCATTGAATCTGAACCCAAACACGCGGAGGTTGCACAAGCCAATCTAACCCGTGCGGGACTTATGCATAAGGTGGATCTGCGTACAGGTCCCGCACTTACGACCCTCCCCGATCTTCAAGAAGACTACCCTGAACTTTTTGATCTGATTTTCATTGATGCCGACAAACCCAGCAATCCGGATTACCTGAGATGGGCACTGCGCTTGACTCGCCCCGGCAGCTTGATTATCGGGGATAACATTGTAAGGGACGGTGAAGTGATCCGTTCGCACAGTGAGGATGCAAGAGTCCAAGGGGTTAGAACCTTTCTTGAATGTATCGGGAGTCACCCCAAGCTTGAAGCCACTGCACTGCAAACCGTGGGCAGCAAAGGATATGATGGATTTGTGATTGCTCGTGTAAAAGATATACCTGTAACAAAATAAACAGTGGTCAATTCTTCCGAAAATCTGCCTTTCCTGTTAAACTGGTATCACTGCAAAGGCAGACTGGAGGGAATCACTTGAGAGCTTTACGACAGATCCATGTTGAGATTCGCGGGTGGTCCCGCAATATTCAACTCTTCTTTCTGGCAAGTCTGCTGTATCAGATCGGAAACGGCATGTTCTCGGTTCTTTACAATCTTTACATTCAAGGCCTGGGGTACGATGACACCATGAATGGTCAGATTGTCAGTATCCAATCGCTAGCTACAGCAATCATGTTCATCCCTATTGGATTCAGCGGTGACAAATTCAGCCGCAAAAAGTTGTTGATTATAGGGGCATTATTCAGCGGCGCTTTTCTAATCGGGCGTTCCTTCGATTATGCCGCAAGCGGATTAATCTGGTTTGCCGTATTTTCCGGCCTGTTCGCTGGTGTATTTCAAGTGCTTGCCATCCCTTATCTGGCAGAGAACGTTAAAAAAAGCCAGCGCCTCAAAATGTTCAGCTATTATTCATCTCTCGTGCTGGCTTCACAAGTTCTTGGCAGTCTAGGCGGCGGCGTACTTGCAGACCTGCTTCATTCCGCCGGCATGGCCAAAGTCACCAGTCTGCAAACGGTTCTGTTTATGGGCGGCGCTGCGACACTTGCCGCATTTATTCCACTGCTGTTTGTAACCGAGAATCCGGTGTCTCAGACGGACGCAAATAAAGGGAGTACGGCAGAAGATGCATCGCTTCAAACCAGACATGCTGTACATGCACCATCCTCAGATCCTGACACGCTCCTAAAAAAAAGAGATACCAAGCTGATTGGTCAGTTTGTAATAACGCAGCTGCTCATCGGATTAGGCTCGGGCCTCGTTGTGCCTTATCTTAACCTGTATTTCACAAACCGCTTTGCGGTATCTTTGAGCGGCATGAGTCTGCTCATCGCACTCGGTCAAATTATGACTATTGTTTCGATGCTGATTGGTCCCACTTTAGCTGCCAAAGTTGGTAGTGTACGGGCTGTAGTCATTTTCCAAGTATTATCGCTTCCATTCCTGTTGTTAACCGGATTTACAAACCTGCTTATTATTGCATCCATCAGCTTTTTGTTCAGACAGGCACTCATGAATGCAGCCAACCCGATTCAATCCGCCATATTGGTGGACCGGATTTCGGATAGACGCCGAGGGATTGCCAACTCCATGATGCAGACCTCATTTATGATTGGCTGGGCCACGATGGGACCCGTGCAGTCTTATCTGGTTACCACATACGGCACGTATTGGGGATATGCTGTCACCTTCAGTATTACAGGCAGTCTTTACGTGATTTCTTCGTTAATGTACTTCTTCATGTTAAAGGAACCCCGGCCTGTGGCTGTACGGCAGTAAAATAAACATACAAAAAGAGCATCCTCCCATGCATGCATGGACTGGATGCTCTTTTTGTGCTCTATTTGTACTTTTATAAATTCGTTTTGCATATACCGTTGTTACCTAACCTCGCTTGGAGCGGTTTGCTCTTCCATTCGGGTCAAAATATCAAATGCTTCCTGATCGCTAAGGCCGCACATATCTTCAGCAGCCTGCAGTTCGCTGCATACAGCGGGGCGGTCTTCTCGCCCAAATATACCGCATCGGTTTTCCTCCGTCAGCTGTACACAGCGTATGCCTGCGGGTTTGCCTTCGGGCATGCCGGGAATGGGCGATGATATGGAAATGGCAATACAACATGCGGCGCATCCAGCTCTGCATTCCATGATGATCCTCCTCTGTGCGTTACATTGAACGGTTCACCCAAGTCCACGTCCTTGCCAGACCTTGTGCTATTCTACGATTCATGCTTTTACTGGTAAAGTAGCCTCCGTGACTCAGTGGATTCCAGCTGGTTACCGGACCGCCCACATGCACTTCAATATCTTCTTTTACCGCAGACGCATAGGCCGGGTCAATGGGACGCAGCGGATAACCTAAAATATCGTTACGTTCATAAAAGTTGATCCATTCCCCCTCCAATCCCGAGAAAGTTCGAGCCGCCTGAGAAGAGGGGACCTGAATTGGACTGCTGAAGTCATGATAACGCAGACTCCACAGCGGCAGGGTTGTACCAAAGGAGTAGAAGTTCGTCAGTGTATCCCCGCGCTCCAATGCCGAAGTGCTGTCAATAATGGCAGGTGTGCGGCTGGATGAAGGATACTGCAGGTCATAAAAGAAGTTGCTTGCGATGACAGCACCGAGACTGTGTGCGATGACACAAAGCGGCGTCTCTGGCCCATTGCGTCTGGAAAGCTCATGCATCGCCCGGTTTAACGTTTGATGCACCGCATCATATAGATGGCCCTGGTTCTCCACAGGCTGATAGGCAACGGCATCGGCGAGATAGTGTATGACAAAACGGCGCAGCGCCTGATAATTCAATCCCTGTGAACGTACCAGCTGTTGGAACAGAGCCTCTTCCCGCTCCTCGAACACATCGGCCCAGAACACGGGTTCTATATCCAGCATCTGTTTGGCGGCTCCCGGCAGCACCATTACACGATCCATTTCTCTGCTTAAACAAGTCATAAGCTTGTCAGCATAATTTTCTTTTTGCATACCCAGTCCATGAATGACCATCACCGCTACCCGAATCATGCCCTTCCTCCTTATCAATCGAATAGGAACGCTCCTTGTACAATTGCTATGGTTTACTTACAGCATGACAGATGTTTACATCAGGGCTGGCTGCCTCACAATGGGTGAATCGCATAAATTGCAATAACTTAGTTGATTTAACTATTTTATCTGATACGCCTGGAAAATAACACCTGCAAACAGCAAAAGAAGCTGCAGGTTGCGCAGCCTCTTGCTTGACATTCAATATATCCTTTAACCTTTCAAATGGATCTTCAGTACACCGTTCCGATTGGAAGTAACCTCTCCCGTCATCACTTCAACCCGTTCGACCATCTCTTGACCATCCGGGATAATAACGGGTGTGATGACTGGGAATCCTGCATCCTCAATCACTTTACGATCGAACTCAAGCAGCTTCTGTCCTGCTCTTACACGATCGCCCGTATTTACGAACATGGAGAAACCTTCGCCTTTAAGTGATACCGTATTAATGCCGACGTGAATTAATACTTGAAGTCCGCTCGCATGTTCCAGAATAACGGCGTGTTTGCTCTTGATAACATGGGCTACTTGTGCGTCAAATGGGGCGACGACCTGATTGCCGGAAGGTTCAATCGCTATACCTTCCCCCATCTGTTTTTCGGCAAAGGCCGGGTCGGGAACTTGTTCCAGCGGCACCGCCTCACCTGTTAATGGCGCCATGACTTCGAGTATATTAACACGAGAAGCCGATGACTTGGGGTTGGTAGAGCTGGCTGCAGACATGTCTTTGGATTTAGCGTCAGTAGAAGCAGCCTTCTGACTTTGGATTTCGGCGGACTCTCCGTTCGCCTCAAGCCGGTCTTCTTTTCTCAGCTTCGCCCGCCCAAAAACGACCGTCAGCAGAAATGGCACAACCAGGACAATGGCCATACCGATGAAGAAAACACCCCATTTATCCGGGAAAATAGACAGGAATCCAGGCACGCCGCCTACACCGATAGAGGTTGCTTGCACGTTATTCATCGTAAGCAGCACACCACCGATGGCAGAACCGATCATACCGAAGATAAACGGATATCGATAACGGATATTTACACCAAAGATCGCCGGCTCGGTTACCCCCAGAAAAGCGGATACGGAAGAGGTTGCCGCGAGCCCTCGCATTTTTTTCTCACGCAGCACCAGCATCATCGCAAGCGCCGCAGAACCCTGTGCAATGTTGGACAGAGCCAGCATCGGCCACAGGAATGTACCACCTTGACTGCCGATCAGCTGTACGTCTACCGCCAGGAATGTGTGGTGCATCCCCGTAATAACGAGCAGTGCATACAAACCACCATAGATCAAACCGCCCAGCGCAGCATAAGAATTATAGACATAGATCAGGCCGGAGGTGATGGCGTTTGCAATTGCAAATGTTACCGGACCGATAATCGTAAAGGCCAGAAAACCGGTAATCAATAATGTAACGGGAGCGACTACCAGCAGTTTGATAGAATCATGCACACGTTTGTTCAGGAAAATCTCCATCTTGGCCAGCAGATATGCCGATACCAGTACAGGCAGCACCTGACCCTGATAACCGATTTTCTCAATCTCCCAGCCAAACAGATTCCAGGTCGGAACCGTACCTTTGTTCACCGCATCAGCGTAACCATAGGCACTCAGCAGATCGGGATGTACAAGAATCAGGCCCAGCACAATCCCGAGCAGCGGACTGCCTCCGAATCGTGTCACGGCTGACCAACCGATCAAAGCTGGCAGGAAGGTAAAGGCAGTGCTCGCAATCGTATTAATAATGGATGCGAGATCTTTCCAAGCCGGGTACACATCCACTAATGATTTTCCATCAAAGAAAATGCCTGGCCCAGTCAAAATATTGTTAATCCCGAGCAGCAAACCCGCTGTAATGATTGCCGGCAGAATCGGAATAAATATGTCCGAAAGTGTCTTGATTGCACGCTGCAGCGGGTTTTGCTTTTTGCCTGCAGCTGCTTTTACATCATCTTTGGAGGAACGCTCTCCTCCCGTAATCTGAATCATCTCATCGTATACTTTATCCACAAGCCCAGGGCCGATGACCACCTGAAATTGACCTTGAGAGGAGAATTGCCCTTTGACCAACTCGTTCTGATCAAGCAGCTCTGTATCCACTTTGTCCTCGTCATATAAAGCAAACCGCAGCCGTGTTACACAGTGTGTTGCTGCTTCAATATTCTCTTTGCCTCCGACCGCCCGGACGATCTCCTCAACCTGTTTTTTATCGATTGCCATAGTGTCACTTCCTATTTATAAAATGGAATTAGTCCTGCTGCTGTACCAGCCACATATAGGACGCGTACGGACTTAGCGAAATCTCCTGCGTCAATTCAGGCTTGGCATCGGTATTTCCAATAAGCAGTTCAGGTATTTTACCTGCAATATGATCATTCCAGACTGCATCAGGCAGCTGGAACACGGTATCCTGTTTACGGAAGTTTGATACGACAATTAACGTCTCGCTGCCGTTAGAACGTGCATATGCAAACACCTCCGGGTGAGCCTCATCCAGGCGTTCATACAAGCCGTCCGTCAGGACATCTACCTCTTTACGCAGAGCAATCAGCTTCCGGTAGTGATGATAGATCGAATTCGGATCGGCCATCTGTGCTTCCACATGAATGTACGGATACCTCTCATCCACCTTGAGCCATGGTGTTCCCGTCGTAAATCCGGCGCTCGCGCTTCCGTCCCACTGCATCGGTGTCCGTGAATTATCACGGGAACGCTCTTTTACGATCTGGAACGCTTCCTCAGCAGATTTACCACGCTCTTCCTGAAGCAGCCGATACATGTTCGTTGACTCAATATCGCGGAACTCGCTGATATCATGCCAAACCGGGTTTGGCATACCAATCTCCTCGCCCTGGTAGACATAAGGGGTACCCTGCAATCCATGCAGCGTTGTCGCCAGCATCTTGGCGCTCTCGGACCGATAATCGCCATCGTCAGCGAAACGGGATAACGCACGGGGCTGGTCATGGTTGTTTAAAAACAGTGCGTTCCATCCGCCCCCGGCCTGCATCCCCGTCTGCCAATCGCTGAACAGCTTCTTCATCTCTTCAAAATCGTACGGCATCAGTTCCCACTTCTGCCCGTTCGGATAATCTACCTTCAGGTGATGGAAGTTAAACGTCATCGAGAATTCTCGTGAAGCCGGATTCGAATACCGTATACAGTGCTCCAGCGTTGTCGATGACATTTCGCCTACAGTGACCATGTTGTAAGGTCCAAACACCTCTTCGTACATTTCAGTAATGTACTCATGCACGCGCGGTCCATCCGTGTAATACCTGCGCCCATCGCCCGGAGGCACGCTGCCGTCGTCGTTCGGAAAACGCTGGTCTTTGGAGATCAGGTTGATGACGTCCATACGGAAGCCATCCACTCCTTTTTCCGCCCAGAACTTGATCATATCTCGTACGGCCCTGCGAACCTCTTCATTTTCCCAGTTAAGGTCTGCTTGTGTTTTATCAAACAGCGTCAGAAAATACTGCCCGGTTTGTTCATCATACTGCCATGCCGGGCCGCCGAATTTGGATTGCCAGTTGTTTGGTACACCGCCGTCCGGCGCAGGGTCCCTCCAGATATAGTAATCCCGATACGGATTATCTTTCGACGATCGGGACTGCTTGAACCATTCATGCTCAGTGGAGGAATGATTGACAACGATATCAATCATGAGCTTCATATCACGCGCTTTTAATGCCGCAACCAATGCATCGAAATCTTCCATCGTGCCGTAGTCCGGATTAATTCGGTAGTAATCCGCCACGTCGTATCCGTTATCCCGCTGCGGCGAGACGTATACCGGCTGCAGCCACACGATGTCGATACCCAGATGCTGCAGATAATCTAGCTTCTCGGTTAGACCGCGAATGTCCCCCGTCCCCGATCCGGTTGTATCGTTGAAGCTCTTCGGATACACCTGATACACCGTAGACTTCTTCCACCACGATGACGGCTCTATATTGTTTAAATCCATGTTAACGCCTCCAATATGCTGTATTGCTCTAACCAGACTCCTCGGCTATTTTCATCATCTATATTACATAACTAAACATGTATATACAAGTTGAATCTAAAAAATGATTGTCCTATTTATTTTCTATGTACACACTGCACTTCGTTTCTTCTACTCATTCCCCATTAAAGGTTTCGCTGTAACATTTATTTTCGGAGTTCTATTTTGCAAACTCCATGATATCTGTATTAGATAGCCAAAAAAACCGTCTGTTCCTCCATACTGAGATGGGAAAACAAACGGTTATGTTTAAGGTCTTTCTTTATAATACCTCGGGCGCCAACAAGCTTTGGCCTTGTTTCTCCCGACCATTTAACTTTAATGCAGACTGTGCTGCCTTTTCTTCTGCTTCCAGTTCAGCGGCGCTAATCTCGCCGGAGAGCACAGCACGCATCCGTTTCTGATCCAGCAGACCTTCCCACTTCGCAACCACAAAAGCTGCCGCGCAGTTCCCCATCAGGTTAGTGAAAACACGCATCGTATCCATAAAGCGGTCTGCTCCAAGCAGCAGAGCCACTGCTGCTACCGGAAATGCATTCACTGCTGCCGCCGTAGCTGACAGAGCAAGAAAAGCTGAACCGGGAACACCCGCCATGCCTTTCGAGCTTAACATCAGCACCAGCAGAATGGTGATCTCCTGCCCCAAGGTCAGATCAATACCGACAGCCTGAGCAACAAAAACCGTCGCTAACGATAGATAGATGGAAGCTCCATCCAGATTAAATGAGTATCCCGTAGGCACCACCAGCCCAACTACTGCACGGTCACACCCCGCCTTAGTCAGCTTGTCCATCATGCGCGGCATCACAACTTCTGAAGAGCCTGTTCCAATCGCAAGCATCACTTCCGAACGAGTGTATCGGACAAACTGCATAAAGTTCAATCCCGTAATCCACCAGGCTGCCAGCGCTAACAGCAGCAGGAACAATAGAGCCGCACCGTAACAAGCCAATATTAGCAGTCCAAAGGACGAAAGGGTTGAAGCCCCGTACGCCCCTATGGTGTAGGCCATTGCACCAAAAGCGCCTACCGGGGCAAGCTTCATAATGTAACCGATCATCCGGAACACAATACCAAGCAGCTGCTCCACCAGATTCAGTACATTTTCCTTGGCCTTACTCTCCGTGGCTGCCAAGGCAACCCCGAACAGACAGGCAACAAGCAGCACTTGCAGCAGGGCATTCTGAGCAAAGGCATCCACGACACTTGTTGGAATAATGTTCATAATAAAATCAACCGTGTGCGGAAGCTCGGACCCCTTCGTTTTGGCTTCAATTCCGCTGGCGTCAATGCTGGCAGGGTCTACATTCATTCCCGCCCCTGGACGAAGCAGATTGGCTGTGCATAAACCAAGCACAAGTGCAACCGTTGTGGCAAGCTCGAACCACAGAATCGCTTTAAGCCCAATTCGACCTACAGACTTTAGATCGCCCATTTTGGCGATACCTGTAACAATGACCATAAAAATTAACGGTGCAATCAGCATCTTGATTAATTTGATAAAGCCTGTACCCAAGGGCTGCAAGAGACTCCCCAGATCGGGCCACAGAATACCTACTCCAATACCGATGATTACTGCTGCAATGATCTGAAAAAATAAAGATTTCACAAATGTCATGAACGCTCCCCCGTTTGCAATCGTTTCGGATGTCCGGTTGGTTTCCGTGTAACTTTTTATATCATTGCTGTCTTTGCAGCTACAATGTCATTCCATTCATTTTGTGATGATGACCAAAATTGCGCTCAAAATTGAATACTCAGCACAAAAAAAGCGAATGACGCATCATATTTCTTGACGCATCATTCGCCTTTTATATTTTTTATGATTATGAAACCTGCCTTAAATCCGCTTCCTTCTTACAGGGAGATGGAGTCGCCAGGTGCGAGCACGCGGCCCTCCAGTCCTTTCGCAGCCAGCTGCTGCACAAACTGCTCTGCATCCTGGCGAATCGCAGGGAAGGTATCATAATGTACGGGAATGGTCAGCTTGGCATTAAACCACTCTGCCGCCTGCAGTGCGTCTTCGGGTCCCATCGTATAGTGTCCGCCGATCGGCAGGAAAGCAACATCAATGTTATGACGATCCCCGATCATTTTCATATCACCGAAGAGACTGGTGTCTCCGGCATGCAGCACCGTTTTGCCACCAATATCAATGATGAATCCGGCAGGCAAACCTGCGTACATAATCCGCTGTTCCTCTTCCAGTACGATACCGGATGTGTGGAACGCCTGAATCATCTTTGCCTTGGCAAATTCAAGATCCACCGTACCGCCCATATTCATGCCAATGGTATCCAGTCCTTTCCACGACATATATGTGGCCAATTCCACGATTGCCACCACTTTGGCATCATTGGCTTTCGCAATCGGTTCGGCATCCAGAATGTGGTCCATATGTGCATGTGTTAGCAGAACCACATCTGTCTTGATCTCCTCCGGTTTGGTTACCGCAAGTTCATTGCCTCGCAGAAAAGGGTCAATAATAAGTGACTTTTCTTCCGTGCCCAGCTGTACACTGGAGTGTCCGTGGTACGTAATATTCAACAATTCGGGTCCCTCCTGACATCTGAATGATTTATTCCTGCTTTAAATTGATTATAATTCAGAACGCTCTGCGAGCGCAAAACTGTCACTTGCTGCTGCTCGAATGCCGATGAATAACCTGTCATCTCGCTGCAAACAGCCTACTCACCGCTCTCGCATTTCCTGCAGTATACCCTAGCTTCGTATGGCTGCAGCAAAATGGCACCTTCATCCGTAGAATAACGTCTGCTCACATTGCCAATCATTAATTTGGCTTGTTTTTCATTCCAACCTTCCGGCCAATTCATCTCGGGCTCATGACTGCTGAAATTCATCAGAATCAACCACTGCTCTTCCTCCAGTGTGCGTGTATAGGCGTAAATTTCCGGATCATCCGGCAAAAGCAGCTCGTACGCGCCATAGATCAGTGCCTGATTTTGTTTGCGCAGGGATATCAATTTACGATAATAATGGAGAATGGAATGTGGATCAACTTCGGCTTCAGCCACATTGATATCCGTATAATTGTGATTCACTTCGATCCAAGGCTCGCCATCGGTAAAACCGGCATGCTTTGAATCATCCCACTGCATAGGAGTGCGTGCATTATCCCGGCTCTTCAGCCAGATTGCCTCCATCACTTCATGCTTGGATTTCCCCTGACCAATATAGTGGTTGTAATAATTTTTGGTCTCAATATCCCTGTACTGGCCAATGTCAGGGAACGCCACGTTGGTCATGCCAATCTCTTCCCCCTGATAGATGTACGGCGTGCCTTCCAGCGTTAACATCCAGGTTGCCAGCATCTGTGCAGAACGCACTCTGTACTTACCGTCATCTCCAAAACGAGACACAGGACGCGGCTGATCATGATTCCCCATATAATTGGCGTTCCAGCCTCTGCCGTGAAGTACCGTCTGCCAGCGGCTCATAATCTCTTTCAGTTCTGTCAGCTTCCATGGCTTGTAATTCCACTTGCCAATGCCCGAAGACTCGGCATCGATAAACATATGCTCAAACTGGAACACCATGTTTAATTCATCCCGATCTGTACCTACATAAGCCAAGGCCTGCTCGGGTCCAAGTCCTGATGTTTCACCAACTGTCATCGGCCCATAAGGCTTGAGGATCATGTTATTCAGCTTGCGAAGGATGGAATGCACCTGCTCCAGATTTGAAAACAGCTCATACGCCTGCACGACAGGCAGGTTATTCGGATTATGGGCATTCGGCAGTCCATCAGCCTTGGCGATATGGGCTACTGCGTCAAAGCGGAAACCATCCACCCCTTTTTGCAGCCACCAATGCACCATCTCATACATCTCCTCCGCCATCTCCGGATTATTCCAGTTCAGATCGGGTTGATGCTCCGAGTATAAGTGCAGATAATATTCGTTCGTTTCGGGATCATGCTTCCACACTGAACCGCCAAAATAAGACTCCCAGTTGTTCGGTACCTGCCCGTTTTTACCCGTGCGCCAGATATAATAGTCACGCCTAGCATTCGTCTTGGAGGAACGAGATTCAGCAAACCAGGCATGTTCATCCGAAGTATGATTCAGCACAAGATCCATCATGATCTTGAGTCCACGTTTATGCGCTTCCGCAAGCAGGCGATCAAAATCCTCCATCGTGCCGTACTTTCGTAAAATAGCGTAATAATCACGGATATCATATCCGTTATCATGGCCGGGTGAATCATAGATCGGACACAGCCAGATCACATCCACGCCGAGGCTTTGCAAATAATCGAGCTTATCATAAATCCCCTGCAAATCACCGTATCCGTCTCCGTCAGCATCCTTGAAGCTGCTCGGATAGATCTGATAGACTACGCTTTCCTTCCACCAAACGATAACGTCCACCTCGCTTTCCTTTCTTGTGAAGCATTTCACCCGTTAATATGTTTTATCCGAAAAGAAACCCTTATAAACACCTGAGCCTGGGTTTTATGCAAAAACACAAAAAGACTCGTAAGCCTCAATCGCACCACGCGATCAGCTTCGAGTCTTTCCTCCCAAACCTGTAAATCGTCGAAATCCGCCAAATCCTATCCAGGCTCCAGCGGTATTGAGAATGATATCATCCACATCAAATGTTCCCACGCGTGTAATGAGCTGTAACGTTTCCACAAGCAGCAGGATGAGAACAACGATGGACGTCAACTTGGCCCAGGAACGATATCTGCGAAACAGCCACGGAATCCAGATGCCCAGCGGAATAAATAACACGATATTTCCAAACAGATTTTTGACCCAGGTATCCGTCGTGAAATGTTCTCTATGCCAGATCAGCGGGCCGATGGTCTCCATAGGTACGAGATTATACTGATAATTCAAGCCTTGTGACCTTCCCCTGAAAAAAAGAAGACTGCACATGATCAGCGCGTATATCACCGCTAATGTTATCATCACTGCACGCATCCGCTTGGAGTGAAGCCAGTCTCTTCTGCTCACGCATGATCCCTCCGACCTTATTTTCCGCCAAGTGAGCGGTAAGGTCTATTTTATAGGGATGTAGATCTTCATGTCCAGCCGCTCGGGCGTTGACTTCCACACATCGGTGACCTCAAAGTCCGGCCCTTCCCGGCGCTCGTATTTGGATGAAGGCAGCCAGCTGCCATAGATCATTTTGCGTACGTCCTGCTCGGAGCCTTCGGTTGTAAATTCCGCGTACAATCCGCCCGGAATCTCCAGACGAGTATATCCCGGCTCCAGCAAATCCCCATTTGCTGCGCTTTCTTCCCCGATAATAAACGAAAATACGCCATCGTCTTGGAAATGATCCGCGGCACCATAGGCCATATCCGGGCGAATCCGGTCTGGAATGCGCATGAACTTCTGTTCACGTCCAAACTCATCATAGAATCCAGGAACGTCCGCATAATGCTGATCATCATTGAGATTCGTCTTATATTCGTAACCGATAATTTGAATCGGCTCCAGCGTTACCATTCGCGGTGGGTTCATATGTAACGCTGTACCAAGCTGTGAACGGTATGCATTAAAGTCAATGCTCCGCTGCATCCGGGACTCGGCATCGGGCTGCTCTGTTTTACGAAACCGGGCGGGGGTGGTTCCAAAATGGATATCAAATGCCCGGGTAAATGCTTCCTGCGACTGATAACCATAGTTCAATGCAATCTCCAGTACACCCTTCGCTGTATTCCGCAAAGCAGAAGCTGCCTCCGTTAATCTCCGCCTGCGCACGTATTCCAATACAGTAAAGCCTGTAATCGCTTGAAACAAACGCTGGAAATGAAAAGCCGAGAAACTCGCTGCCGCTGACACATCGCTGATGTTGAAAGGCTCCTGCAGATGCTCTTCCAAGTGCTCAATCGCAAGTTGAATGCGTGAATAATGATCCATAATGGTCGTCTCCTGTTCATATGTAAGATACGTACTCTTTGCTTCTCTGTTTCTTCTCTTAGTATGACGGAGAAACGGCTTTGTTTTTTGATCTCGGGTGCGGACTTGATGTGTTAAAATGCTTTGGTTTCCTACGAAAACAAAAAAATCTTGTTCAAAGCCGCGCCCTGCAGCAATCCTAACTCACTGCAGGGCGCAGACATTGGAACAAGAGAGAAAATTTCTAAAGGTGCAGCGGGTCTTTGCGCGTACCGGCCTTCATGCTCACAACTTCTGTATACTAACCATTCCAGTGTCCGGACACGGGATGGATGCCCCAGATATCGGTGGCATACTCACTAATTGTTCGGTCACTAGAGAAGATACCTGAATGTGCCGTGTTGAGCACAGCTTTTCGGGTCCAGCCCGAGACATTACGGTATGCTTGATCAATTGCTGCATGTGCATCGGCATAGGCCGCAAAATCACGCAGTACAAAGTATTCGTCTCCATGGGCGAGCAGCGAATCATAAATATCCCAGAACTCCCCGTCTCGATCACAGAATGCCCCTGGATGTATTAACTGCTCCACTACCTGACGAATTCGTTCATCCTGATCGACGATTTCATTGGGTCTGTAGCTGCCGTTACGATAATATTCCATGACCTCATCCGCACGCAGACCATAGATGAACATATTTTCTTCACCTACCTGCTCCGCCATCTCGACGTTTGCTCCATCCATCGTACCAATCGTCAGCGCGCCATTCATCATGAATTTCATATTTCCCGTACCCGACGCCTCTTTACCCGCTGTTGAGATCTGCTCACTCACATCGGCTGCAGGGATAATCTTCTCTGCAAGGGAAACAGAATAGTTTTCCAGGAAAAAGACTTTCAATCGGTCATTTACCGCTGTATCCCGATTCACCGTGTCTGCCACCGTATTAATCAGTTTAATAATTTTTTTAGCAAAATAATAACTCGGGGCTGCTTTCGCTCCAAAGATGAACGTACGCGGTACCATATCAAACGAAGCGTCACTTTTCAGCCTGTTATACAGGTGCATGACATGTAAAATGTTCAGCAGCTGTCTTTTGTACCCATGCAGCCTTTTCACCTGTACGTCAAACACCGAATCAGGATCAATTGCCGTGCCGGTATGATCGAGAATGTAAGAAGCCAGACGGTTTTTATTATCCCGTTTGATCGCACGGAACTGTTCCTGGAATGCGGACTGATCGGCATACTCGGCCAGCTTCTCCAGCTTGCCAGGTTCCGTGATCCATTCATTCCCGATCGTTTCGGTAATGAGATCCGACAGTTTCGGGTTGGCATGCATTAACCACCGGCGATGGGTAATACCATTGGTTTTATTGTTAAAGCGTTCAGGATATAAAGCATAGAACGGCGCCATCTCCCGTTCTTTCAAAATCTCGGTATGCAGTGCGGCCACGCCGTTAACGCTGTGACTGCCTACGATAGCAAGATGGGCCATGCGGACCTGATCGTTTGCTACAATCGCCATATGCTCGATGCGATTCGAATCACCCGGGTAACGATCCAGCAGCAGCGCGCAGAAGCGTTTATTAATCTCTTCAATAATCATATAAATACGCGGCAGCAGCTTGCTGATCATGGCCACAGGCCACTTTTCCAGCGCCTCGCTCAGTGTAGTGTGATTCGTGTAAGATACGGTTCGCGTGGTAATGTCCCAAGCTTCATCCCAGCCGCAGCCCTTATCATCCATCAGAATACGCATGAGTTCGGGGATAACCAGCGTAGGGTGAGTGTCATTGATATGAAACGCCACTTTATCCGGCAGACGATCATACGGCAGCCCCAGCTTGTTAAATGTGCGCAAAGCACTCTGCACGCCAGCCGAGCACATAAAGTACTGCTGCTTCAAACGCAGCAGCTTACCTTCATACTGGGAGTCATCGGGATAAAGGAATTCAGAGATGGATTCAACCGAGCGGCTGTAATCCAGGTACCCGTAATAATTGGAAGGGGTATCCAATGACGTTTCACGTTTCGGCTCCGCACTCCACAGCCGCAGCGTATTAACATGAGGCTGACCATACCCGATAACCGGCACGTCATACGGTACGGCTACAACGGATTCTGCATCCTTCGTGACAAAATGGTAGTGTCCGTCCTGTTCATAGGCTTCGACGCGGCCCCAGAACTGCACTTCTACCTTTTTGTCGGGACGCCGCACTTCCCACTCATTGCCTTTTTCCAGCCAGTTATCCGGCAGCTCTACCTGATTGCCATTGATAATTTTCTGCTCGAACAGACCGTATTTGTAGCGGATACCGCAGCCATGTCCCGCATAACCGAGTGAGGCCAAAGAGTCCAGGAAACAGGCAGCAAGCCTTCCCAGTCCTCCATTACCCAGTCCAGCATCCGCTTCCTGTTCCTCAATACACTCCAGCGAAAAGCCAAGTTCCGCAAGACTGTCGCGAACCAGTTCCAGTTCGTTCACATTGAGCAAATTATTGCCGAGCAGACGTCCAATCAGAAACTCCAGCGAGAAGTAATACACCTGTTTATCCTGACGCTGCTTGAATCCCTGATTCGAGGCCGCCCAATCCTGACCCACATATTCACGAATCATACTGCCGAGTACATGGTACACGTCATCCTGCGTAGCTTCTTCAATTGGTTTGCCCAGTTTGCTGACGAGATTGCGTTGAAAGATCGACTTGAACGTTTCCTTGTTGTCAAACAAAAGTAGGTTCCTCCCGGTGAAACCCTGCGGGTTGAGGGCGGTTCGTGATGCTAAGAACTCAGTACTCAGGCGTTTCAGCAACGTGACCGTTTCGGTTACGAATCATTCTTTCGATCGCTGTTGTCTCTCCATTTCCTCATCACCCTTCACAAGGTAGAAATGGAGAGACAAAGGCGAGCGCTTCGCTTCTTCAGAATTGATTTCGTCCCCTGCACTACGCTGCACGTTAGCAAGAACGCGAGTCATGAGTTACTTCTAATGCATAAGAACCTGAAAACGAACCCGCAGGATTTTATTTTTTTATATCGTTATAGAAAATATCGGACGAATTTCTGCTTTAAATAATAGTGCTTTTCGCCAAAATATACGGATTGGACGGGTCGCCGATTAACGTCTGTCCGCCAGTCAGCTTCACGTCTTTATCCAAAATGACGTTCTCCAGCACCGTGCCTTCGCCAATATAACATTTCTGCATAATGATTGATCCCTTAATCTTAGCACCCTTCGCTACATGGACACCCCGGAACAGGATGCTGTCCTGTACCTCACCGCCTACGATGCAGCCGTTGGCAAGCAGCGAGTGTTTGACATCGGCCGATTCCAGGTACTTGGCAGGCGCTTCGTATTTAATCTTGGTCTGCACAGGATCTTCTTTGAACAGCTGTTCGTACTGTCCTGCATGGAGCAGGTCCATGCTGTTGCGATAGTAGCTGTCAACGGAATTGATCACCGCGTGATATCCTTCGTAAGCGTACGCTGCGATTTTCAAACCGCCCGGATTTCTCTGAATTGCGTCACGGAAGAAATGACTTTCCCCATGCTCAATGCATCGCTGCACCTGTTTGAGGAACAGTTCTTTTTCCATAATGAAAATCTCTGTATATATATTCGTGTGGTCCGCACATTGGTGAATTTCCACCACATTTCCATCCTCGTCATGGTCCACTTTAATGCAGGTGTCGTGTTCAGGCAGGAGTTGGTCTACCTTTTTGCAAACCAGTGTCACGTCGGCTCCTTTACTTATATGATACCGATAGACATCCTGAAGATCAGCTTTGGTCACATGCCGGCTGCCTGCGTGCACGACGTACTGCCCTGCGCCTCTATGGAAGAAGTCCAGATTGTTATGAAAATGCTGCAGGTCACCCTGTGACGTATCGGTCGGGTCGTTCCAGTCCGGTGGAAGGATAAACATGCCTCCGTGTCTGCGGTCCAGATCCCATGGCTTTCCATCTCCCAGATGGTCCATCAGTGAACGGTACTTACGGCGGACAAAGACGCCAATACTTTCAATACCCGCATTCATCATGTTGGACAGTACAAAATCAATCAGACGATAACGCCCGGCATACGGTACCGCGGCACCGCAGCGAAAGTACGTCAATTCCTTCAATTCTTCAAGCTCATGGTCAAGGTTAATTACTCCAATCAATGATTTCATCGCGCGCACCGTCCTTTTGAACCATATTGGAAAAACATAAAGTCGCATCTGCACAAAATGACTGAGGGACCTACGGATAACCTTAAATCAACCTTATTCCTTGAAAACACCATCTAATTCGTGATTCCTTGACGAAGCTGACGTTCCAATTCCTCCTGATCCACCAGTAAAATATCACTTTCGTCTCCCGGTGCAGGCGCAATCCGTGTTCCATCGGGAATCACTAAGCCTTCAGAGATGATCGATTTGTGAATAGATACGTTTTGGCCAATTTTGACCCTCGGCATCACAACCGAATCGATGACTGCACTGTTCTCTCCAACCTCGGTTCCATAGAACAGGACGGAATGATTGACTTCTCCATGTACGATGCTGCCCTCACTGATAATGCAGTTGCGCACCTTGGCGGATGGCGATATATATTGAGCGGGCTGGTTCGGATTGCGGGTAAAAATACGCCAGTTCGGATCATTAAGATTCAGGGGTGTCTCCTCGTCGAGCAAATCCATATTGGATTCCCACAGACTGCGAATCGTTCCAACGTCTTTCCAGTACCCCTCAAAAGGATAGGCGAATAATGATTTTTCATTTTCCAGCAGCAGGGGAATGATGTCTTTACCAAAATCGTAAGAGGTGGATGCCTGCTGTTCGTCCTGAATCAGGAATCGTTTCAGCACATCCCATTTGAAGAGATAGATGCCCATGGAAGCAAGCGTGCTTCGGGGCTGTGAAGGCTTTTCTTCGAATTCATAGATGCTGTAGTCCTCATGGGTATTCAGAATACCAAAGCGGCTTGCTTCTTCCAGGGTCACATCAATAACTGAAATGGTGCAGTCGGCATCTTTTTCCTTGTGATATTGAAGCATCTTGTCATAGTTCATCTTATAGATATGATCACCGGATAGAATCAGCACATGTTCGGGATCGAATTGTTCAATAAAATTCAGGTTGCGGTAAATGGCATCAGCTGTACCCCGGTACCAGTTACTTCCATCTTCCCGTTCATGAGGAGGAAGTACGTATACCCCGCCATTTTTGCGGTCCAGGTCCCAGTCACTGCCAATACCGATGT
Organism: Paenibacillus sp. AN1007; assembly: GCF_040702995.1. NCBI lineage: Bacteria > Bacillati > Bacillota > Bacilli > Caryophanales > Paenibacillaceae > Paenibacillus > Paenibacillus sp. AN1007. The sequence goes on from NZ_CP159992.1 coordinate 3,108,486, forward strand.
AAGAATGCAGAACAAGCGGTTCGTATTGCGTTAATACCCCAACGGTGTCGATCCCCGAGTTCGAGCAGTTGCTCAGCGGAAAATCAATAATACGGTATGTTCCTCCAAAATAAACAGCGGGTTTCGCCAGTGATTTCGTCAAACCCTTCAAGCGTTTACCCTGCCCCCCAGCGAGCAGCATTGCGACAACCTCTTTTTTTGCCATCATTACAGCCTCCTCCACGTGCATTCATTCTGATTCATCAGAGCCCATAATCGATATGCTGTTGTAAAACACGGCTGTCTTGATTAAGAGCATGCTGTACAGATGTGTAACGGAACAAGACATCACTCATATGTAACCGGACGTCTTTCGTAAGCAATAACTGGAATAGTGAGCTGGTCTTGCTGTCAAACCACGATGATGATTGTGTTGATGGACTGGATAATACAGATCATGCAGATGGTGTTGATGCTGTAATTCGCGTTGGTTATTCGGACTTCACTTGCATTGAAGACTGTTCAGTGGGTGCAAATAAACAATCCTATTACCCATTAAACAGGAATTCGATCGGGGAATCTTGCGGTAACGGCGACATCGAAATGTTTTAGGGCGCAGTACGTTTGAATCGTACTTTTTTTGCCCAGCCGCTGTTCTTTTAATCTATTCGATAAATAGGAATTAAAATCCTTTTGGTAATAATATGGTAAAATATTGCGGGAGGCAGGATCGGTTTATCCCATGCAAAAAGGCCGGATTTCTCCGGCTCCAAGCTTCATGCATTTATCAAGACAGGTTGGGAGCAGCTCCCGTAATTCAGTATGCATCCATTCCAAGTCATAAGCGATCATCTAGATAATTTTACGGAATAGCTCCATCACTTCATCCTTGGATGGCTGATACGGATTGCCCGGTGCACAGGCATCCTTCATCGCATTGCTTGCAAGCAGCTCCACATCCGGATTTTGCACGCCGAGCTCGGACAGCTTCTCAGGAATACCTACTTCCTTCGTCAGTTCTCGAATCGCTGCGATAACATAATCAGCACATTCCTTGTCCGTGCGTTCCTTCACGTCCATACCAATCGCTTTGGCGATATGACGGAATTTGTCCGGCACATGTTTGGCGTTCATTTCTTCCACATAAGGCAGCAGCATCGCGTTGCATACTCCATGCGGCAGGTCGTACACCCCGCCCAGTTGATGCGCCATCGCATGAACATATCCGAGACCCGCATTATTGAAAGCGATGCCTCCCAAGAAGCACGCATATGTCATATATTCTCTGGCTTCCAGATCCGTGCCATCCTTCACCGCTCTTGGCAAATATTCAAAGATCAACTTGACCGCAGCTGCAGCTGTTGCACTTGTAACCGTAAAACCGCCAGGTGTAACCATCGCTTCCACCGCATGGGTTAACGCATCCATGCCCGTAGCCGCGGTCAGACTGGCAGGTTTGCTCAGCATCAGCTCGGGGTCATTCACCGACAGATCAACAAGACAATTTCGGTCTACCATTACCATCTTCACTCTTCGCTCCTCATCTGTAATGACGTAGTTCATCGTCACTTCGCTTGATGTCCCTGCAGTTGTATTGACAGCGACAAGCGGTACCGATTTAACCTTCGATTTATGCAGTCCTTCATATTCACGGATATGCCCACCGTTTGCAGCAACGATACCTATCGCCTTTGCTGCATCCTGCGGTGAACCTCCGCCTATCGATATAATGGCGTCACAGCCATGGTCTTGGAATACTTGTAATCCTTCATGCACATTAAGGCAAGTCGGATTCGGCTGTACCTCATCATATACGACATAATCTAACCCTGCTTTTCGCAGAGCAGACAATACACACTCAGCAGTGCCTGACGTAACCAGTGTCTGATCCGTAACAACAAGCGCCTTGCGTATACCCATCTGTTCAATCAATGGAGCTGCATCCTGCAAACATCCTCTGCCCATTAAATTCACGGGTGGAACATAATATGCATGTGTTGCCATCTGAACCAGCCTCCTGTAACCCTGATTTACTCCTTTTATTGTAACTGAATCCGTTTCCAGCTATAGTGAAATAAATCACAATTACTCTGATAAATGTTACAATGTTCCTTGGTGTTACAAAGATGTTCCGATTTCATCTGATTATTTTGCGTTTAATTTCGTGTGGATGCTGCTTCGTTAATCTGTTAACTTTCTGTACAAATAGCAAAAAGACGACTCGGATACCCGTAGGTACAAGCCGTCTCACATTTCTTGATTTTAATAGTGTTTACACCTCATAAGAGAATCATTCCGGACTGCGTTCCCTTGTCTTCCTGCTTACAAGGCTTTGTCGTTCACACCATCAAGCCATGCTTCAATCTCGCCAATTACGGACGACACACATCCGTCTTCAAACGGCGACTTCAAACCCGCAAGCTCTACCAGACCTGTGAAGGACAGGCTGCCGCCTGCTCTGCACAATGTCAGATAATCTGCCCATGCTGATTTCATATCTGCATTACTGCGTTTCCAGAACTGGAATGCACAGATTTGTGCCAGCGTGTAGTCGATGTAATAAAATGGTGATGAGAAGATATGGCCCTGTTTGTGCCAAAATCCGCCCTGCTCCAAATATGCATTGTCTTTGTAGTTGATGTGCGGCAGGTAGATCTTCTCAATGTTACGCCAAGCCTGTTTGCGTTCCGTCGGTGTCGCATCCGGATTCGCATAGACAAAATGCTGGAATTCATCCACAGCTACCCCGTATGGAATGAACAGCAGTGCTGAGGACAGATGATCGAACTTATATTTATCTGTATCTTCCTTGAAGAAAAGTTCCATCCACGGCCATGTGAAAAACTCCATGCTCATCGAATGAATCTCTGCAGACTCAAAGGTCGGCCAGTTGTATTCCGGCACAGCAAAATTACGGCTCTCATACACTTGGAAAGCATGTCCCGCTTCATGTGTCAACACGTCAATGTCACCCGACGTACCGTTAAAATTAGAGAAAATAAACGGCACTTTATAATCGTTCAGGAATGTGCAGTATCCGCCGCCCTGCTTGCCTTTTTTGCTAACCAGATCCATCAGCTCATTCTCGGTCATCATCTGGAAGAACTCATCGGTCTCTGGTGAAAGTTCGGCATACATCCGTTTCCCATTCTCAACAATCCAATCCGGATCACCTTTAGGTGTCGGGTTGCCTGTCTTGAAGCTGAAGCCCTGATCGTAAAAATAGAGCGTATCCACACCAATCCGGCTGCGCTGACGTTCTCTGAGTTTGGTAGCAGCAGGTACGATGTAATCGCGGACTTGAGCACGGAAATTAGCTACCATCTCCGCGTTATAATCTGTACGGTTCATACGGTCATAACCCAGCTCTACATAGCTTGCATAACCCAGCTTCTTCGCAATCTGTGTACGCACCTTCACTAATTCATCGTAAATGCGGTCAAATTCTGCTTCGTGCTCAGCCATGAACGTGTAGCGTGCCTTCGAAGCGCGTTCCCGCATGGATCGGTCTGTGGACAGCTCAAACGGGTGGAGCTGAGGCAGTGTGCGCTCTTCCCCTTCAAACGGGATTTTGGCTGAAGCAATCAGCTGGTTGTATTCCGTCGAAAGTTTATTCTCCTTCTGGAGATCTTCAATGATCTCCGGGCTGAATGTTTTCAAAGAAAGGTCAGCGAGCTGGAACAGTTGGGTCCCCCACTTTTGCTCCAGTTCTTCACGAAACTTGGAGTTCACCAGTGCACGATAATAGTCGGTAATATATTCCTGAACAACAGGCTGACTTTCATCCAGGAACTCATTCTCTGCCTTATAGAACTCATCATTCGTATCAATCGAATGACGGATGTAGACCAGCTGTGCCTTCGTTTCAAAATCACTGCGCAGTGCATTGATCTTGTCCATGAATTCGCTCTGCTCTTCCACTGAATTCGCTGCTTCGAATCCCTTCAGCAGTTCACCGAAAGAGGTTTTGATATGTTCCAGATCGGGACGTGTATACGTATATTCGCTAAACTTCATTTATGTACACCCTTTCCTGTTTGACAAATTTCGGGCAATACCCGAGAAGCTATCCCCTATTATACAAAAGTAAAGCCTAAAAATCCCAACTTTACGAAAAATATTTGTCCATCGGTCAAATGGTTTCAAATAAGAACTGAACAGTTTACATCATTACGTGAGAGATCTAAATTTCCAAAAAAATAATAAAGCTGAACTAGACCAATACAAATAAGCCCGCTCCGCAGCAGCGAAGCCAGCTTATAGGCTTGTCTAATTTTCAAGTGTTTACAACAGGTTCGAAGATTAATGTTTATCCTCGTCAACGATCTTATAGAACCAGCCCATTCCAATCATACCCACAACCATAATAACAGCCAGAATAATAATATAAGTCATGAATGTACCCCCCTTGCCCGTATATTCATCTCTTTATCAGTTTACACGCGGAATAGCTGTTTGAATTGACCGAACATTGACAAAAATACGACATCTTTAATTTAAATCAAGGATATATGTCATATTGAATTGCTATTTTCAATTGTTTTTCACCAGATCATATGCTTGTTATGTCACCATCTGCCGTGCATTATACTTCATGTTAGCATCTGCAGATGTTCCGTTGTATACTATAATTCGGATTGGATGGATATGGGTAAACATAATTACAGCAGACATACACAGAAAGGCAGGAAACCATGTCAACTCGCATTCCTATACGTCAATTATTGCTCTCCTCTATGCTTGCCTTGATGCTCTTCATTTTATCCGCCTGTGCGGATGGAGAAGCTCATGTCACCGTAAATATGAACGGAACGGTAGACCTGAATCTCAATCTGAGTGTCACTGATGCAGCGCTTGGCAAGATTGGACAAGATAACCTTATGCCCCTGCTGGCTCAAAGTTTGGAACGAAATAACTTTAAAACGGAAGTTACGAAGCAGGGTGATCGAAACGTGCTGCAGGCAGCAAACCATTACGAAAAAGGCAGTATGACCGGATTTAACACTTCGAATATGCCTCCGGGAATCCGATTCGAACAATCCACGATTCCAGGGTTTTTCACCTCAAAAATGCATATTACTGCCGAGGCTGACCTTATGGAATCCATGCCGGATGGGGATATTAAAGAACAGATCAACAATGTCCCATCTTTTCTCAAACGGCTTTTGCTGAAGGATATGAATTTTGATTTCAAGTTGTCCCTCCCGATCAAAGCCGAAGATTCCAATGCAGATCAAGTACAGGACGGCGGTAAAACGCTGATCTGGAACATTGCTCCCCTGCAAAAAAATAAGATGGATCTCACGGTACAGATTCCGAATATCCGCAATATCCTGCTGGTCGCCGTCATCGGTCTTGTGCTGATCCTGGCACTGATCATCTGGTTCTTCGTTCGGCGCAGACGGACCAAAAAACAGCAACATCCGGGTTCGCATCGTAAAAATACATGACACTCCGCGGACAGTTGGATTTGTGACTTGCCAAACCGTGTTATGGATAGTAGAATACATCCGTACTGTGTGAACGGTTAACATGAAGATTGAGCAAAAGTTAAAGAGGTGAACAAGTTTCATGAATATTCGGGAATGCTCCCTGCCTGGTATCGGGGTAAAGTACCAATTTCATACAAAAGGCGGCAATCAGTTAGTCATCATCAAACATGAGGACGGACACCGGGAATTATATTCCGTGAATCCGCAGGATAACGAAGATCTCACGCTAATTGCCGAATTGGAAGATGATGAGTGTGTAACCCTCTCAGGGTTAATTGGTGGATGGTCTTAACTTCAAAAAAACCTTTATCTCGATGGAGATAAAGGTTTTTTTGAACAAATTTGTAATTCAACATAAACGCTCTACCCTGGTCAAGGGAGAAACCCCTGCTTTTTGTTCCGTTGTCATTTCACCCGCTGAGAATGAATGAAAGGTATCCACGTGTTCAAGACACGAATAATTTCTGCTGAATGGAAAGGTTTACTTATAAAGTCCTGCATTCCACACTGCAAACAAGCTTCCCGGTCACGATCCCCTGCAAAGGCAGTAATCGCAGCAATGACAGGAATCTCGGGATGCGTTTTTCTGATTTCACGAGTTGCTTCAATTCCGTCCATTACGGGCATCTGAACATCCATGAAGATCAGATCATACGGCGTGTTCGCCAGAGAATCTAGAGCCTGTGCCCCATTCCCCACGACATCGCATGCGCCTCCGAATCTGCGCAGCATCTCCTCCAGCAGATGACTGTTGACAGCTTGATCCTCGGCGATTAATATTCGAATCCCGCTTGCAAGATGGTTGCGATCCGGCAGCTCCCCTGCTGCGGCGACCACATGTTCTGCATCTGTAGTTTCTTCGTTCCACTTCTCTAACACAAGGGTGAACTGAAATTCCGCTCCCTTGCCGATCTCACTCTGAACACCGATCGCTCCGCCCATTAATTCTACCAGTTTTTTGCTGATCGCTAGACCCAGCCCCGTCCCTCCGAATTTACGATTAATCGATGGATCCAGCTGCGAGAAGGACTGAAATAACTGATGCTGTTTATCCAGAGCAATGCCTATACCTGTATCCTTCACCTTGAACGACAGCATCAGATGATCTGGACCATGCTCTGGTGAATGATTCATTTCCGCACTGATCGTAACGCTTCCTTTTTCGGTGAATTTAACAGCGTTGCCGACCAGATTGATAAGAATCTGACGAATTCTTGTCTCATCTCCACCTACACGTTCAGGAATCTGCGATGAGATTTCGCTAAAAAGTTCAATGTTCTTCTCCGAGGCTTTAATGGAAAACAGCTCGATTACACTGTTCAGCAAGTCCCGAATATCTACAGGCCCCTGCTCCAGATCCATCCTGCCTGCTTCAATTTTACTGAAATCCAGAATTTCATTCAAAATGTAGAGCAGCGACTCTCCGCTATCAATCATGATTTCTGCGAATCCCCGCTGTTCCTCATTCAGCTCTGTTTCCATTAACAGATGTGCCATTCCCATAATCCCGTTTAACGGTGTACGCAGTTCATGGCTCATAATGGCAAGAAACTCCGATTTCGCACGGTCTGCATGCTCTGCAGCTTCCTTCGCACGAATAATTTCTTTTACCGACGTCATATCACGGAAAACCAACACAGCCCCGCGTGTTTTCCCTTGATCCATAATCGGCTTGAGCTGGAATTCAGCAAGAAAGCTCGACCCGTCCTGACGCCAGAATACCGATTCTGTACGCGGCAGTGCTCTTCCTTCGCGAACCGCCTGCAAAATAGGTGTTCCTTTGGCAGGGTAGGGTATGCCTTCGCTCTGCATCTGAACCATCATTTTTTCCAAAGATTTGCCGTTCATCTCGCTTGGACAGATATTCATTATCTCTGCCGCCGCAGGGTTGGCGAAATTGACGTATCCATCCAGATTCAGTCCGATTACCCCTTCAGACATCCCATTCAAAATCAATGCTCTTTCATAACTCAAATTTTCAATTTCTTCTACATAACGTTTAGCTGCGGTTACATCACTTGTGATGCCGTAAACACCGACCACTTTGTCTTCCAGCAAAATGGGTACATTAATGACACTAGCCTCGATGCGCTGCCCGTTTTTGTGAATCATACCAATCTCGTAGCTCTGGGCTGCACCCTTTACCGACTCCTCAAAGTGATACCGTGTCTTCTCCAGATCCACCGGATCAATCAGATGGTCAAAAGATCCGTTTAACAATTCATCCTTACTATGTCCTGTTAACTGTTCCTGTCCTATATTTGCTTTCAACAAATTCCCGTCCAAATCTAAAGAAGCTACTCCCAGCGGGTTGCAGTCGAACAAAGACTTGTACTCCTGTAAACTTAACTGCTGCTGTTTGCTATCTGTAATATCACGCGTAACCGCAACCATCTCCTGCAAACTGCCCGACTCATCACACACATAATGCGTCAATGTATCTGCCCATACTACAGACCCGTCTTTATGCAGCAGTCGATAACTGATTCGCTCAGGAGTGAGTCCTTCCGTCTGGCCGCGAATATAAGCCTGCACCATCGGGATATCTTCCGGATGAATACAGAACATTCCAGAGCGTCCGAGCATCTCTTCAGGTTCGTAACCGAGCATTTTTCTGCTGGCATCCGATACATATTTGAACGTGCGCTCGGCATCTGCTTCGTGAATGGCAATCAGATCCATGGAGGATTCCGCCAGAATGCGTGAAATACGACTGCTTTCTTCCAGCTGCTTACGCTGTTCAAGGAGTCGTTGTTCGGCTTCTTTTTGCTTGGTAATATCGGCGGCCTGTACAAGCAGGTACAGAGGCTCCCCTAATGTCTCATCCCTTACAATGCAGGCTCTGATCGTGGCCCACAGCAGCGTGCCATCTTTTCGCTTCAGACGCACCTCCGTCTCATACATCGGCTGTTCACCGTTTGTCATTTCCCAAAAATTGCTGCGAAACTCCTCGTACCTGAGATCTTCTTCATAAATCATATGTACAATTGAAGTGTGCAGCAGTTCTTCCTCTGTTGATCCAAGCATCTCGCAAAAGGCCGGATTCAACTGCACCCAAAGTCCATTAACGTGAGAAGCGACAGCAATGCCGATCGGCGCATGTGTGTATAATTGTTCGAACAGAGACCGGCTCTGAGTGATGGAGTTCGACACTACATATCCTCCTTTATCAAAAGTAAGATTGCTTTAATGAGAATATAAGATTCACTATGAGAATGTAAGATTTCTTTAATGAAAAAATGGTGAATGCTGCTCTCATCATAATGTTACTCGTATGAACAGATCAACCTGAACATAACTTTATCTTATAGAGTAGTACCCCAAATGTCACGATAGTTAAACAATGCATCCACACTGCTTCTTACGAAACGAATACAAAATGTTGGACCGCAGTTGATGTGTTTGGATTTCACAGCGTTTTCATATGTAATGTTAATGATGAACGGAGGTTATGCCCCATGATTATTGTTGCGAATCAACCGATTCAGCTGTCGCCCTCCGAATGGTCTGCATTTGAATGGCACTGGTTACAGCAGCTTCAGAATCGCCCGGCACCATATGTGTATCAATCCATGGAACATCTGCATTTTGAATGGAACTTACGTGAATCTCTCGTAGACGCTGCCGAAGGATTGAATCGAAGCGGAGTCAGCTTTGCCTCATTCGAAGACTCCAGGTGCAACCCTGCCTGCTGGAACCGTAATGCAGAAGGCGGATTTGAACTGAGGCCGGATGTAACTCCCGCAGAGGGTATTCGAGATATATGGAGGAACGGGCGTTTATATGCATTTGAGTGCGCAACCGCTGCCGTCATTGTACTGTACGGTGGAGTACTTGGAAGTATCCGTGAAGAAGCTTTTAATTCATTATTTCGCAACCTCCTGCTGTTTGACTGGCATTACGATAGCGATCTGCGTTTGACCGAAAAGAACGGGAAGGAGACGGCACTGCCGGGGGACGTGCTTTATTTCAAAAATCCCGATGTCTCTCCGGAAACCCCCGAATGGCAGGGTGAGAATACAATTATGCTGCGTGAGAACGGGTACTACGGACACGGCATTGGCATTGCAAGTGGTCAGGAGATTATCCATACCTTAAACCAGTTTCGTTTTCCGGGAAGTCGGAACACTGCGTATTTAATGGATATGGTTATATATCCGGACTTCCTCTACTTGTCCCGTTATGCCAAAGACCGACCTGACAGCAATCCAGACGTATCAACACCAGTGCTCCCTGGGCAGCTGTACGTCAGAGTGGGCGGAAGCCGTTATCTCCGTACTTGAATTGTACAGAAAAAGCCCAATAGAAAGCAGCGATGAAGCTGTCTTGATATTGGGCTTGCTTCTATATGAAGGTAGGGACTGCTCTATGCCAAGTATCCATGTTGAATGTCGTCCCGACCACTCTGACTTCCCACCGCGTATGTTCGCAGCAAAAAAAAACGGAGCTGCTCCATTTAAATCTCAGTCAAGCGGGTCAAGCTGCACAACAACCTGCTTGCCGCTAACCTGTACTCCCGTTGATCTTCTGCCGTGCTCTTTCAGTGCGCTGCACAATGCTTCTGCCCAAGCTTTGCCTGCTTCTCCCTCTTTCGCTCCATGAACTTGAATGACAAACTTCACGGAGTCCCCCTTTTTCAGAATCCGCTCTGCCTGTGATTGCTTGACATCCCGATCATGATCTTCCATCTCCAGATGAAGCCGAATTTCCTTCACTTTTCGTTTCTCCGGTGCTTTGCCTGCTTTTTTCTTCGCCTGCTGTGCTTCTTCACGAGCGGCACCGGCACCGATCAATTTACATGGAGGGGGACTTGTCATAAGCGAAATACAGACCAAATCCACTTTGTACTGCCTGGCCAGAGCCAATGCTTCCTTTGTCGGCATGACTCCCAAATCTTCTCCGTTCAGACCGGTGAGCTGCACCTCGGCTGCCTTAATTTTTTCATTTTTAATCATTTGAGCCATAACTTTTCCTCCTTAACATGAAAAGCCTGTCCTGATCACGCAAGATCAGAGCAGGCTTAAGTGAGGTACTCTATATTCATACATACGTTAAAACGTTAGATTACATTAAAGAAACGAGGCTTTCCTATAGATAATATCAGAGAACCTAACTCTCGAATTACAAAGTGTTAAATGCCTCTGTCAGAACTGGTACGATCTGCGATTTGCGGGATACAACGCCTTTGAGCAGTGCCTTGTTGTCTGCCAGTGTTACGTTATAGGCTTTCTCTACCGCTTTTGTAGAAGCACCATAAGCCAGTGCAACAGAATCGTTGTTCAAGATGTCGGTAACAACAAATACGAACAGATCAAGACCTTTACTGGAAATAATAGCTTCAATCGCTGCTTCAAGTTCTGGCTGTTTGACAAGCACATCATTGACGTCAACCGCATTCACCTGTGCAATTTCAACCTTCGCCGTACCCATAGCAAATTCCTTCGCATCCAGGGAGATCAGTTCAGCAATCGTTTTCTGACTTAGATCCGCTCCGGCTTTCAGCATATCCAGACCGTAACTGTCTGCATCTACGCCAGCAATGGCAGCCAGTTCACGAGCTGCAGCCACATCCTGCTCTGTGCATGTTGGAGATTTGAACAGCAAGGAATCCGAAATAATGGCGGACAGCATCAGACCTGCGATCGGTGCGCTGATTTCGATACCGTTCTCTTTGTACATTTTATTCAAAATGGTTGCCGTACATCCTACCGGCTCGGCACGGAAATACAAAGGCTGGCTTGTCTCGAAATTGGCAATACGGTGATGGTCAATAACTTCAACAACCGTCACGTCTTCAATATCACTTACGCTTTGCTGGCGTTCGTTGTGATCCACCAGAATGACTTTATTCACTTCGTTAGCCGCTGTTTTGATCAGACGCGGTGCTTCAACTTTGAATTGATCCAGTGCAAACTGCGTTTCGCCGTTCACTTCGCCCAGGCGCACCGCTTCCACTTCCTGGCCCAGCTTACTTTTCAGGTCTGCGTACGCGATTGCTGAACAGATCGTGTCTGTATCCGGGTTTTTGTGGCCGAAAATTAATGCTTTTTCCATATTCATAGCCCTCCGTCAATTCGAGTTTAAGTTCAATTCTACCCTTGTTTGAATCATACCTTACTGATTATAGCGCTTATACGTCTTAATTCCAATCCCTTTACAGCGAATTAATTATTCATCATGCAAAGAGCAGTTTTCTAAGCGGTAACCACCGGGAAGAGTATACGTCGTTCGCTGCATTCATCCATGTCTATTCTAATTTGCAGTTGTATTAGCTACATTTGCAATTAGATGTTTGCCCAGTTTATCACCTTTACACAGCGCCTGAACAAGCTCGCGGCCTGATTCCGGGGTCATTTTACCGTACCAGTCTCCCTGCGGATACACAATCGTTACACATCCGTCATCACAGCGACCGTTGCATTTTGTACGTGTTGTATGAATGAATCCTCCAGCCTGCTGTTTTGCAATTTCGTCCCGCACCGCCTGAGTGACTTCTTCGCCCTCATTACGCATACATGTTCCACCGTTACATAGTAAAATGTGGTGCTGCAGTTGATCCAGATTATAGATAGCCAAACTCGCTTCATTCCTCTCACATCAATAGGATATGTATCTTCATATGATTGCACAGTGCTGCATTACAACTTTATAAATTAGCACATCGATCCAGGTTCGTGCAACGGATAACTTTAAACTACATCTCCGGGTTCAGCGTATACTGTCCCCTTTTCACAAAAAACGTCCGCAAACAACCTTTATCATCGATCTCCAGCAGGTTTAACTGCGCACCATAAGCACATCCGCCATCTATGCCAATCTTGTCTCCTCGCGGGTCCATCCAGACGCCAGACTCCTCATGCAGATGCTGCACAGGGGTATGTCCAAAAACAACCATTTCCTGAAGCGCTGTAGGTCTGCTGTAAAAAGGTTCACGAATCCAGATGAAATCCTGTTCAGATTGGTTTCTCCAATCCGCTTGGTCGGGGTTGATCCCGGCATGCACAAAGATATAGCCAGGAATTTCATAGTACAGCGGAAGCTCGTCCAGAAATTGAAGATGATTGTTATAATGTGAGCGCATCCATTTTTTGTCATGTGCATAAGCATGCCAGTTCATCTGGTCACCGTCATAGGAAACATCGAGATAGCTGGCTAGTGTCTGTAACCCTCCGTTGCGAATCCAGTGCAGGTCATACTCCTGGACATCATGAGTCAACGCTTTGACCATCATAGCATCATGATTGCCTTTGAGTATGATAATGCCGTGGTCCTGCTTTAACTTCATAATCTGCTCAATGACCTGTCTGCTTTTGGGGCCGCGATCCACGTAGTCGCCCAGCAAAATCAACTCATCCTGCGCCGGGTTGTACTGAACCTGCTCCAGCAGTGCATTGAATTCATCATAACAGCCATGAATGTCACTCATAATACATCTGCGCAAGTGAATCTCCTCTCTTTCCGGGCGAGGCCCAACATATGGACCGGGACCGTACCGGCTTGCAGCAGCTGCCCGCAAGCCAGGCTAAGTTCCAATCCCATCCATACTTATATTCCCGCTCCTATCGGCTCAGACCTGCTGCAGTCCAAAAGCTTCTGCAATCAAACTAAAGGAACGAAGACGTGCCTCAAACGAATGAATCGCAGACGCAATAATCACTTCATCGGCTTCATGCCGTTCAGCCATCGTGATAATTTTGTCCTTTACCTGATCCGGCGTACCAATAATCGAGAAAGAGCGGCGCTGACGGATTTGTTCCATCTCCATAGCCGTGTACGGGTAGTTATGAACCGTTTCCAGCGAAGGGAAGGAGCCCTGTTCCAACCCGCGTCCAAGCCGCAGGAAAAATAGTTCATTGCTGCGCGCCAGTTCAGCAGCTTCCTCTTCCGTATCTGCACAGAAAGCAGAGACTGCGATCATGGAATGCGGCTTGTCGTTTAGAATCGAAGGTTTGAAATGTCTGCGGTAATGCTTTATCGCTTCTTCGCCGCCCGGCGTTCCAAAAAACTGGGCAAATGCATAAGCTGTACCTTGTGCCGCAGCTATTCTGGCTCCTTCCGAGCTGGAACCGAGCAGCCAGACTTCGGGAACAGTAGGCACAGAAGGTCCGGCTACAAGTGAAGCAAAACGATGATCTTCAGGCAGCTGTTCGTGGAAATAACCACCAAGGTCCGCAATCTGCTGCGGGAAAAACTGTACATTCGACGATTTGCCCTCATTCAGCGCTCTGCTGGCAATAGGCATGCCTCCTGGGGCACGGCCGATCCCCAAATCGATACGCCCAGGATGCAGTGCCTCCAGCAGACGGAAATTCTCTGCCACTTTGTACGCACTGTAATGCGGCAGCATGACTCCTCCCGAACCTACCCGTATTCGATCTGTATGCGCAGCCACATGAGCGATCATAATCTCCGGGCTTGAGAACGATAGTGCTCCCCCGCCGTGGTGCTCCGACATCCAAAAACGGGAAAACCCCAGCTGTTCGGCATGACGGGCTAACGTAACAGCTTCATGCAGGGCATCCTGCACTTGGCGGCCCTCACTAATGTGTCCATGCTCCAGTACACTAAGTTTCATATATGTTCATTCCTCTCGTCCGTGAATTAAATATACTTCAAACCGCTTTCTTCTCCATTGTAACATTATAAATTACAGTTTCAAACTTTACGCTAACCTTTCTTTATTACAAATAAGTTTCGAAAAATATAAAGAAACACCGCCAGCATCTCTGCCAGCGGTGTTCCATTATAATGTTATTTCGCTAAATTCCATTATGGTGCTCGTTTGGGTAACAGCTTAACGTATTCGTCAGACAGTTTCATCAGGCTGAGGACATGTTCGTAATCGGAACGGTAAGGTTCCAGATTGGTCACCGGTTCATAGGTTTTGAGCGAATAGGCTGTTCCATCGTCAAAGCCCGCCCCAGGGATAAACATGATGTCATTGTTGACAAATGAGCCTGTCGGCAAATAATAACGAATGCCGAACGCATTATGATCCATATTCAGCAGATCATGCCCAAATGCAGTGAACTTCTCCTGCTGCAGCGATACGCCCATCAGGTTCATGACTGTCGGCAGTATGTCCAGCTGACCTCCCGGCTGCTCGATCACCTGCCCCTTCGTTTGCTTTGGCGTATGAATCATCAGCGGAATATTGAACCGGCTCACTTTTCCATCATACGGAATGCCTAGATTGGCCTGAATCTGCTGTGTAATTTCCTCATCCTCAGGTAATCCGAAGTGATCTCCATAGAGCACAAGCGTGGTATTATCCCATAAACCATTTGCCTTCAGCTCATTAATAAGCTGACCGATCGCATAGTCTGTATAATTGATTGCCTGCAAATAATCATGCAGCAGTTTGTTCGTAATCGCCCCGGGAATCTCGATCCTCGCCCGGTCTGCAGGAACGGTGAAAGGCGAATGACTCGACGCCGTGATGAACTGAGCATAAAATGGCTGGTTCGCTACGTGATGCGCAGTCATTTTTTCCATACCCACCCGATACAATTCTTCATCTGACGGCCCGAAATCGTTAAATTTGTCATTCGTGAAGCTCGGCTTATCAAAGAATCTTGTGAAACCGAGGGCAGGATACATCTTGTTGCGGTTCCAGAAAGTAACATCGTTGACGTGGTATGTCTCGGACTCATATCCGTCTTTGGCCAGCAGCTTCGGCAGGCTTGGAAGGTCACGATCACTGTACCCCGCTGACATCGGCACAACCCCTGTAGGATATATAGACGTGTTCGACATAAACTCGGCATCCGACGTATTTCCTTGGCCGATTTGTTGGAAAAAACGAGTAAAATAATAGCTTTCTTTCGCAAGATTATTCAAAACGGGTGTTAATTCCTGTCCGTTCAGTGAAGCGTTAATCGGAAAATTTTGAAAGGACTCCAGCTGCAGCACAATCAAGTTACTGCCCTTGGCCTGACCAAAATATTTTGCTTTCACCGACGCACCGTTTTTCGCTTTGTCCTGATAAGGATATTGACTGACCAATGCGTTGATCTTGGCAACCGTTTCGTTAATATTGCCATTCGCAATAGCTTCATTTTCCCTGCTTGTCAGAATAGCGGAAGACACTTGGTAGTTCAGAAAACCAAGATTTTCAGCCCGTACCAGTTCATTATCAATCGTTTCCCCTTTGACAATAAAACTGCCGGACAACACGATGCAGAACGCCGCTGTAAGCGCAACCCCCAGTTTGCCCCAGTAGCGGGAGCGGCTTTTGCCAAATGACAGGCTGTTATCGCTGAAGCTGCTGCGATATCCTGCCCGGCTGCGTCTGCTGCGCGCGATAAACCAGATGGGAACGGCAAGGATCATATCGGCAAAAAACAAAAAGTGCTGAGGCCGAATCAGCGGCCCGATACTTCCTCTGACCTGAGCTACCTGCCCCAGCTCACTCAGCGCGGTATACGTAGGAACCGAACTAAAATGTGCATTATAGAGCGCAGCTGCGAACAGAACCAGCGAGAAAAGCACATTAAATGCTCCGTATACCGTCCGCTTCCAGCTCATCGGCACAATAAGATCAAGTACACATACAATCGTGAGCGCAGCGAGTGCATCGGTTAACAACCCTACGCCAGATAATCCATTGAAAAAGAAATACCGCAGAAGAGATAACTTCAGCAGCATTAAAATAAATAAGACGGCAAATAAGACCCGTGAAGAAGTCTGCCTGCTTTTTGTAGTCGATGTAAACATGGCTGCGTTCAACCCTTATCTGAAATTTTTACGTTCATTTTACAAAACGCATATTTCAGTATAACAGTTTTCGGCTTTCTGTTCTATTGAGGTTATGCGGGTATCCCCGGATTTTTTGATCCATCTTCTCATTAAAAGGGAAATCCGGGGAAATACGCATGCTTCCGATGCACTTTATTTCAGAAAACTTTCAGGCAATCGTTGATACATCCTCATTTGCATCCTTCCTGTCATTGCGTAATGCTCGAATCACTGCCTGTGCAGCCGCAAGCCGGAACCCGGGAATCTGCTCCGGTCTGCAGCAAACAGCATCCAGCCCGATATCATGTATAAATGCAATTGACCGACTGTCTTCGATAAGTTCACCGGATATGGAGGTTTTCAGATGCGGCCTGCGGACTCGACCTTGAGCAGCAGCCGTCTTCACTAAGCTGCTGATTTCTTCTATATCAAGCTTGTGCAAAGCATGATATTCGGTGTGAGATATGTGGCCATAAAAATGTTCCCGCTCGTCTGCTTCTTCAAGGGTCCAGCCAAAGGTGGATTGTGTCATCTCATCCACAGCAAACGAGATGAAGTCCGCGCAGCGTGCAAGCTGTGCTGCCATCAATGGCGATCTGGATGAAGCAATCGACACTCCTACCTTGTACACGCAGTGGCGTCTTTCTTCGCCAAGCACTTGCTCTGCCACATGATCGACCAAATCCCTCATCTTCTGCATCTCATTCACATGTTCTACATGCGGAATCATGATCTCAGGACGCACCCACAGCCCTTCTCGGATGCTTTTGACAGCAGCCCGAAAGAGCGCCTCCAGCTGCATTTCATGGATTTCAGACAAAACCGCGTCCAGTTCTTCTTCATGTGCTTCCAGCGCATTTGGACCCGGAAACAGCTCATGCAGCGGGAAATCAAATAATTGAATGGTCACCGGGCGTCCGTCCATCATTTCAAAGAGGCTTTCAATGTCCGACTGCTGCATCGGCAGCAACCGCTCCATCCCGCGTCTGCGGTCTGCTTCTGTATTCGCCATAATCATCTTTTGTACAAAGGGTTTTCTGGACGGACATAACAGCATCGTTTCTGTTGTGCAAAGACCGATTCCCTCCGCACCCCAGGCTCGTGCCTGCACAGCATCTGCTGCATGTTCCACCTTCGCCAAAATGGATAAGCTCTTCACTTCATCAGCCCATTCCAGCACAACTTTCATCTCTGGCAGTTCCTGATTCATACACACTGCCAAATCTTCTGGTTTCAGCCGCAGAAGGGCATCTTCTTGATCTATCAGTCCCTCGTGTACCATGTCGACTGCACTCCTCACTGCAGCAATCGGACTTACATACGCAGGTTTCACAGAATGTATCCAGATTGAACCTGAGTCCACCGTATACGTGATCTCCTGTACAGCTCCAGTGCGCTTCTCCAGATCGATGCAGATCTTCTCAAGGTCTGTATAACGTGCTGGATTATTTCTTTTTAAGTATGAGAGCGCATGCAGCATCCCCGAACGGCTTCTCGCGGGCAGGTAATCTCCAATTATGCCTTTTTGTCCCGTTTCGGGATTACGTGTATAAACGCTTCCTTTCCCCTTATAGTCAGTGTAATTACCATGCACAATGGACTGGATCAGCACAGGTGCTCCCGCTGCCTCGTCTTCTAGATGTTTTTCTTTAGACCATTCCGTTCTATCATTCATCATGTTAGGGGAAGCAAGTACCGCCCGCACTGCTGTTTGAAGTTGAAGATTTACATCCTGGGGAAAAGCATAACCACTTTTGACCTGAATCCGCTCTTTCCACTCAGCAATAAGCAGTTCAAGCTCCATCTCTGTAGAAACGAACCGTTTGGAATTGATGGAATGCACAGCTCTTAGATCAGGAATATCAAGGACCATTTGTCCATAATGCTGTAATGCAGCCAGATAACATTGAAGAGCATATAACCGATTGCCTGTCTGGCGAGCGAAACCTTCAACGGTACTGTCATTCAAACCTACATAAGGTATGCGGCACGCCTCAGCAGAAGAAGCATTCACTGCCTCATCTGACTGGACCTCAAGCAGGAGCGGATTGTCTGGATCACCAAAACTCATACCGGTCTGCTGCTCAAGATACCGTACCGCGCTGCCCAGCTCTTCCATCATTTCACCGGAAAGAGGTCCTGAACGGGTACAGCATGCGCGGCAGCCATCCACTGTGACGACCATTCCCGCTGGAACAGACCATCCTGCTCGCTTCAGTTCTGCGAGAGCAGCTCCGATACTATGAGTCATTCCTTTCATCTCTGCTGTATCTTCCTCGATCAGCATTACCCGTTTAGTCATTACAGCTCTCCCATCTGCCGTCCATGGCTGTGTTCGAAAGTCAGCTTCGCTTGGAACCTATACTGCCTTCACTCTAATGTTATGTTGTAGGAGCGTATTCAAAGACTACAGGTTCAGCATTTTGTAATCGTTATTCCGCTTTTTTGTTATTGTTTAGATTTTTTTGCTGATCATTACTGCTTCGCTTCAAACTTATCAAGAAAAAAAGCCGTTCTTTTAAGAACGACTTTAATGAAATATGTAGATATAACCGCTGCTGCCCAAAAACATATGTTCCAAACCGCCTCAAAATCCCCTATACATTTTTGAATTAAGACATTCCAACATTTAAATTTCCCATAACGAATTGTATCACTTATGAATAAGCTGCAAAGGAAAATAGTAGCAGGAAAATAATACTAAAATATGTCTTCCCCATGACATACTTCCTGAAAACTTTAATTTTAATTAATAAATATTTACTATATCAACCCATTTTTAATTGTGTTAGCATAAAAACAGCAATAAATAAACCAGTTTTTAGGAGGTTAATATGAAAAGAAGAAATATACTGCTCAGCTTTTCGCTAACGACGCTTTTATTTTTAACTTCAGCTGCTGGTGCGTTTGCTTCATCTTCTGAAGTTGAGGTGCAGTCCATTCCTGATCGTCTCCCCGTGCCAGAAGGCTATGAATTAATTCAAGATTTCGAACCAAAGCAGGAAAGTGGTAAAAGCAACGTGCAAATTGAAGCTGCTGTCTCTGCTACGCCAATGACCTTCGGAATTCAATCAACTGAAGCTGCTGATGAATCAGAACAGATTGATTATGAAGTCATCGAGAACACAACCAAGCATTATCAAGATTCGAAGAACGTTAAAACAAACGAAACTCTGTCACAGTATAGAGCTGACGTTACTTTAGCAGCCGTTAATCGCCAAATGGGAGGCAACACTACGGACGCAAACCAATTAATAAAAGTAACGGTGACCGTCTTTTATCATGAAGTGACCAAGGGCTCACAGACTTTTGTAGGTCTAGATAAAGTATATTACAGATATGATAAAGGAAGTAAATACAGCAGTTCTAAAGTGTTCTACGGGAATCGGTATGGTGGCGATCTGCTCCAAACTGGACCTGGAATTAATGGAACCGCCGTTCTTGAAAGAGAACCTCTCGTTTATATTATTGAAAAGATTACCTTGGGTCAGACTTATATGAGACAGCCATTCCCTAATGTAGATGAAGTTCTTGTAGGCGGACTGCTTACGGAGATGGGAGTGAAAACGCAATCCAGATGGTATGATCACAACTCCAAACTTTTGTTTAATCTTGATTTGAATGCCTTGATTCAAGGTAAAGTAACACCTTAGTTATTACGGGGCTGTTTCAAGACTCTTCAAACAAACCTTGGTGAAGAGCACTAACACGGATACATCCAAACCGGACAAAGCAGAGGTTTATCCTCGTTTGTCCGGTTTGGATTTTTTTCTATTGCCGCTTTTTTGAACAGATTGTGAGCAGGGCAAAGCCACCCGACCTCTATGTTTTCTTTTTACAGGTCACGAAGCAGGAATCTTCAGAAGCCCCGATTGTTATTAATTTGCCCAAACACACGTTCATGCTCAATCATTATAGCCGGTTGAGCCTGGCTGGATTATCAGGGAAAGGGTCCACTTAGGCTTCCAGTTCCTCTTTGGTCCAGTGCAGCTGGACGCCGAGGGCAATCAGCTGCTGCTGATAGGCCTCAAGATGCGCGGCTGACTCCCTGACCTTAGCTGGCTCTACCTGCTGCTTGATAGAATAGGCCGCGAGCGTTCCCGCCGCTTCGCCGATATTCCATTCGGTCGGATGCAGACGGTAGCAGCCGTTCGCAATCTGGGTCATGGATATGTTCTTGCAGGCCGGGAGCAGGTTCTTGACCCGCACCGGAATCAAAGCGCCCAGCGGAATCTCGTAAGGATGATTCGGAATATAGAAAGTCCGCTGGCTTACCGTGGTAGGATGTAGATCTAGATGATAGCTGCCTACGCCGACGCTGTCCTCATAACGCTTCGGTCCTTCCGGACCGCGCAGCTCCTTGCTCACATCCTGCTCGGCTATCGTGTACAGGCCGCAGATGCGCCGGGATTCCCGGATGTAAGGTGCCTTGGCCAATCCATCCTCTGTGCCGAGCACATCCCCGCGCAGCCGCACGCCCGGGTAGCCCTTCCCGCCGTCCAGGCGGGGCGCTTCGGTCTGAAGCCAGTACACGAGTGAGAGGGTGAGCTGCCGTGCTCCCTCCAGGTGCCGGTCCCGTTCCTCCGGCGATACGCCGATAATGGGTCCGGCATAATAATCGTTCAGCGCCCAGTTCAGCAGCGTGACTTCGCCATCATTTAACGGCTCGGTCCAGATGGCCGGGTCCACGATCCGCCGATAATCCCACAAAGAGACAATTCCCTGATCATTCGGGAACATCGTGAACTGCTTTAACTTGCGCGTATCTTCAGCATCCGAAGCGAACCAGCTCAAGATCGGATACTGCGAAAACGTTGGGACATATTCGCGCCAGTAATCATAATCTCTTGGGCGCGGAATCGTGTAGTCCCCGCCCTCCACATAGTCTACAGCCGCCACATGAGTGATAGACTGCATATCGAGCGGGTCCGCTGCCTCCAATGCATGAGGCTCCCCTGTCTCGCTGCGGGCTTCTGCGCCGCTGACATGCTCGACTCCAGCAAGCGGCAGCAGATCGCCGCATTCTGTGGCATCCAGATAGTAGTCTCCGCACAACCGGAGCAGGTTCCCCCCCATCCCCTGCCGGACAGTGACTCCAGTAATATGATCCCCTTCAGTATCAGCAGCCACTGGCACCGTATAATATAACACCTCGATCCGCCCGGTGTTCACATACGGAGCCAGCATCTCGTGGAGAACAGCCAGCGCCACCTTCGGTTCATGCGCCAACCGGCTGACCCAGCCGTTCCCGGGATTCAGCACGGGATTACTCCGAGCTTCATCCGTAAGCGGATAATTTCGCCTGTAATAGTCCCTGACCCTGCTTCGAAACTCCTGGTATGCTGCCGTGCTGCCCGATTGCTCAATCCAGCGGTGCTCATCCGGTGGTACAGCCTGCGAAGTTAACTGCCCGCCCAGCCAGTCTGTCTCCTCCGTAACAAGCACGTGCAGCCCTGCCTTGGCAGCGGCCAGCGCAGCCGCCGTTCCGCCGAGGCCGCCACCGATAATAACAACATCCGAACGCATCTCCTCTCCACTAGCCATGTTCCCTGTCCTCCTTGTCCCGGCAGGTATCCCCGCCTCTGCCTACCTCAATTCGGTGCAGCCGCTCCTGTGCCAGACGGACCGCGCCGAAACATCCGGCCTGGCTGCCCAGCTTCGCCGGCACGATCCGGCCAGCCAGTTTTTCGCCTGCCTTAGCCACCAGCAGCGGCCACCAGACGGCGCGGCTCTGGATAACGCCTCCGCCAATAATAATCGACTCGGGGTCTATCGCCGCCCCGATATTAGCTGTCACCTGCGCCAAATAAGCAGTAAAGCGCTCCAGCACCGCCAGCGCAGCTGCATCGCCCTGCTCAGCTGCTGCCATAACCTCACGGCCGTGCGTATATTCCCGGCCGGTCTTCTCCTTTGCCAGCCGCAGCAGCGCCCGGCCGGACACATATTGCTCCACGCAGCCCAGCTTTCCGCAATTACAGGGGCAGCCATCCGGCACCAGCACCGTGTGGCCCCAGTCGCCCCCGCTCCAAGCGGCTCCGCGCAGCAGCAGCCCGTCCGCCATATTGGCCCCACCGACCCCGGTGCCCAGAGTGAGCATGACCAGGTTCGGCCGGCCGCGTCCGGCGCCCAGCCAGGCCTCTCCCAGCAGCGCGGCGTTAGCATCATTATCGGCCGCCGCAGGACGGCCAGAGGCAGCTTCGGCCCACTGCGTAAGCTGCACTCCTTGCCAGCCGGGCAGATTATCGGTGGCGTAAACCACCTCGCCAGAGTCTGTGTTGATCCGGCCCGCCGAAGCAATCCCCACTGCCTTCACCCCAGGATGCCCCGCGAGCAGTTCCTCCACGAGGCTGTAGAGCTGGCCCAGAATCGAATCCCGGCCCAGCCGGGCCTCCGTATCGCGAACGGCTTCCGCTAGAACGGTCCCCTCTTCATCGGTCACAAGCCCCTTGATACTTGTCCCCCCGATATCCACACCTATGAATTGCTGCATTCGCACCGCCTCCACTACTGCGTCTGTATCCTGCAGAAACGGCTTTACAATCCTTTTGGGGATAGTACCGTTTCAGCTCTTAAGTGTCGTCATGAAGAGTAATGATACTCTTTATCCTATTTCTATTCAGTTTTCAGACTCTACGAACTCTAAATTTCTCACGCTGTTCCCTTAACCGGCCGGTATATTGGTGCATCATTTGTTATCGTTTCATTGCTCCCGCACTTTAATATATCCGGTCAATAACTGCCCGGGCAGTCAGCTCCTTCATCCGCTTGGTCTCTTCTCCATGCAGACGCTCCAGTCCCTGGCAGAGCAGGTCAATGATGAACAGTTGTGAGATCTTAGCCCCCACAGATCCGCCCTCCAGCGGCGACTCCTTCCCGGCGGTCAGCAGTACAATGTCGGCAATGGAAGCAATCGGCGACTTCGCATAATTGGTCATGGCAATGATCTTGGCCCCGTTCTGCTTCGCCTTCATCAGCATGTCATTCGTATCCAGCGTGCTGCCGGAGACACTGATCCCCACCGCAACGTCCCCCTCCCCCATCGTAACTGCCATCATCGACTGGATGTGGCTGTCGGAATTTGCTTCAACCCGCCGCCCGATACGCAGGAAGCGGTTCTTGGCTTCCAGTGCTGTAATTCCTGAAGAACCTACGCCGAAGAACTGGACAACCCGCGCCTGGTCCAGATCGTCTACGGCCTGCTGCAGCTGCTCCCGGTCAAGCATGCCCAGGCTGGATTGCAGCACACCAACCATCGAGGCATACAGATGGTCAGCATAGTCACCTTCGCCTGCCCCCTGCTCGCCATGATGCTGGGCCTGACGCTTTGGCAGTCCCTGGGCCAGCATAAGCTTGAAATCTTGATATCCTTTGAAGCCGATCTTGCGGCAGAAGCGCATCACCGTAGTCTCGCCCGTTCCGGCGAAGTCAGCCAACTCGGTGACTGACAGATAGATCAGATTGTCCGGGTGCTCCAGCACACAACGGGCAACCTTTTGTTCTGATTTGGTCATTGAAGGATAATACGTATTAATTCGGTCATTCATTTCCATTGCGGTTCATCCTCACTTTTCTCGCCGCTGCTGCGAACGGCTGGGTAATCAGCTGCGGCCGGGTAATGGCCGAGCCTACCACCACCGCGTAGGCTCCCAGGTCCAGCGCAGCTTCAACCTGGGCGGGCTGGCTGATCCGGCCTTCGGCAATGACCGGAATATTCAGCCGCCGGGCAGCCTGTTCCAGCAGCTCTAGATTCGGTTCCTTCTGCTGCCGCGAATACGGCGTATACCCCGACAAGGTGGTCGAGACACAGCTGACCCCCAGCTTTTCGGCATAGACCGCTTCCTCCAGCGTAGAAATATCCGCCATGGAAGCGGCCGGGCTTCTTCCCAGCAGGTCTATGATCTGCTCCAATGTACACCCCCCCGGACGCTTCTGCAGGGTTCCGTCAAAAGCAATAATATCAGCTCCGGCTTCCAACAGCTCTTCTATCTCCCGCAGTGTAGGCGTAATGTAGACAGCGGAACCAGGGTAATCACGCTTCACGATGCCGATCACCGGCAGCGAAACCGCCTGCTTGATCGCCCTTACGTCTGCCGCCCCGTTCGCCCGGATGGCGATAGCTCCTCCCTCCGCAGCCGCTGCGGCCATCCGGGCCATGATCTCCGACCCGTGCAGCGGCTCACCCGGCAGCGCCTGGCAGGAGACAACTAATCCGAGGTGCAGGCTTTCTATTATACTTTTGCTCAGGGTCCCCACCCTCTCTCTTATATTATAATCAGTCTGCTTCAACCGGACACATACTGTACAGATAAGCCCACCTCAAACATCCGGTTCCACGGCATATAGCAGTCGGTAATCTTTATGCTTCCCTCCGGACTGTCGATCCGCAGCGCCAATTCCTCGCTCAACCTTTCCTGTACACGGGCAGCCACACGGCCGCGCGGCCCGTCAAGCTCATATTTGCCGTAACCCATCTCCTGCACGGGGCCCTCACTAAGCTCTCCCCGCACAACCGAGCAGTAGCAGACATCCTCCGCGTATCGGAGTGCCAGAAAATCCAGATGCGCCTGTGTCCGACCGCATTGCAGATAGATCACCGCTTGGGAGATGACGGTTCCGAGTGAGTTCGAGCTTGTGTTCCAGCCAGCGTAACCGGCCAGGTCGAACAGTATGTTCTTCTGACGCAGCATTTTGACCAGCTTCTGGTCGCCTCCATTGGCATAGCCGACATCGGCTACAGCTACCGGAATCTTCTTGTGCCGCAGCAAGTATGCACCATATTCCACCAGTTCCATCAGGTTCCGGTGTATATCATAGCTGAAATAAGCATGATGCTGCGATACCGCCTCCGCCATCGTCTCGCCCGGTGTGCTGATCAGCAGGACCAGATCCGCCTCTGCAGCGCTGGACGCGATCAGCCCGCCTGCGGCCAGAATCTGATACTTCAGCGTCTCATAGAAGAAACGGTCCTCGAACAGCGGCGTCACGAATGCACCCTGCACAGCGGACAAACGCGGGTAGATCAGCGGCCTCCGCCCTTCGGCCATGTTCAACATCCGGGCAAGCAGCGTACAGCCCACCTCATCTGCTCCCGGATACATATACACCTTAAGCTCCAGATCAAGCGCCATGATCCGCGCCCGTACCTTCTCTTGATCTTTGGCGGTATGCCCGTATGGAGCCGAGTCATCTTGCGGCACAATCATGAAGTCAATCACTCCGTCCCGGACCAGTTCCAGCGCTTGCTTGTTGGCTTCAATATTAACGGCTCTGCGGCCGAGATAATCCTGCAGCACTGCGGCCGGGAGCCGCTGATCAATATCGGCCAGCTCACGGATTTCCTCGTCGGTGGCAATTCCAAGCTCCAGCCGGTGGCCGATAAAGCCTTTGCGGAAGATCTCCCGGCCCCAGTGGGCATAATAATCCGGCTCCTCGTCTGATAGAGAATACTGCGGACAGCGCATAATCAGCTGGAACGCATACAGCTTAAGCTGCGGATAGCGCCGCTTGATCTCCCGCAGCTGCTCCAGACGGGCGTCCAGTTCATCGGGCTTCAGTCCATGCAGCCTTGACGGAATGATCCCGCCGTAGAGCAGCGTATCCAGCGCGACTACTGCGCTGTCCGCTCCTTCACAGGCAGCCTCGAACCAGGACCACAACTGTTCTACATCACCTGGTCGCTTCTTCAGCCCCATGATTACGGCAGGCGGGCGCTCCACTATATAATCTGTTCCCTGGGCCAGCAGATAAGGGAATTCATAATTGCAGGGCCGCTCATCCAGCGGGACCAAGATCAATTTCCTAGGCTTCGTCATGTCCGTTCTCCTCCTTTGTCTCCTCCGGCAGTTCGATCCCCAGCGCCTTAGCCGCGCGGACGGCCGGATCACTGCCAAGCCGTACGCCATAGCTGCGGCAGGCCTCCAGGCATTCATGGACTTCTGCTGCAGCCTGCGGCTCCAGCGGGTCCTCCAACTGCCTGCGGACCGCCCTCCAGAGCGCTGAATCTGCGATAGCCCGGCGCAGCCATGGCCCTGCTTCTTCGCCGAACCTGGCATTGTCTAATTCGCCAAGACGCATGACCGTCTGCTCCAGCCGGCTGAAATAAGCATCCAGCCGCTCGAGATCGCGCTCCGCCAGCGCATCGTCCAGCTCCGGGTAACCACCGGAGTACAGGCGGCTGTTCAGATTCTGGCGGCAGAAGAACAGCATTTCATCCGCCAGTTCCCCGGAGAATTCACGCACGGACAGCTCCCAGGACAGCTCCGGCATATAGCGCTCGCTGTTCCACATATAGTGGGACATGGTGGTGAGCGTAATTTTGGAGCATTCCCACTGGTTCATGGGATTAGCCACGACAGCTGTATGTCCGAGCTGGCCAAGCCGGGAGCTGCGCCCGCGCACCGGGTCAAGGAACAGCCGGTCCTTGTCGCAGTCATTTACCGGAATATTGTCCCACAGCCACAGCTCATGACCATAATAATTGAAGTTATCCGCCGCATGTTTGCGACCGATCTCCGGGGCGAAGACGAAGTAGCCGGTCCAGAAGACTTTGACTGCGGGATGAAGCTGCTCTCGGATATCCTTCTTGTACTCCGTATTCCAATACGACCAGTACTCTGAAGGACACATCGCCAGGGTGAAGTGCGGCAGACATCCGGCTAAGTAATTATAGACCCGGTTCGCCACATAGGCATGGGCTGCTCCGGAGCGCTCCAGGAACTGCTTGTTATCCCCCTTTAGCACATAATCAATGTCATCCATCAGAAGCGCGAAATGCCGCACCCCTATCGTGATCATCGCAGCAAGTTTCTCCTCCAGCTTCGCGAAGTCCTCCCGGCTGCGGAATTCCAGATCATTGCCCGGGCTGATACAATAGTAGAAATCTACCAGATGTTTGTCGCATTCCTGCTTCAGGTCATGAATCTTGTCGAACACATCGTCCGGGTACGGCTCACGCCACAGCTTCCGGTGATAGAGATCATCCTTCGGCGCGTACATGAAGGCGTTCATCCGGTGTTCACTGATGTATCTGACCGAATCCATACGGTCTGCGAAGCTCCATGGTACACCATAGAATCCTTCAATAATGCCCCTCACCGCAAAAGAAGGCTCATCCTCCACTGTAACCACCGGCAGGCGGCAGCAGTCCTCCTCCACAGTAAGCAGCCGCTTCAGCGCATCCAGACCGTATTTTAGCCCCCGTCGGTCCGATGCAGCAATGACTAGCTTCGCATCCTCTCCAATGACAAGGCGGTAGCCGTCTGCAGCAAGCCCGTCGTCGTACTCCAGCATCAGCTGTGCATTCCCCTTGTCGGCGGCAGCTGCACCCGGACCGGCAGGCTCCAGAATTACGATGCCGCCTTCCTCATGCAGCCCGTGGACGTCCTGATTCATCGCATACCGGGAAGCCAGCTCGCAGCGCAGCTGCGGACCCTCCACAATCAACTCTTTGCCTTGCGTATAATAGTCGCGGAACAGATACTGGCAGTCCCGTAACGAAATTCCCATTAAGTTGTTCCCCCTTAGTTACCCTTTAATTGCTCCGGCAATTCCTTCCATATAATACTTCTGTGTGAACAGGAACACGATGATGATCGGAAGCACCGAAATCATCGTCCCGGCGGCAATCCAGCCGAAGTTATAAGAGAATTGCCCGTTCAGATAAGTCAGCGCCGCGGCGAGCGGATACTTCTGCGGGTCGTCCAGGACAACAATCGGCCACAGGAAGTTGTTCCAGAACGCCATGACCTCCAGCAGCCCGATGACGGCAATCCCCGGCTTGACGAGCGGCATCACCAGTTGGATAAAGATCCGCAGCTCGGATGCCCCGTCCATTTTACCCGAATCCCGGATGTCGGCAGGAATGCCCAGGAACGTCTGCCGCATCAGGAAGATATTGAACACCGACACCGCTGCTGGAAGAACCACACCCAGGAAGGTATTGCCCAGCCCAAAAGCCTGAATCGTCAAATAATGCACAATCATAGCGGTAGCCGACGGAATAATCATGGTCGAGATCAGCAGCGTGAACACCAGATTCCGGCCCTTGAACCGAAAGACGGCCAGCGGGTATGCGGTCAGACAGGACAGCAAGATATTGAAGGCGACTCCGAGCAGCGTAATGACGACCGTATTCAGAATGTAACGCGGGAAATCCATGAAGTTCCACACCTGCACATAGTTCTCGAAATCGATGAAGGTCGGCAGAATGGCCGGCGGATTCGCAAACACGTTGCGCCCCGGCATTAGCGATACGCTGAGAAGCCATAAGAACGGCCCCATCATGAACAGGGCGAGCAGTATCAGCAAAACGTAATTAATCAGATAACGTAAACTGCGCGGCATCAATAGGAATTCACCCCGCCTCTTCGGTTGAGCCGGAATACGAGTAAGCTAAGCGCCCCCACCAGCACACTGACGATCAGCCCGAGCGCTGAGGCATAGCCGAAATTGAACTGCTCCAACCCTTTTTGAAAAATATAGACGCTTGAGGTCAGCGTGGACGTCCCCGGTCCGCCCTTGGTCAGTATGTAGACCTCATCAAATACCCGGATTGCCCCCATGACCGAGATCAGCGTGCAGAACAGAATATGCGGGCGCAGCAGCGGCAGCGTCACATGCACAATCAGCCTAACCGGCCCGGCTCCGTCTACTCTGGCAGCCTCATACAGGTCAGTTGGAATACCTTGAAGCCCGGCCAGGTAGAGCATCATGTAATAACCGAGGCCCTTCCACATCGTAATGAACATCAGGACATACAGCGCTGTGCTGCTGGTCGAGAGCCAGGAGACCTGCTCACTGAGAATTCCTACCTTCAACAGCAGATAATTGACCACTCCGTTATTGCCAAGCAGCCAGCTCCAGATCAGCGCCACTGCTACCATGGACGTTACAACCGGGATGTAGTAGGCGGCCCGGAACATTTTGACCCCCGGAATTTTACTGTTTACCAGAATCGCCATCAGGATTGAGAGGATCTGGATGACAGGTACAATCAGCACGTACACAAGTGAGTTCCATAGTGAAATCAGGAAATTAGAATCTTGGAAGGCCCGGGCGAAATTATCCAGACCCACGTAATGCGTCTCGGTAATGACCGAATAATCCGTTAATGAGAGCGGTATTCCGTATATAATCGGCCAAAAGGTAAACACCGCCAGAAACAGCAGGCCCGGTGCCATAAAAGCCCAAGCCGTAAACGTCTCGGACCGAATTCCTTTATACATCCGCTGCACCTCCCTCTCCTTCAAATAACCTCACAAAGTATGTCTTTAGCTTAGATGTTTACTCACACACTTTGCGGCGACCCCAAACGTATTATTTTTTTGAGGGGAATCCCTCATCCAGCTATGCTTAAGCAGCTTAGGAACCCTGACTTATGATGTTGTTAATTTCCTTCTCTACCTTGTTCAGCGTCTCTTTGATATCTGCGCCGTTCATCAGAATCTCCTGCAGTCCCCGCGTCAGCGCAGCGTTGATATCCGAAGCGCTTGGCACACCGACCATGTAATCAGTAGCCTTATCCAGACTCTGCGAGGATGCCACCTTCGCTTCAGCTTCCAGTGAGCCGTCCGAATCGGTGAAGAACGGGTCCTGAATTGAAGTCCGGCTTGACGGCAGTGTATTAGCGACTTTGGAGAAAGCCGTCTGGTTCTCGGCGTTCGTAATGAAGGCGGCGAACTCCACGGCTTCCTTCGGGTTCTTCGACTTCTGGGGCACGACCAGATTCATGGAGTTGGAGAGACGCAGATTTGCCTTGCCTGTCGGCAGCGGGACCGCAATGGTGTTCTTGTAGACATCCGGCGCGGAGGTTTTAATGAAGTTAATGAAGGTCGGTCCGGATAACTGGAAGGCTGTCTGCTCACCGGAGAAATATTGGATCTGCTTGCTGAAATCCGCGTCCTCCTTGAGCACCACGCCTTCCTTCATCAGATCACGCATCTGGGAAATCATCGCTTCGGCTTCCGGCGTATTGAACGCGGCGGCTGTCTTGTCTTCATTCAGAATCGGAATGCCATCGATCGGGAACAACTTGGAGACCAACTGCTGGGCATACCCGGCTGCTCCGGTCTTCTCATGAACCTGACGGGCCCACTCTACCAACTCCTCTCGGGTCTGCGGCGGGTTCGCGGGGTCGAGACCGGCTTTTTCCACCAGCTTCTTGTTCATGAACAGTACCTCGGTGCCTGTATACCAAGGAAGCGCATAAGCTTTGCCGCCGAGCACCGTAGAATTATAGATTCCCTCAAAATAACTCTTCGCTTGTTCATCCGTCAGATACTCACCCAGATTCAGCAGTGCCCCCTTGCTGCCTAACTGGCTGGCGAACTCGGTGTTCAGATTTACGACATCGGGACTCTTGTCGCTGGCCGTACTGGTCAACAGGCGCTGCGAGATGGCATCATACGGATAATCCTTCCACTCGACCTTCACTCCCGGGTGGTTCTCCTCATACTTGGCGATCAGATCATTGAAGTAATCATTGAACGTAGGCTGAAGTGCAATCGTCCAGAATTCGAGAGTCACGTCCTTCGCAGCAGCCGTTGACTGCCCGTTGCTTACTGTATCCGCTGCACCCTGGGTATTGCCGTTCCCTCCACAAGCCGCAAGCAGCATAAACATCGTCAGCAGCGCTGCCATAAAGCCCTTCCTGTTCGTTCTCACACAACATTCCCCCTTAGTATAAGTGTAAGGTGAGCGCTCTTCCCGCGTCAGTATTCCTGACTTGCTGCTCCTCTTCGCAATGAGTATAGCAGAATTTACATCAAAATAAAGTATTTTTTCTAAAATAAATTAAAAAGAGGAATATTTTTTCTTTATTGCGGTAGATTTTACCGCAGCAATTTCGCTAAAGGGTGAAAAATACAGAAAATAACGCAGCTTTCTTATGCCGCTTCTCAGCGTTGTCTCCCTTTTTCCCCGGATGCCTGCTTTCTGGCAGCATACATTCGGACCATGCGCACTCGCTCCCGCCGGCGCATTGTTTTCGATTTTTCGCATCTCGTTGATTCACCATATTGCTGATTTTCATCAGACGATTCAATGATTGAATGAACAGCAAAAAACTCCGTCTGCACCAGATACGTCTCCGGGCAAATCAGAGTTTTTAGATACGAGCCTCAGCATGTGCTTATTGAGCAGCAGCACCTGCTTGTTATCAAGAAATGAAAACTTACGTTCTTAATAAACGATAAAAAAACCATCAGCAATCAAATGCTGATGGTTCGTCATGCATACGTATGAATGGTAGATGAAGCTGAGGTGGAACGAGTCGGACATGACGACGCGAAAAGTACGCTTAATAAATTTGAACTCATGTGACCAACAAAATGAAAGAAACGATTAGATCGACTACAATTCTCAAGTGCATGTCGGTTGTGATTTTGCAGAGTATGTGTTTTTTCGGGACTTTCCAAAATCACATCCCCCAGTAATCTTGGCATAGTCTATCCGATAAACCGCAGGATATCGTCGATTTTCTTGCCATGAGAAATCACCCCGTAGTTCATCCAAGTCATAAAGTCAACCTCATACACGCAGCCGTACTTCACAGCAGAGAGCTGCTTCCATTCTTTTCTGTCCAGCAGTTGACGTTCTGCTCCAGCGGTTAAGGATTCACGGGTATCAAAAGTGATCAGCAGATGGTCCGCATCAAGCTGACTTAACTGCTCCAGTCCAATGCTGACTCTTCGCTCACGATGCGTCCACTTCTGTACATAGTGATGCGGGTTAAGACCGAGATCCCGGTAGATAACTGGCCCTACATAACCGCACTGATCGCCATAAAGCGTAATCCCCGAGGCTGAGATCCGAAGAAAAGCAACCGTTTGCTGCCGTACACGGCCATGCAGGTTCCTTCTGGCCTCGCCAGCTTTGTCTTCGTACATGTCAATCACTTCCTTCACCCGATTGGTTCTGCCAAGCACATCTGCGGCCGACTTCAAAATAGCACGCCAGTCTTCTCCGTTCTGCTTCACATAATATACGGGCGCAACCTGCTCAAACCGATCCAGATTCCATGTCTTGTATCCCATGTCCAGCATGATGAATTCAGGTACACGATCCGTCTGAAACTCGGCATCATGCTGACTGACATCGAATTCGGGGACATCGTCCAGCTGCAGGTAATGCTGTCTTCCCCAGGCATGATGTGAACCCTGCAGTACCGGCTTGACTCCCAGTGCCAGAAGGAAATCCTCCAGATAAGGAGCAAACACCCGGACCTCCTGTCGATGATGACGACGATACACGCCGGGTGTAATGCCAGCATATTGTTTGAAACGCCGGCTGAAATAATATTCATTGCTGAAACCTACATGACTCGCAATATCATGCAGACGGTCATCCGTTAATTGCAAAAGCTGCTTTGACCTCTCTAGTCGAACCGTGTTCACATAATCCAGTGGAAGCTGTCCTGTTAATCGCTTGAAATGCCTTGTGTAACTTGTTCTGGACAGGCCGGCTCTTAATGCCAACTCATCCACTGTAGACACTTGATCATAGTGAACATCAATATAATGTATAGATTGCCGAAGCCGAGTGCGGTCGTTGTGCAGCTGCAGCTCAGGATCATTTTGACGAATGATACTTTGAAACCACTGCTGGAATCGCATCTGTACATCCCATGTTTCATACAGGTCTGTGACATCCCGCTGCCGATACAGATGCTCCATACACTCCAAACATTCACTCCAAGGCGTATACGTAAATTCAAGTACCGACACAGCGTCCTCCAACTTAAGCTTACTTTCATTCATCTGCTGTTCCAAACGATCTGGTGTAGGCCTTGAACCCATCACCATGCGGTCAGACGCCATAGAAGCCCTATCCGCCATACTCATTGTGTAAAACTTCAACGCCTCTCCTTCCCCGCCATCAGCGGTTACAGAAAAAGAGACATCCGCCCGAACCAAACATATGGAACCGGGTTCCACACTTGTTTTGCCATTAGAATACTCCAATACACCCTTCCCCTTCACCACAATGATGAATGTATAAGCATTCTTCCGCTTGGCAGGATTCGTTGAACCTGTTTCCAACGGATCATCGACATATGTTATCCCTTGTAAGGAACAGAGCCACGGCTTGGTGATCATCTGCAGTATTGAAGCATACATTGTCCATCCATCTTCCTTATATGAGAATAGTTATCATTTAGATTCAGTGTAAACGAAAAAAGAAAGCTCTTCAAGCTGGGCTGAAGAACTTTCTCGATTTGAACAGCACCTTATGGCGTCATCTTTTCGAGCAAATCATCTATTTTCATTGAATTCGCGACGACTCCGCCGGACTGCCAGTGGGATCTTTCCATCATGTATACATGTTTATTTTTGACCGCAGGAAGTGACTGCCACAGTTTTCCGTCCAGCATCCGAACAGCCTCCTGATTTTCCTTGGAATCCCACGTTCCGTTGGATGGAAACACGATAATGTGGTCGGCATCCAGACTCGGAATGGCCTCTTCAGACAATATCTCTTGATATTCTTTCATATCACGTGCCAGGGGATGCGGTGTCAGCCCAAGTTCAGCGTAGATAAAACCCGTATATCGGTTGTTAAGCCCAAACAAAGCCAATCCTTTTTCAGCAACGTTTAACCTCACAACCGCCACCGTTTCATTCCCAATGGTCTGCTGTAATCTGGATTTTGCATCAGCAATTTTTTGTTTAAACTGTTCTTCAAACGCAGCACCCTTTTCCGGCTGACCTACAACATCGGCAACCGTAGTCAACACCTGATTGGAGTCCTGAAGAACGCTTTCCGGTAGACGGTAGGTTGGTGCCACTTTGCTGTATTGTTCGTACAGCGCAGCATCTACTCCACCATCCACAATAATCAGATCCGGATTGTACTGCAGGAGAGCCTCGGTGCTGCCCGTAATATCAAACTTCGGTACGTCGAGATTCAAATAGTCCTGTACTCCCCACGTGGGATGGTACCACTGCACAACGGGTTTAATATCCAGAGCTTTTAAATAATCCTCGACATATACACCCGCAATCCGCTGCGGATGAACAGGTATTGTCACTTCTCCATACTCATCCTGAACGACACGTGTCTCGGCTTTCGATGATCCCGTTTCGACATCGGTGTTCTTCTCCGCATCTCCCTGTTGTGCTGACGCTCCCGGTTTTGCACTGCAGCCCGATACCACCATGATAATGAGTAACAGCAGCACTAAGCACCCTTGAAACCCTTTACTCCGTCTTGCCATCATACGCTTCCCCCTATATGTAATCTGTAGATGTCATCATGAGAACACTTCAATTTATAATGATAATCATTCTCAAATAACTCTTTAGGTGAATTGTACATGATATGGACCTGGGCTCACAATACACATTTGAAGCCTCTTTTTTATACAAACGAAGCACCATGAACCAAACAACCCCCGCTATGAACGCAGGGGCAGTGTTCCTTGACGATAACTCTCCAGTAATTGATGCACAAAAGTGTCCTCTATTACTTCTTCCTGAAGCAAAAAATGGCCGATCAGTCCAAAATCATCGCTGACATAACCGGCTATCTCCGGGTCTCCTGTCAAGGATATCGTTTGTTTGAATGCAGTCTCCCTGATCTGCCGCAGCACTTCATCTTCGGCAGCTGCGGGTTCCCCGGCATATCGTTCATACGCCTGCATCCACTCATCTGCAAATGGAGCTTCATCACGCTTATCCAGATACGCCTCGATATCCAGTCCTTCGAAATGTTGATCATGAATCAGACGTCCATCCTGCAGCTCTTTCAGCCATGTGTTCACATCACTTCTGCTCATGATGTCACTCCTTCTTTGTCCTTCTTCAAATACATATCAGGGATTACAAAACGTTTCATCCGCTTGTTAGAAACGGCTGTGAAATGATCCAGTCCCCGTTCCTCGTATTCCTCAAGTACACATTCAAAAATTCGGGCAATGATGCCGCAATCGGCCAGAGCATCGTGTCTGTGGATCTCCATTCCCTCTATTTGCTATACCTCCTGCTCCGCCTCATTCCACAGTCTTGTAATCTGCAGCATATGGTTACCTGTATCCAAATCCATTCTGTATATATCGGGCATGGTGGTGCTCTCCCAGAACTCAAAACCGTATGCCGGATCATAATGCTGCAGAATCAGTGTCATCACATCCCCATGTGTGCCAATCACGATTTTTTCACCTGAGTGCTTGTGTAAAATTTGTTGAAGGATGTGAATGGCTCTGGCCTGAGCCTGATAACCAGACTCCCCACCTGGAAAAGCGAAAGAGGGGTCACGATAGAGCTGGCGTTTGGCTACATGAAAATGTTCATGTTGGACATGGGGGCCTGACAGGGCACGTTCACGTAAATCTTCCTCGGTCATGACAGGCTTTCCGCTTAGATCAGCCAAAGCTTGAATCGTATGCACAGCTCTGACATACGGGCTGGAGTAGAACACATCCATATCCTCCGAATATAACTGCTGGGCGATTTTCTCCGCATCCAGATATCCCTGCTCCGTTAGTCCACGCTCGCGTTCCCGTCCTTCGATGAACCTGGATTCCGCATGTCTTACCAAATACAAACTTGTATGAGCTGCTGTGCTCATTCCTCCACCCTTCCCTTCTTCTCAATCACAATCAGACAGGTACTGTCAGGCAGGGACACAGGTTCACCGTTTTCATCCATGAAAAGGACACGTTCTGCCAGCGCTTCGGTATAACCTTCCTGCAGGAAATGGCGCAGCATGATGATTTCCGCCTGCCGGCCCAGCGTTTCACGTATACACTGCTCATAGGCTTTCGGTGTAAATATGCCAAACTGCTCCTGAATCTCGTGCACATAGGCTTCTTCACCCCATGTATAGGTATAAAGAAACTCCATCGCGTCATTAATAGGCATCAGTACTTCCTGGTCCGAAAGACGTTCAAACGTAATCTCACGGCCTTTGAAATCTGCGGCATAACGTTCCAGCCAGCGCATACCGTCCGGCTCAAGGAACCGAATTCGACGCTTCTGCGTCTCCGGTTCGCTCATAATGCCATCCCGTATAAGGATTCGTCCGCCGGGGGAAAGCACCTGGAAAGCGCTCTGAAGCGCCGCCGCCACCGTATCTGTATTGAATCTGCGTCCATCCCGCTCGATATAAGAGTACAGCTCGTGCAGAATGGAGGAAAATATAACCGTATCCACGGAGCCCGGCTTTACCTCCTCTTTCAGCTCCAGACGCATCCCCTTTCATTACATGCCAGCGATGAGATTCCCGCTGTTTTTTGCGTTCCAGCGCTTCAATCACATTGGTCGAAATATCGATACCAATCGCTTCAACTTCCGGTTTCTCCTGCTCAATCAGATCCAGCAGCACACCGCCCCCCGGACCAATGTCAAGCACACGTCTGCCGACAATATAGTCCAGAAGCACTTTTTTATAATCCCCTGAACTGTTCATATCCGAGAGATATGTCTCTTCGTTGTGGAATCGGTCATAAGCATCCCGGCGCAGACCAAACAGATCAAATAACAGAAGTACAGCCTGCTCATATAGCGGAGATTTCTCTGCTTCAATACAAAAGGCAATCAGTTTCTCGGCCGCAGGCGAGAATTCAAAGGTTATAAATAACGTATCCGGCAGATCGGGATATCGCTCGATACGATGTTCAAGGTGGGGATAAGGCAGCCGTTCACCCGCAATAACCTGTTCCCAGCCATACTGTTCCAAATATTTTTCGATCATACGCTTCTTATAAATATTCAGTTTTTTGACACCCTTGTAGTCGTAATACATCGTGTTCATCAAAGGCTCGAAGCTGATATGACGTATATTCGTAAAGGAAGACATCCCAGCAGGATATTTATTTTCCACGCTCACTGCATTCCATCCTTCGCTGTGTAGGGCAAGCAAAAATACTTTCACCATCTCTTCCAGCGAAAAATCCTTCATGGCTGACTCAACATACCACAACGTGCGTGAAGCAAGAGGAGCCAGCTGCTGCTGCAACGGGAACTGCTGTTCAAGCTTGGCATATGTTTCATCCAGAGCCTCACCCTGCCGGATCGAACTGCTTCTCAGACGAGCTAATCGTTCTTTCACGCTCCAATCCGTATGTTCTACCCCTTCCACGATCCAATCTACAATCTGCTCCACTTCAAGCTGAATTTGTTTCCAAAGCCCGGGATCAACGGCTGAGATGATGCATTCATTCAAAGCCATCAGCAGGTTGCGAAGTTCGCTCCTGGTAATCCAGCCTTCGGTCATTAAAGACTGAAGCGGTGCATTCTCCGCAAACGGAATTTCCCCGCGAATATATTGTCCGATCAGTCCGTGTGTTGAAATTAAAATACGAGTGATCTCATGGCTTGGCGATACAATTTCAGCGGATGCGGTATCCTGTCCCTGAGAAGACACCTGCATCTCAGATGCTGCCTGCACCTGTGATTCCGGCACTCGCGCGAGTTCGTCTCCGCGTGTTTCGGCTGTATACAGGTCATACAGCTGCGCCGAGCCGATATTATGTACGAATAAATTAATGCCCTGATGCTGCCACGCTCTGCGCTGTTCTGGAGAACCCCCTTTTGCCGTTTCCGACCAGGCCAGTACAACTTCCAGCAGCTCACGCATCCAGAATGAAAGCTGAAGTCCATCCAGAACTTGAAGCGTACGCTCGGTGTAGTCCAATACCGCATTGGTATTCTGAAGCTCGGCGATCGAGTGAATGCGTTCCAGATTAATACGCGGCTTCTCAGCCGCCGCCAGGAGCTGAAGCCACTTCGGCTTGTTTTGTAACGACTGTTGTGAATCTCCTGATTGATAGCTTTGGATCGCTTTCAGCGCCTGCAGCATGGACCCTTCCCCCTCTTTATCTCATGATGTTATGGATATCGTTTCATTCAGCTGGCGGAGTCGGTCCCGCACATATTGAAGCAGCTCCTCCGCTTCCGCATCCGGCAGGCTTTCATCCAGCCGTGCTGCGGCTGCAGGCAGTACCCAAGACTCGATCTGTTCACGGGTGATGCCGGAAAGAGCGGTGTAATGCTCTATATAATGCTCCACCATCAGACTTCGAGCCCGTTCAAACCCTTCAAGGATCGCAGGTTCCGCATCGTCCGGGAGCTTGCCGCTCTTTAATATTACCCAGGTCCGGGCCACATCACCCGCAGGATCACCCGCCATTCCCGTCATCCAGTCGATAATACAATACTGCTCGCCATCCCTGCTCAACATCACATTATCAGGATGAAAGTCCCCGTGACAAACTGCTCGCTGCTCGGGCAAAACGGACAAGCAGTGCAGCAGGCGTTCCTGCTCCATATCAGAAAAGCTGCTTACACGTAGAATCGCATGCTCCAGAATCTTTTTCTGAGAAGGAAGTGTACTTCCTTCATCCTTTACAGAGTGCATCCTGTAATGATACGCCGCCATTCTGTGCGATAATAATTCCAGCTGTTCCGGCCGCTGCATCATCAGCGACAGCAGCGTTGTTCCTTCAAATCGTTCGAACACGATCCCTGATCGCTGCGCATCAACTATCCGTTTTACAGCACGAGGAACAGGCAGTCCCTTCGCATGTACCAGCTCACTGATGCAAAACTCATTCTGTACGGCCTCTTCCGAAAACCCTGCCCGGTATAATTTTAGAATCTGATCGTCTGCATAATGGTAGATTTCTGCCGTTCTTCCCTGTCCTATCCGTTCCATCGGTTTATCCCCCTGAGTAAAATCCCGTAATTAAGAACCCACGATTAAAATCCTGGCATCTTGTCATCTTGTATTTTTCTCACCATGTGCAGCTCACAGCACGCGTACACTGCTTTATAATATCTGCTTTATGACTAGAAAGGGCAGCTGTATGCAGCGATCATTCCGCTGACTTCAGATTTTTTCATGATATGAACTCGGTGCCCCTTACTTTGGAAAAAATCATCATATCCACCCCTGCCCCTGTGCGATCCTGCTTTATCCTGCGCAGTACCCCTTCTAGAGTGTATCCCGACCGTTCAGCCACCTTCACACTGCGTACGTTTCGGGCATCACAGCGAATTTCAAGCCGATTGGCCTGCAGGTGCTTGATGGCGAATTGTTCAATGCCGCGCACAGCTTCCGTGACCAAACCTTCGCCCGAACGGGAGGTCCTTATCCAGTAGCCGATTTCGAAGCAGCGCGCCTGCCAGTCAATCCGGTGCAGACCGCTGCTGCCGACAAACTCATCGGAAGCTCTATCACGCAGATGAAGCATCAGGTCACTGCGCTCCAGAAACTGCACTCTGGCTTTTCGAACATTGAATTCAGACTCTTCAATGGAAGGTATGTTCTCGGCAAAAGGAAGCCACGGCCGCAGCTGCTCGGCACTTTCCCGTATCGCTTCATTAACCTGTATGCCATCTCCGGGGCGTGGCGCACGGATCGTAAGACGTTCCGTGTGGAAACTTTCGGGGAAATCCAGCATAATCGGTCGAAATCCCGACGATAAGTCTGTCATGTAAACCTACTCCTCCACTTGAAAAATAGAATCGATAATCAGCGGCAGTTGATCTCTGACGGAAACGGCCCCAAAGACAGACCGGGCGTGCACTCCCTTTTCTCCAAAAACCTCTATCATTAGATCCGAAAATCCATTCAGCACCTTATGATGATTCTGATATGAAGCCGACGCGTTAATGAACCCCTGTACTTTCACTACTCGCTTGACCCGATCCAGTGAACCCAGCACATCCCGCACAGCAGCAAGCACCTCAATCCCCGTATTGCGGGCGAAGTCATACCCCTGTTCCGTCGTAAATTCCACGCCAAGTTTGCCGCGTTCATCCGTTTTTGGTCCTTTCCCTGACACATACATGATTCCGTTCACAATTACTGCATTCGCATATTTCCCAGCAGGAGCACTGGGCTGCGGAAGTTGGATTCCTAATTGCTGCAGCCTTGTTTCGATTGTATTCATAATCAGGACTCCCTCTCCATTTTCCAATAAAATGAAATGCTTCTCACTGTTATTATATAAAACTCTTCATTAAACAGGGAAGTTCTTCATTCTGTACAGGAAAGTTCTTCATTGAGTGAAGCTGGGTCCTGCAGCTCTTTCTTATATCATATTTTGTGAACTCCGTCCCGCTCATTGTACTCCTGTCTATATGTTCTTGGCGACATCTGCACCGTGCGTTTGAACATTTTGCCGAAATGCGAAAAATTGCCGAATCCCGCCAGCAGAGCAATATCCGTTATTGATGCCTCGCTTTCACGCAGCAGACGCTGCGCCTCCTTCACTCTTAGCAAATTCAGATAATCACTGAAGGTGAAACCTGTTGTCTGTTTGAAGAGCCGGCTTAAATAGTGTGGACTGATGCGAAATCTGCCTGCTGTTTCCGGCAGCGTCAGCGGATTTCGGTAGTTTTCATTCAGGTACCGGACAACAACTTGAATTTTGGGGTGCAGAACAGGGTCCGGATCATCCGTGTGGATCCGTCCCATGTGACGATGACGATACGTATGCAGCAGCAGCTCCAACGCCCGATGACGCAGCAGCATTCCGCTTCCCTCATCCGGCTGACGCATTTCTTTCACCATTTCGGCGACGATTGCCTCCGTCACCTTGGCGGCTTGGATTGGTAATCTCACAATCGGATTATCCCAGCAAAACGGCTCTATCAAACCTGCTGCTAAATCACTTGTAACCGCCATAGCTGCAAACAGCTCCGGCTGCAGATACAGCACAATTCGTTCATGGTCAGGCATACCGCTCTCCAGTGTTTTATGCACCGTATTGCGGTCTACGAATACCAAATCACCTGCTTTTACCCGATACGATCGATCCTTGATAAAATAAATACGTTCCCCAGAGAGCAGATAATACAGCTCATAATGATCATGAAAATGGTCAGCCGCCATAGAGTAGTACCCTATTCGTCGATCATATTCAATATGTAATAATTCCGCTGCATCATGGTACTCCGCACGAAGTGCTTCCGTCATATCCCTCTCTCCTTTTCACAATTATAGCAAAATATGCGGTATTTGAAAGCGATTACGCATAAAACGCGGCGAAAGAAG
This sequence comes from Paenibacillus sp. AN1007, assembly GCF_040702995.1. NCBI lineage: Bacteria > Bacillati > Bacillota > Bacilli > Caryophanales > Paenibacillaceae > Paenibacillus > Paenibacillus sp. AN1007. Next base: position 3,149,690 of record NZ_CP159992.1, read on the forward strand.
TGCTTCCTTGTTATAGGCTGGATCTATATTCAAGGAGGCGATATACGTGGGTAACAAGAAACGTTATGTATTGGTCGGAACGGGCGGTCGTGCCGAATTTTTCTATGGTGCTTTGACCCGGGATTTCAGTGAAACTTCCGAGCTTGTCGGCTTTTGTGATATCAATCAGGTGCGTATGGATTATGCCAATAAGCTGCTGCAGGAAAAATATAACTATGCTGAGGTGCCTACCTACCTGGCAGACCAGTTTGACCAGATGATTGAGAACGAGAAGCCGGACTATGTTATTGTTACCAGCGTGGACCGGACTCACCATAAGTATATTATTCGTGCCATGGAACTGGGCTGTGATGTCGTTACTGAGAAACCGATGACCACAAATGAGGAGAAATGTCAGGACATTCTGGACGCCGTGAAGCGCACCGGACGGAACGTACGGGTAACATTTAATTATCGCTATGCACCGCATCACACCAAAATACGCGAGCTTATTCTGAATGATACTATTGGCAAAGTCACTTCCGTGCACTTCGAATGGCTGCTGAACACACGTCACGGCGCGGATTATTTCCGCCGCTGGCATCGGGACAAGCGCAACAGCGGCGGTTTGCTGGTACACAAATCCACGCATCACTTCGATCTGGTGAACTTCTGGATTGGATCACAACCAGACACCGTATTCGCTTTTGGGGATCTGATGTTTTACGGTAGGGAAAATGCCGAGGATCGCGGCGTTACTCAATTTTACAACCGTGCTACAGGCAATCCGCTCGCACAGGAAGATCCGTTTGCCCTGCACCTGGATTCCGATCCGCATCTAAAATCGATGTATCTGGATGCCGAGACCGAAGACGGATACCAGCGTGATCAGAGTGTGTTCGGGGACGGCATCAATATCGAAGATACGATGGGTGTACTTGTGAAGTACCGGAACAAAGCCATCCTGACCTATTCCCTGGTCGCTTATCAGCCTTGGGAGGGGTATCGCATCGCGATCAACGGTACCAAAGGCCGCATCGAGATGAATATTATCGAGCAGTCTTACGTGAACTCACTGGGTGACAAGAGCAAGGAAGGCGCCCTTATTGGCAAAACGCTGCGTGTACTTCCCATGTTTGGCGCACCTTATGAAGTGGAAGTGGAAGAAAAGGAAGGTGGTCACGGCGGAGGCGACCCGGTGCTGCTGAACGATCTGTTCGGCGAACCAGCTGAGGACCCCTTCCATCGTGCAGCGGATCATGTGGACGGAGCCCGTTCTATTCTGACAGGTATTGCAGCCAATCGTGCCATTGCAACCGGTCTTCCGGTTAAGGTAGATACGCTGGTCCAGTTCTAAATTTTGCTTTTCACCTTCTCAATTCGGTAGATGGATTCTGTTCTGAATTCGCTGCACGCCGCAAAGCACGACATAAAAAAGGCATAAGCTCTGAGACCTGAAATCTCTGATCTTATGCCTTTCCTGGTTTTCTGTCGATTGTACGTTTCTTTCTGTCGATTGTACGTTTCATATCGTTTCAAACTCGCGTAACATGGGCGGCCAAGTATTCACCTTCCGCCCTGCCCCGTTCATATACTAGGTATAAATGACGAACGGAGGATGACTTATGAGCTGGCAGCATCTTCGCACAGGTAAAACACTCCAGCAGCGCTTGGCCCAATTCCAGGGACATCTCGCTGAGCTTAACACCCCGCGTACCGGTTTGGAGCCAGGACGCATCCGAAAGGTGTTCCCCCGTAATTTTGTTAAAATCAATCATCAATTATTCATTCCACTCAGCCTGAATTCCATTAGAGTATTCAACGTTCCACGAACACAGCGGGGCATCCGGGTCGGCATTCGCACAACATTCCCTTCCCGAAATGCATTCAAGAGTATCAGACTGGTTGGTGTTGGAATTGATTATATTGAACTGCAGGGCAAAGGTAGAGTTCCCTCGCGAATTCTGTTTCCACTCTCCAGTGTGGAGTCGATCTACCGGCCTCGCAAGAAAAGTTACAAGCTGAAACGTCGCTGTGCCCGCCGCTATTAGTTGAAGCCAAAGTGAAAGCGGTGAGAAACGATGGTCTCTGCTTCTCACCGCGAGCCTGCCCCTGCTCCCCGTACAATCTGCCGATGAAGAGGCCTAAGCGCCTGCTTCATGATGCTTTACTTTAAGTTCGGCAGAATACAGTGCAGATATCCCAGCAGCGATCACAAGAACTGTCCGAGTTAAACGCCTGTCCAGACATCTTTGGCATAACGTCCCTGCTCCTGAAGCTGGTTAAGCCAAACATCCGCTTCTTGGGCAGTTTTACTCTGAATATCTGCATAAGCCTGCTTCAGTACGGCTTCTACATCCGGTGCCATTTTACTTCCATCTCCGCAAATGTACAGATGTGCCCCGTTTTCCAGCAGAGGAATCAACAGCTGCGCATCTTCTTTTATCCGATGCTGAACATAACACTTCTCTTTCCCTTGAATTCGGGAGAACGCCGTATGAAGCTGTACAAGCCCCTCCTCTTGGGCGGCTTCAAGCTCGTTTTTGTACAGATAATCATGCTCGGGATTGCGGCATCCAAAGTACAGATGAGCTTCGCCAACCTGTTCGCCCTGCTGCTTCATCACATGTCTCGCCTGCAGGAAACCGCGGAACGGCGCCACGCCTGTTCCGGGACCCACCATAATGATCGGCACTTCTGGACGATCGGGCAGCTGGAAACCGGATTCCGGTGTGCGAACAAACATCACGACTTCGTTACCAGGTTTCAGCCCGGACAGATAATTGGATGCAATACCTTTGTAGATTCCGTGTCCGCTCCATGCAGGCGCCTCTACTACACTTACCGTAATGCTCGCTTGTGCTGCCTGCACCCTAGGTGAACTGGAGATGGAGTAGTATCTCGCCTTCAATGAAGGCAGCAGTTCAAGGAAACGTTCAAATGGCAGTTCACATGCTTCGTATTTCTCCAGGTAGTCCAGCATGGATATCCGTTTACTGCGCACTTCCTTCATATATACCGCTTCATCCAGAAGCGCCTCAAGTTCCTTCTTATGCGGAGGGCATACCGTATATGCAGCAAGCTCTCTCAGCTGCGCACGGGTCGCAGCTTCCTGCAGCTCCACGCTGTGGCTGAGCAGGTCATACAGATTAACAGGCCGCTGCAGCGGAAGGTGAGCCGCACTTCGGCCTGATGTATCCAGTACCAGATGCTCCGTCCCGGTGAATCCATAGCGGTGAAGTACACGCTCCACAAGCTCTGGCGGATTTTGCGGCAGTACGCCCAGATGGTCGCCTTCCCGGTACGTGATACCATCAGGCAGTTTGATCTCCAGATGCCTTGTACTGCGTTCACTGCCTTCGTCATGAAGCTCCCGATTCTCCAGCACTTCAGCAGCATGCGCATCGTACGTTTCGACTAGCGGAGTCACAGCCATTCCGCTCACAAACTGTACAGACAAGGCGCTGCGTTCATTCGTTGAGCCCGTATGCAGCTTCAGTTCCAGCGTCCGCGCCAGATCCGGCCACAGCTGTTCGGTCCAATCCTCCACCTGCTTCTCGAAATCACCACTGGCATCCGATTCACCGAGGGATGACAGCCGCTCTGCCCCCCTTGAGGAGAGCTGTTCATCAATTAAACGCGGAATGCGCTGATACGTGCTGGCCCAGTTGTGATCACCACATCCAAGTACGGTGTATTTCACTCCATTAAACTCGTCTGCATCTGCATGCTGAATCCATTCCACGAATGCTTTGGCGTTGCTTGGCGGCTGACCATTATAGGATGCACTGACAATGACGACAGCTCCCTCCTTGGGCAGCCTGCCTACGCGATCATCCAATGCAGCAACTTCACTGCGAAAACCTTGGGCTTTTGCTGTATCAGCAATTTCACGGGCGATGCCTTCTGCCGTGCCCAGATTGGAGCCATACAGAACAAGCATCGGTGTATCATGTGCATCTACACTTTCCTGCTCACTCTTCTTCACGGCAGCAGGCGGCTCCTGAACGGCGATACCAGGCACAGCCATCACAGGCTGACCTCCGCGTGCGCGTACTTGAATGATAAATTGATCAGGTTTGAGTGTCAGGGTTTCCTTCACCTTCAACTGATAATTCGTATGGTCAATAAAATCAAAGTGTTTCAAAACCATGCCCAGCACCAGAGTGGCTTCCTGAAGAGCAAACTGCTGACCGATACATGCACGCTGACCGTTACCGAACGGTTTATAAGCGTTATGCGGTACTTTGCTTGGATCTTCGAACCGCTCAGGCCGGAATTCCTCAACGTCCTCGCCCCATGCCTCGCGGTCACGGTGAAGCTTGGGAATGAGCACGCTGACACTATCCCCTTTCTGAAGCGGATACTGACCACCAAGCATCGTATCTTCTTTCGCATATAAGGAGAATGCTGGCGCTGTAGGCCATAAACGCAGCGCTTCATTCAGCACCATACGTATATATTTCAAACGGCGAACCTGATTGTACGATGGCACCGGATCTTTCAGAATCTCATCGGCTTCCGCTTGAGCCTTTGCGAGTTTATCCGGATTTTTCATCAGATAGTATACCGCGAACGATAATAAACCACTTGTCGTCTCATGCCCGGCAATCAGGAATGTAATAATCTGATATCGGATGTTCTCGTCATCAAGAGTTTCGCCCGTTTCCGGATCTTTGCCGGTGAGCATATGAGAGAGCAGATCATCTGCCCCTTCCTGAGGCTGGGCTTTACGCTCTGCAATAATATGATCAACCAGGGAGAACATCGAACGAATGTCCTGCTCAAATTGTTTCTTTTTGCTGATCATCAATTTGTCCTGCAGCCGCAGGCGCTGTAAGGAACTCATCGATTCATCCAGCGCCCGGACCATGCTCGTAATAAACGGATGCGGTTCTTCCCGGTAGAAGCTGTTAAAACGGTAGTTGAATCCGCATAGACCAATGGTATCCAGCGTCAGACGAGTCATATCGTCCGGTACATTTACTGTTTCGTCGGGATTAAGTCTGGACCATTTCTGAACGAGCTGCACCGCAAGGTCCACCATCATGTTATGATACCCCTGCATCGCACGCTGGCTGAAGCTTGGGAGCAGCACATTATGCGCCTTTTTCCAGTTCGGCTCATCGGTCCAACTTGTAAAGAGACCATCCCCGGCAAAAGCACGTACCTTCGCAAGTGGTGCCCATACTCTTTTATCAAATTTAGACTCGTCTGTAACTTCGGCAACATACTTTTCATTTGAGATATAAAGCTCGCTTCTTCCCGGGTAATCCATTCGGAAAATAGGTCCATATTCGTCGGCCAACTTCACAAGGGATTGGGTCGGTTCATCAAAATTCAAATGCGGCAGATTGCCTAATGGACCGTACGTTTTGGGCTGAGGTACTGAAACAGGTGGCATGGTTCCTCACTCCTTCTTTTTTCTCAAAATGTAAAAATGTAAATCATGACTTCTGCAGCATGTCAGCTGGTTCGCATCTAAGCTCGCTTGCAAATTCCCCTTCGGCTCGCTTCATCGTATGTTGACTCGGGCTTCATCCAACCCCGGCTTCAACGATGTGTGTACATATGCCATACCCAAAACCGACTGACCACAATCGTAATCCGGTCAATCTTAAGCAAAAAAAATGGGTTTTTCTCTTTGTCTATCTTTACCATATCATTTCCAGTTCCAATCTTCAACTGTCCTAAAGTCATAGGACCTCGAACCGGATGTCCCCACCTCCTGACCAAATAAAACTGCCCTCAGCGAAAAACGACGCTTAAAGGACAGTTCTGTGTTTACCGTTTTTCTCTTAGCTTGAGACGGGTAACCTAACCTACAATTACACCGTAGACCACGCCCGGGCCATGGACTCCAATCGTGAGATCATTCTCAATATCGGAGGAACGGCTGGGACCTGAAATAAAATGAATACCGGCTGGGAGCTGTTCTCTTCCCGCTTCGTCAAAACGGTGCAGCGTTTCACCCAATCGGGTGTGCAGCCGCTCCACCGGGATAATCAGGACCAGCACGGTTGGCAGCAGGCTGACCGAACGTCCTTTCTCCGGGGAAGAAAGGACAGTCACCGAGCCTGTATAAGCTGTGGCATAATCCGCCATCACAATCCCGATATCCGCTTCAGCTGCTCGTGCTTTCCAGTCCACTTCGGGAGCACTATTCCAGACGGAAATCTGTACATCAGGAAGCTGTTCCTCAAGTCCCAGATCGTTTAAAACCTGCTCATTCTGGCGTATCAGATATTTGGCACTTAATTCATGCGCTTTATTGGTAATGAACTGAGCGGCTTCTCCCAAATCCTGCACCCTTACAATATGAGCACCTACACTGACAAAGTTATCGGTAAAGGCCTGAATTCGCTGCTCTTCGTCCCATTCCAGCTCATGCCAGAAATCAGGGGCACCGCGAAAAACATGAGTTGGAGCATGGCGCAGTCTAGGTCGCTGCAGTTTGGCAGCGATATCGTCCATGAACTTCTCCTGTCTGCGCCGTGACTTCTCTTCCATGGCTGCAAGCCACTGCTGATGTTCACTTCCCATGCTTCAAGCCTCCCTTCTCGCGGTTACGAATAAGCTGCTGCATACGCTCACGTACTGCAGCATCCATCACGGTATGCTGCCCATTCAACTCCTGATCCAGACCGTCCCACTGCTGACGGAACGATTTTTTGGCAAGACTTGGAGCGACTCTGTACGAATTCCAGCCTTTTAGCGGGCCGAGCTTTAACGAGATGCCATTGTTCCTCACAACGGCCTTTTGTCCAATCTGTCCAAGCCGAATGGCAGCAGCAAAACGCCTGGAGTTTGCCGCAACCGCTGCAAAACCTTTCATACCAATCGTTTCGAGTTTACTCCCATGCCCTTCTTCCACTTTACGCCTGCGCAAATATACAAGCATGTCATGCAGTGGAATTTTGACAGGACACGCTTCATAACAGGCACCGCAGAGACTCGAAGCGCTTGCGATATCATTCCATTCATCAATATTGCCGTTTAATGCAGGTGTCAGCACCGCTCCGATCGGACCACTGTAAGTTCCGCCGTACGCGTGACCCCCGATATGCCGGTATACTGGACACGCGTTGAGGCATGCTCCGCAGCGAATACAGTTCAGCAGTTCCTGGAACTCGGGATCACCGAGCTGTAGTGACCTGCCATTGTCTACGATTATGATGTGCATCTCATCCGGTCCATCCGCGTCTGCCGAGCGGCGAGGACCTGTAATACCCGACATGTACATCGTGAGTTTTTGTCCGGTGGCTGAACGGGGCAGCAGCGTTGCCATGACTTCGAGGTCAGACCAGGATGGAATGATGCGCTCCATACCCATCAAGGTAATCTGCGTTCTCGGCACGGTAGATACCATACGGGCATTGCCTTCATTTTCAAATAAAACCATCGAACCCGTCTCGGCAATGGCAAAATTGCAGCCGGTCAAACCAATATCAGCCTCCAGAAATTTCTCACGCAGCTTCCTGCGCACAAATCCGGCCAGCACGGTCGTATCGGGCTCCAGCATCTCTCCGGCTTCCTTGGATAACAGTTCAGTAATCTGATATCTGTTCTTGTGAATCGCCGGAATAACGATGTGGGATGGTGCTTCACCCGCAAGCTGTATGATATATTCACCAAGATCCGTCTCTATCGTTTCAATACCTGCCGTTTCCAGCACATGGTTCAGATGTACCTCTTCCGACACCATAGATTTGGATTTGACTACGCTTGAAGCCTGTTTATGCATAGCGATATCAAGCGCAATCGACGCCGCTTCCGCTGAAGTATCAGCGAAATGAATGTGTACACCGTTTGCACGGGCATGGTTTACAAATTCATTCAAATAATAATCCAGATGTGCAATCGTGTGCAGCCGAATCTGTCGCCCACGCTCCCGCCACTCTTCCCAATTCCCATGCTCTTCCGAGGCTGTCTTCTTGCCATTCCGCAGACGTTCTGTCGTGAATTTCACAGCTTTACGCAAAAAATCATCATTTAGTGCCAAACCCGCTCGGGATTTGACCGTTTCATTCATAACTCCAGGTTGACTCATCCTGTCTGCACCCCCTCATATAACAGTTCGGCCAGATGCATCACCCGCACAGGTTCGTTTCTATACCGCAGATTACCTGCAATATTCATCAGACAGGCCATATCCAGCCCAACGAGCACCTCGGCCTGCGTTTCTTTGACATGATCTACCTTCTCAGTCACCATAGCTCCGGAGATCTCGGACATTTTGATGGCGAATGTTCCTCCAAACCCGCAGCAGTCCTCGGCATGAGGCAGCGGAACCAGTTCCAGCCCTTTGACTTGGGACAGCAAAGCCAGCGGTTCATCCTTAACCCCAAGCAGACGGCTGCCGTGGCAGGAAGGGTGGTACGTTACTTTATGTGGAAAATGTGCACCAACGTCGGTTACTCCGAGCACCTGCACCAGAAATTGCGTGAATTCGTAAGCTTTGGCTTCCAGCTGTTTCGCTTTTTCCAACCATTCCGGCTCATCTGCAAACAGTTCGGGATAATGATGAATCATATACGTGCAAGAGCCTGATGGACAGACTACAAAATCACTGTCATCAAACGCCTGCAATATCGTTTTGGCTGCTGTTCGCGTCTCATCCCAGTACCCGCTGTTGTAGGAGGGCTGACCACAGCAGGTCTGCACCTGCGGAAATTCCAGCCGAACCCCGTGAGCGGCCAGCAATCGGACCATCGCCTCCCCCACTCGGGGATAGATCGCATCACTCAGGCAGGTTATAAACAAGGAGACTTTCATGATTACACGCTCCCTCAATTTAACATTGTATTTCTTCATGTTCTTCTCATGTAAAAATCTGTTCACTACTCCATCAATATCTGCACATTCATCGCTTTTCTTATCTCCAATGGCTCGCTGCAGGCCGGCCTCCACTCTTTATCAAACCCGATGAACCCGCAGACCATAAGTTCCGCATAACGAACGCTGCTCTTCATTCAATGGCTGATCCGTAATCATGGTGTGCACGGCATCCAGCCCCGTCACACGAGCGAAAGCCCGAATGCCGAATTTGCTCGCATCCGCCAGCAGGATAACCTGATCCGCTATCCCGACCATCTTCTGTTTCAATCTTGCCTGCAGTTCATTCGATTCACTGATACCGCCGCTTTCCAGATGTACACCTTTGCACGACAAGAACAGTTTGTCGACATGGTACGTCTCTAGAGAACGCTCCGCCAGCGGGCCCACAAAGGATAACGAACGGGCTGCCAGCAGTCCTCCGGTGGAGATGACCTCAATTTTGTCCCGGCTGCTCAGCTGTGCAGCGACCTGAATCGAGTTGGTTAATACGGTAAGCGGGATATCCGGCATGTTTGCCGCCATATAACCTGCTGTTGTGCTGGCATCCAGCAAAATACGGTCTCCTGCTTCGATCAGCGCCAAGGCCGCATCAGCAATTCGTTTCTTCTCTAATGTCTGCGCTGTCTCCCTAATCTGGTAGGGGATTTCCGGCTGATCTTCCTTCACACTGACGGCTCCGCCGTGTGATCTGCGGAGCCGTCCAGCCTGCTCCAGTCGATCCAGATCCCGGCGGATCGTCTCCTCGGTTACCCGGCAGCGCTCACTAAGCTCGGATACACGCATGCTGCCTTTGATATTCACCAGTTCTACAATCCGGTCATATCGTTCTGCCGCGAGCATGTTTACACCCCGCTTCCGGTTTCTGAATCTGGCGGCACAGCTGTTATCTGCATAAATCGTTCATAAGCTTCTGTCCAGTCTGCTCTAAGCTGCGGCTCATATTCCGTAATCGGAAAGGATGAGCGTATGGCGCTGCGTGCCTCCCAGATATCTTTGAACGCACCGCTCGCGATCCACTGCACAGCCATATTTCCGATGGCACTTCCTTCCGCAGGTCCAGCCCATACCGGCTTACCAATTGAATTGGCTGTCCATTGACATAAAAGCTGGTTCTGAATGCCCCCTCCTACCATATGCAGACCGCTGAATGACTGGCCTGACAGTTCTTCTGTCCACTCCAGAACGCTGCGATATTTCAAGGCAAGACTCTCCAGAATTGCACGGGCCGCACTGCCCTGGTCCTCAGGTTCACGCTGTCCTGTCTTGCGGCAGTATTGGCGGATGCGATCTGTCATATCGCCCGCAGGCAGAAACAACTCATCATCCGGATCGAACAGGCTGGCAAACGGCGGCGCCGTTTCAACCTTCGCCAGCAAAGCTGCATAGCTGATCCCTTGTCCTTCGCGCTCCCACTGCCGCATGCATTCCTGCAGAATCCAGAGGCCCATAATGTTCTTGAGCAGACGATACGTGCCTCCTGCACCGCCTTCATTAGTAAAGTTCAGCGCCAGGCTCTTCGCATTGATAACAGGCTGATCCAGCTCGGTTCCCATCAGGGACCATGTTCCGCAGCTTAGATAAGCAAACGATCGCTCCGCTGCCGGAACCGCTACCACAGCCGATGCGGTGTCATGCTCCGCTACAGCAATCACCGGAATGGGTGCAAGACCGAATTCATTACGTATGCTGCCGCGCAGCTGCCCTGCAGTCGTTCCCGGCATCACGACTTCTCCGAACCATTGGTCAGAGATACCGATATGCGCGAGCAGCTCATGATCCCAATGCCCCAACACCGGATTGTATAATTGTGTGGTTGTCGCATTTGTGAACTCATTCACTGCTTCTCCAGTTAGAAAATATCGAAGCAGATCGGGAATCATAAGGAATCGCTGAGCCTCACGCAGTAACGGAAAAGCACTGCGCTTAAGCGCAGCCAGCTGATACAGCGTGTTAAAAGGGAGAAATTGGATGCCTGTACGTTCAAAGATATGTTTTGCAGATAACTCCCGTAAGATCGTATCCATCATGCCGCTGAACTGTGTATCGCGATAATGATATGGATTGCCAAGCAGTTCACCGTGGCCGCTAAGCAGACCAAAATCAACACCCCAGGAATCAATTCCCAGACTCTCCGGCACTTCTCCCTGTTGTTTTACGAGGACTAATCCCTGAAGCACTTCATGATGCAGCCGCAAAATATCCCAGTGCATCCGCTCACCGATCTTGACCGGCTCGTTCTTAAACCGATGAATTTCACGGGTTTCTATCCCCCGATCATTCAGATGTCCAAGGATGGCTCTTCCGCTCCCCGCACCCAAATCATAAGCCAGCACACTCACTGCTTTCCCCACCTTTTCCACAAGTTATCGTGTTTCAACCTCACCCAAAACCAACCCGACCGGGATCTTAACGTGCAGCTTCACTTTTATCTTCACTTGGATGTTTACTTTTATCTTTATTTCATTCTTCAAATTCTCTTTGTTTACATTTGTTTAATACTGTTTATTTTTATTTTTAAAGTATATCACTATTGTAAGCGTTTGAATACCTATAAATTCGGAATCTCATCCCACAGCAAAAAAACGGCTCTCTCCCTTTTCGGGAGGAGCCGCTGCATCCGTTTTATCTGTAGAATTGTTCGCTTTCCGCTCCGGTATATCCGGATTGAGGCTGAATATCCCGCTCGAAGTGTTTGAAGCGTGTCCCTTGATAGGTCAGCATGCCCCGATCTTGTTCCACCAGCATGCCGTACATTTGGCCGCCCACGTTTAATTCCAGACGCTCTCCGTTATCGAATTCAAACGTCGCATAATAACTCGTTCGGGTTCTGCTGTCTCCGCTTCCACCTCTAACCTCTGTTCGCTTCGCAACCACGCTGCAGTGCAGCGTCAATACGGCTGATGCGTTATTGGAGGACCAGGTTCGCACACCCGAGAAGATTGCGTATACGATGCCGCCTGCCACAATCAGAAATATGATGCCGATAAACATAGGGACGAACGTACCCATCGCACCGAACTCATTCAATCCGGAAAAAAAGCCGCTCTGGTTTCCTTCAAATCCCGGCACGCTGCTCAAATCATCCACTCCACCGAATCCGTCCACACTCAGTCGGTTCGCAATTGTGAAGATGCCCGTTAGCGCCATAACTCATCGTTCCTTTCCCACATGCAAAATAACAGTTCACCCTCCCCGTCTAAGGGACGGGGCATGCACTCAGCCCGTCTGCCTTGTCCGTATACTATATGTACCCGTTTACGAATACAGACGTTCAAGTTCGTCGACAAGACTGCCGACGTAAGCGACTGCCGTCCGAATCGGCTCAGGTCCCGACATGTCTACTCCGGCAAGCTTCATCAGTTCCTGCGGTGCAAGACTGCCGCCGGACTTGAGTGCTTCAAGCCAGCGATCTACCGCAGGCTGTCCTTCCTCCCGGATTTTCTGTGCCGCTGCCGTTGAGGCCGTTAAACCTGCTGCATAAGTATACGGGTACAGTCCCATATAATAATGGGGCTGCCGCATCCACGTCAGCTTGGCACCTTCATCTACAACCAGCTCAGGCCCCCAGAATTCCGAGAGAATGGCACCCTTCAGCTCGCTTAACGTCTTAGCCGTGATCGGCTTATCTTCCGAAGCTAGCGTATAAACCCTCCGCTGCAGTTCACCCTCCAGCAGATGTGTTACGAAGTTATGATAATACGTATTCAGCAGCTGCAGAATGACCCAGCGCCGCATTCTTGGATGATCGGAACGCTTCAGCAGATGATCCGCCAGCAGCATCTCATTCATTGTCGAAGGCGCTTCAATAAAGTAGAGGGATGGCCGTGTATTCGTCAGCCGCTGATATTGACCAGCCAGCATAAAGTGGCCTGCATGTCCCACTTCATGGGCCAGCGTAAATGCTCCACGCATGTTATTGGCCCACGAAATCAGAATATAAGAGTGTGCTCCATAGATCGAGGAACAGAATGCGCCGGTGGATTTGCCTGCATTGTCCGCATAATCAACCCAGCGCTCACTAAAGGCACGCTCAACGATCTCTCCATATTCAGGTCCCAGTACTTCCAATGCCTCACGAATCAGCGTGCAGGCTTCATCGTATGTAATGGCCGGACTGAACTCGGGATCAAGCGGGGCCTTGAGATCACAGAACATCAGCTTATCGAGTCCAAGCTCACGCTTTTTCAGCGCTGCCAGCCTGCGCATGTGCGGGGCAAGTTCCTTTTGAATAATATCGAGCACGTGATTGTACATCTCTTTACTGACCTGCTGCGGAGCCAGCAGCATATCTGTTACATCGTCGTATCCCCGAAGACGTGACAGCACCACTTGTTTTTTCACTTCAGCAGCGTACCCTTCGGCAAACGTGTTCTTGTACTTATGCAGCGCTGCATTAAATGAAGCGTAAGCGGAACGGCGCAGTTTGGTGTCGGAAGACATCTCGTAGTTATTCTCGTAAAATGACCATGATAACGGCCGGGATTGATCCTCCCCATCCAGCGCCTCATCAAAAGTCATATCCGCCAGTTTGCCGCGCTGATAGATTCGGTATGGCGAATCCAGCACTTCACTCAGTGAAGCAAGCACTTTCTCGGTTTCAGGCGAGAGCCGATGTGCTTTTTCCTCTAACAGCCTGTCCAGACTGCGTTTGTAGGGTTCCAGACCCGGAAGTTCTTCCAAATACCGCTCGATGGTACCATCCGGCAGCGAAACGATCTCGGAGTTGACAAAAGACAGACGTGAAGACAGGCTCGACAGAATGTCCCCAGCTTTAGATGCATTTTCAATATTGACGGGGTTCGTGCTGTCCTCGGACTGTTTTAAACGTGCATAAGCGGCCGTCCTGCCGATCCGCTCCTGCAGAGCTTCACGGGCATCCAGACAAGCGAGCAATTGCTCGGCATTTTGACCCAGGGTGCCTTTGAATGTCTCGATATCTGCCGCAGCGTCCGGCAAGGATGTCAGTTCCTGTTCCCATTCAGTGTCTGATGCAAACAAATCCCTCAGATCCCAGGTTGCTTCCTCCATGACTTCGGCACGAGTACGTATCTTATCCATCTTAAACGTCATCCTCCCTGCGTTTCCAATATCTCTCATCGTATCATAATCCGCCACTCTATACATGACATCTTCTAATTATGAGACTTTTGGTTTACAAATGCAGAATTCAATCCGGCTTGAAACTAAAAAACGCCAAGCTCTGGCGTGTCCAGCTCACTTGACGTTTCGTTAGATGATTCATTTCGTCTCTTTCCAGATTACATTTTCTCCGTAGTTTTTGCCCCAGTTGTACATTGCGTGCAGCACAGGCATCAGACTCTGACCATGATCTGTCAGCGAATATTCGACCCGGGGCGGCACTTCGGCGTACACCTTGCGCTCCACCAGTTTGTCTTCTTCCAGCTCCCGCAGCTGGTTCGTCAGCATCTTTTGTGTAATATGCGGGATCAGACGTTTCAACTCACTGAATCGTTTCGTGCCTTCAAGACCAAGGTGCCACAGTATAATGAGCTTCCACTTGCCTCCAATCACCGCGAGAGTTAATTCCTTTTCACAGTTGATTTCTTTCAAATTAATACGTTCCTTGACTTCGGACGCCATGGCTCCAAGCCCCCTTTATCTCGTAACTATGGAAGTTGAACTAAAGAGTTACACAGTCCACTCCGCAGACGCAATAACGTGTAAAAGAATCGTTCAACTTCCTAACGTTTATTTTTATTTCTATCTTGAGCCTGATTCCCCATCGGCCAACGTGTGCATGTGATCAAACCCTAATGCATCATTTTACTACAGCATGGACGGAATGCAAAGTTCCTTTACCTTTTTCACAGAAAAGACCGCAATCCCTGCTCACAGCAGAGGACTCCGGTCTACTTCTTCTTATATACAGAGAGGCTTGGTCAGCTCCACGGAGCTACTCCAGGTTCGCATGACGGCTAAACATGTCGGCTCCGGTCATGCCTTTTATCTCCATCATGGTCAGGATCAGAGCATCCATGCTCAGCAGCAAACTCTGCTCAAACAGTGAACCCATGGGCTGTATTGTCACATCTGCTCCGGCATCCGCTGTATCTTCTTTGGCTGAGGCAGGCAGACGAACGACTGCCTGTGCCAGCTGCGCAATCGTAGACTCCGGCTTAATTGTCATTAAGCCTACAGGAGCACCTGCTTGGTTGGCTTTTCGTGCCATCGCCGCAAGGCTGCCTGTCTCCCCCGACCCCGAGCATAACAGCAGGAAATCCGCCGAGCTGATGCCCGGGGTCACGGTTTCACCCACGACGTAGACAGCTAGTCCCATCTGCATCAACCGCATCGCAAATGCTTTTCCCATCAGTCCCGAACGACCCGCTCCAGCTACAAAAATACGTTCTGCTGCCAGCAGTCGCTCTGCCAAGACCTGCATCTCGGCATCGTCGATCTGGCTTAGTGTGCGTTCCAGCTCCTTCAGGATGGCTGCGGTGTATCGTGTGCCGCTCATAAGCTTACCCTTGTTTTACAAGGCGCTGCATTTCAGATGCCACAGCTGCTTTATCTGCTTGTCCTGTGATGCCACCGCCAACAATAACAAGATCAGGCTGTGCTTTGATTACTTCTGGCAGTGTGTCCAATTTGATGCCGCCAGCGACAGCGGTTTTTGCATTTTTCACCGCGCCTTTGATGGTTTGCAGGTCTTCGAACGGGCTTTGTCCCACAGCCTGAAGGTCATAACCGGTGTGAACACAGATGTAGTCTACGCCCAGAGCGTCAACTTCGCGCGCCCGCTGTTCCAGGTTTGGCACGTTGATCATGTCCACGAGAACTTCTTTGTTTTGTTTTTTCGCTTCCTCGACTGCACCTTTGATTGTCATATCGTTGCTTGCACCCAGAACGGTAATCAAGTCTGCGCCGGCTTCAGCTGCTTTCATGATTTCATATCCGCCAGCGTCCATAATTTTCAGGTCCGCAAGCACCTGCAGGTTAGGGTAAGCTTCTTTCATTGCTTTTACGGCATGCAGACCTTCATTAATGATAATTGGCGTGCCAATCTCTACGATATCAATGTATGACTCAACCTCTTTAACCAATGCGATACCGTCAGGGATGTTAACTAAATCAAGTGCGAGCTGTAATTTCATGTTTTATGTCTCCTTTGTTGTTCAAGTATAAGTAAATGATTTTGAATTAAAATATTTCTGCTGCTGCAGCAGCCAATCCTCTGCGTTTTGGATGGTACGACGCTGTATTGCGGCTGCTAGTTCATTGTAGAGCCTGACTATCTATTCAGGAAGTACGCACTTTCAAGTGAGGTAGTTACTTGGGAGAAACTAATGATACTTATTCGTTGTTATAAGAATCATTTAACACTTACAGTTTTGTTCAACTCCCTTAAAATCCAGGCACTCGTGTTCATACATGAGGTTAACCTGAGATTGCCCCGTTCGGATCTTCCTTGAAAAATAAATAAAAAAAGAAAACCCCGCCTTAACAGGCAGGGTCCCTGATCTATACTTATACTGACATGAACAGTACAAAGCAGCTTATTCCATAAACCAATTACAGATATACTGGTTTCACACATACCGGTTTGGATACACCTGTACTATGACCTGTGTATTTCAAGCGTCCGCTTTCCTGATCTACGGTGAAGGTAACCATACTGTTCGTATCACGGTTAGCTGCGATCAGCATTTTACCATTCGGTGTCAATGCAAAATGACGCGGGTGCTGTCCTTCCGCGGAGACATGCTCCACCAGTGACAGCGTACCTTTGTCAGCATCTACAGCAAATACTACGATGCTGTCGTGTCCACGGTTGGAACCATACACAAAGCGACCATCATTGGAAACGGTAATCTCCGCAGTTGTGTTCTCGCTGCCTTCATAACCGTCAGGCAGAGTAGATACATTCGAGATTTCAGTGAGCGTGCCCGCTGCCGCATCGTATTTGTACGTTGTGATGGACGAATCTACTTCGTTGATCACGTATGCAAATTGACCATTCGGATGGAACGTCAAATGACGCGGGCCTGCGCCTGGATGAGTCTTCGTTTCACTATGAAGCACCAATTCATTTTTGTCTGTGTTAAGGATGTAAATCGCAATTTTGTCTGCACCGAGATCCTGTACCATCATATATTTGCCGTCCGGGCTGAAGAAGGCAGAGTGCACATGCGGCTTGTCCTGACGTTCAGGATGCGCCCCGTGACCTTCATGTTTCTTCTCGTCCAGCAGCGCTCCAACCTCACCATTGTCCGTGAGAGCCTGGAGTCCTACCAATCCACCGTGATAGCTGGACAGGATCAAATATTTACCGGAAGGGTCACGCTGAATGTGACATGGCGGAGCAGAGATCGAATCCTTACGGTTAAGCAGTGTCAATTTTCCTGTGGAAGGGTCCACGCTCAGAGCCACCGCTTCCGACATTTTACTGCCTTCGGCAGACGCCGTTTCACCAATCGCATACAGTTTGTTTGCTTCTGCGTCCACATTCACAAACGTCGGGTTTTTCACTCCTGCAATGCCGTCCAGCTTCGCCAGACTGCCTGTATCCTCATTTAATTCATATGCGTAAATGCCCTCATTTTCAGCTTCGGCATAAGAGCCGACCAAGACGAGCAAGCGTTTTGATTCACTCATTACAGTTTCCTCCTCTATGTGTATGTAGTCTCGCTGTACCTCTTCTATAATAAATCTGTCATATCAAAATAGCAATCCAACACCAGCTTACTCCCTCAGAGCCAAGCCATGTTGTAAGCAGCCTGTACGAAGCCTCACATCGAATTACACTATTAGCGTTCAACTGCATGAATTTTCCTGCTATGATAAGATAGGTTTTTCATCCAGAAAGGACTGAACAGATTGTTGACCTCGTTTTTAGTTACACTCTACCATGTATTTCTGCCTATATCCCTGCCAGTGATCGGAGGAATACTGTTAAAACATTTCAGGGACTGGGATACTCGTCCGCTTTCGGCGTTTTCCCTCTATATTCTAAGCCCTGCACTCATCTTCCATACGCTGCTGCATGCAGATATCACATGGACCGACGTCACAGGCACCTTTTGGTTCTCGGTCCTGAATCTGATTGCTCTCTGGGCCCTTGCCGAGCTGCTGAGCCGGATTTTTGGTCTGGGTGCACCGGAAAAAGCAGGCCTTACCCTCGTCTCCACATTTACCAACTGTGTGAATTACGGGCTCCCGCTTGTGCTGCTTGCCTTCGGCCAGCTCGGCTTGGACAAGGCTTCTGTCTATGTCATCGGACAGATGATTATTGTGAATACGGTAGGTATTTTCTTTGCCGCAAGATCGGAATTCACCGTAAAACAGGCAATCCTGTCTGTATTTCGCATGCCCACTATATATGCAGCGGTTATCGCAATCATCCTGCGGGCTTCCAGTATGCAGCTGCCTGAAGCACTCGATGGGGGCATCTCTATGATGGCTGCCGGTTATTCTCCCATTGTTCTCGCGATCCTGGGCGCACAGATGCTCCGCTCCAAAGGGGATGCAGCGCCTTGGAAGTCCAACGTTCGCCGTGCTTTCTGGGCCGGACTTGTCGTACGCCTGGTCGCAGCACCGGTCTTGTCCTGGCTTATTCTGAAGGCACTTCAGGTCGAGGGCGTATTGTTCTCTGTACTGCTTATCCTTGCTTCGATGCCGACCGCAGTCAACGCGGTTATTTTGGCTGAACAGTTCGGCGCTTCCCCGCGGTTTGTTTCCCGCTGCATTCTTTGGACCACCGCTGCATCGATGGTCTTCCTGCCGATTATGATTGTGATGTCTTCCTGATCAGTACAGGCGCTGTACCGGCACTGGAGGCGTTCGCCGCTTGGCGGCGCTTCTCCAGCCGGCGTTCATGCCGCCGATGAAGGGCTCTGACGTAGAAAAATTTGACGACGAAGTACGAAATGAAGCCGAGGATCAGACCAAGCACACTCATGCCTGCCAAAATATCGAGTCCGCCAAGCAGCAGCTCACTCACAGCAGACCAGTTCCCGTGAAACAGTTCCATCCATGCACTCTCATGCATAGGTCCCTGACCCATACTGTGGGAAGGCAGACATCCAAGATCCAATCTGCTTCGCAAGCGGCATTAGAATAATCGGCAGAAACGTTAACTTGCCCACAACGTTACCAACGATGGCCGCTGGCATAGAACCTCCCGAAAGACGCACAATCGGGTAGAATATGAGATAAATCAAAGATGCAGTCGAGATCACGATCAATTCAAGACCGAATCCTATGGCAAATCCGGTAGATACTTTGTGAGCACCGCCCGGAGCACGTAAAAGTTTGAGAAAATTCAGTTTTATCGCACGAGTCAAACGTGCCATTCGATTGGGTTTGCGCTTCTGGTTCTTCATCCTGAATTTCTCCTTATTTTGCACAAATGACGAATAATGTCGTCTGCACCCATTATATCACACTGCGCCAGCTCCATTGGTTACAATCACAGGATGAGTTTCGATCGCCACATTGCCTGCCACAGCACGGGATATCATACAGGATTGCTCCGCCTTATGTGCCAGCCGCTCAGCCTTGGCCGCATCCGACTCGGACGCATCAACAGCAAGCACAATTCGCGGCCGGTGTACAATCCGCTCATACGTAAATACGTTATTCGTCACATCCACCGCAGCCTCCGATTCCAGCGTCAGCTCATCAGGTGTGATATCTGAACGCTCCAGCATCGCGGCGAGGGTGATCAGGTAACAGGTTGCCGCTGCCCCCAGCAGCATCTCGTCGGGGTTAGTTCCTGTACCCGGACCGCCCATCTCCTGCGGGATGGAAATAACCGTTTTTAACCCCCCTGCATCAATCGTGCCCTCGCTGTTTCGACCGCCATTCCATACTGCTTTTAAGTGAAACGGATGTTTCATTGCCATCGATCCTTCCTATGATAAGTTGAACTAAATACTTTTACACTGACACTCCAAGGACGGAATAAACTTCCAATCGCTGTTATCCTCAGATTTTTTTTGATTCCCTTTTCCAAAGGTAAAAATCCGGTGATAAAGGCGAAGCGTATGCTTCCGATGTTAGCTTTCTTTTCAGAAAGCTTTTAGCTCCGCTTTTTCAGTTTTTTTCTGTCCTCTCCGTTAAAGTGTAAATAAAGAGTTTAACTTATAAATATTCCTTTGTAATATTCTGACGTCCGTTACGCTCACACACGTATACACGGAATTTGAAGTTCGTTCAATGCGTGGACATGCTCATCCTGTGCACCCAGATCGGTAATCACTTTACTAACACTTTCCATCGCTGCCACTCTTGTAAAAGCTTGAATGTTAAACTTGCTCGAATCAGCAAGCAGGATCACTTCATCGGCAATATGAATCATCTTCTGCTTCACGAGCGCCTGTAATTCATTCGACTCGCTGATGCCCTTGGTCAGATGCACCCCTTTACAAGATAGAAACACCTTATCCACATGGTACGCATCCAGCGAACGTTCTGCGAGCGGACCGACAAAAGACAAGGATTTGGGCGCAAGCTGTCCGCCTGCAGCAATGACACGAATCTGTTCTTTCGTGCTCAGCTCGGCCGCAACCTTCATCGAGTTGGTCAGTACCGTGAGCGGAATATTCGGCAGTCCAGCTGCCATGTACCACGTGGTTGTACTCGCATCGAGTGCAATCCGGTCGCCCGGCACCACCAACTTCACCGCTTCACCAGCAATGCGGCGTTTCTCGTCTGCATGCGCTACAGCCCGCTCGGGATAAGGGATCTCGGACTGCAGCTCGTCTTTGTATTTCACACTTACCGCTCCACCATGCGAGCGTCTGAGCCTGCCTGCCTGCTCCAGCTTGTCCAGGTCACGGCGGATCGTCTCCTCCGTGACTCCGCAGCGCTCACTAAGCTCGGTGACACGCATGCTTCCATGCACATCGACCCATTCCACTATTTTTTCATATCGTTCCGCAACGAGCATCATCATTCACTCCAAACCGTTATTGTTCCACCTAAATCTGTCATCCCATCATACCATAGAGCGGCTGTCAGGAGAATTTCACCATACGGAAACAGCATTCGTACATTTATGTAAAAAAGGAGGCTTTCGCCCCCTTCATTCAGTCATTTCAACTTTTTATTTGTCGTCTGCCATAGGGAACCAACCCGGTGTATGGATAATCGCATTCCACAATCCGTCAGGGATGACCAGACGCTCCTGATCCGCTTTCGTCAGAATTGTCTCAATGTCCTCTTCCCGTCCGCTTTCAATCTTCTCGACCCAGTCCGGCTCGATAATTAGCTCACGTCCAATAGCCAGCAGCGGGACCCCCGTCTCCAGAGCTGCTGCCGCCTCGTCTGCGGTGTGGATCGCGCCTACACCGATCACAGGCACTTTGCCGCCCACACGATCCAGAATATATTCGATCCGGGAACGTGTATCTTCTTCACCCCGTCTTGGCTTCGACCAGAACTCATTCAAGGAAACGTGCAGGTAATCGAGGTTTTTATCTTTTAAAGCATCGACAAGTGCATACGTATCCTCCATCGTCAGACCCGGCGTTTCAGGCTCTTCCGGGGAGAAGCGGTATCCCACAATAAACGGAAGCTTCGTATGCTCGGCAGCGACACGCTGTACTTCGTCTACCACCGCAAGCGGGAATGCCAGACGTTTCTCTACACTGCCGCCCCAGCGGTCTTCGCGACGGTTGGAGTGCGGAGAGAAAAACTGCTGGATCAGGTACCCGTTTGCGCCATGGATCTCAACACCGTCGAAACCGGCTTCAATCGCACGGCGAGTCGCTTCACCGAAATCACGAATGACGGATGTAATCTCTTCATCCGTCATTTCTCTAGGCTCCGGAGAGCCGGGACGTTCACTTGCAACGGCACTAGGTGCGACCACCTCACCTGCTGGAACGGCTTGTTCCGGTGTCAGACGGCCTGCATGAAACATTTGCAGTACAGCAGCAGAGCCTTGCTGTTTGATCGTTTCAGCCAGACGTTTCAGTCCGGGGATAAAACTGTCGTCGTAAGAACCAAATTGGGCAGGGAATCCAATTCCGTTAGGCGTAACATGAGTTACTGCTGTAACCGACATCCCCGCTCCCCCAGTGCGGCGTGCATAATATGCAAGCTCAGCATCGGATACCGTGCCATCTGAATTAGAGGACATATGAGTCATAGGAGCAAGCACGATCCGGTTTTTCAGCGTAATGCCGCTTGGCAGTGAAACTTGTTCAAACATTTTGGAATACTTTGGATTCATTCGTGGTTTCCTCCCGGTTATATATCTCTTTAAATAGATATATGGATATATGCATTCTTTTACTGTAATTATTATAGTTACGTTTTAATTCAATTGCAACTTTTGCTTTTTCAATGCTCCTGCCTGCACGCGGGAAAAATGACAAACATTGAAAAGGACAGAGCGTCCATCGGACTCCCCATCCTGTTCTTTTAACCATTTCGAAATCTCAGAAACAAGAAATACCACAAGCAGCCTCTGCATTACAATCCTCAGTAGCTCCGAACATATGCCAGCTTCTGTTCCATCTCTTCCACACATTCATAACAATCATGTTCATCATTAGCCACCATCGGTGTGACCGGATATAGATTCATATCTGTGCGATTGTAGGTTTTGAGCAGCGGCAGCAGCTGCGTTACCCGTGTATTGGCTGGATCAAGCCAAGTATTAATCTCGTCCTCTGCAAGAATCGCCGGCATTTTACTGCCGAACTCGCGGGTTACGAGATTAGCACCAGCCATAAGCATCGTGCAGGTACGCAGCGGCTGCTTACGGGTGTCTTTCCAAATCTCATACAGCCCCGCAATGCCAAATAGACCGCGATCCGGCATCACAACACGCACGGCATAACGCTTTTTCCCTTCTTGGCGCCAGTAATACAGCCCGTTGCATGGGATAACGCATCGTTTGGTTTCAACCAATTTGTAATACGCCGGATTTTCATGCACGGTCATCAAGTTCGCATTCACTGCATCCCGCCCCCAGAACGGTATAAACCCCCAACGGAACTCATCCAGAACCCGTTCTCCATCCTGATGCAGAATGATCGGCGTATGCTGCGTTGGACTGATGTTATAACGATTTTTATAGTAATACATGACCCGCTGTACCTTGAAATGATCCCGGACTTCATCCAGGTCCGCCGCGAGTGAAAAGCGTTCGCACATCATCATACACTCCTTTTTTCGTTCAGGGTTGAGTGTATTGTTTGTAAGTAAAGGGAATTTATGCATACTCCCTGGACAGAAAACGACTTGTTGTGACAAGCCTTCCGCTGCGGCACAAGCATTTCCTTTTTTTCACGACAAAAACAACGACTTGAGACTCATTCCAGGTTCGCTTTTCCTTGTTACTATAATAGAGAAAATATACATTTATTGGAGGTTTTAAGCATGAAAAGGAAGTTTTTGATGACCCTGATGCTGTTTTCTGCGCTTGCAATGTTTGGCAGCACGATCTACGCCGCAACCTTTTTGAATTACGGTTACCCAAGCTCCACCATTCCGATCCGTCCTTATACTTACGCCGCTGCATGGCAGGGTCCAATGGACACTTCTCTTGCCAACTGGAACAACGCAGGAGCCAAAGTACAGTTTGTCAAATCAAGCAGCTCTTCCAACACGATTACCGTCGGCAGCTTCAACAATACCGCATATGGTGTCAACTACGCTTCCGTCTCCGGCAATCAGGTCGTTAACTTCCGCATTGAGCTTAACACCTCCACGATCACCACCGATGCCTCCAACCTGACCAACTTCATTCAAAGCGTGTTCGTCCATGAACTCGGCCACTCCATCTGGCTCGGTGACAATCCAACAACCAGCAGCCCTTCGATCATGTCTTATACCCGTAACCGGAATTCTATGACCAAACCGCAAACCTTCGATATTAACAATGTCAAATCCAGATATTAATCCGCGTGACCTGTAATCTTACTTAAGCTGTACAGCCTATTACCAAGGAGGATTCCAATCTATGAAAAAGAACCGAGTATTCACCCTGCTCGTCTCGTCCCTTTTTGTTCTGTCTGTCGTGGGCTGCTCTTCAACATCACCTGCCGCTTCTCCCTCTGATGCGCCGATCACTGTCATTGCTTCCGAAGATTACCCGAATTACAGCAGTATAGATGCTCTAACTGACCGGGCCGATACCATCGTGAAGGGCCGTGTGATCCAGACCCGAATTGAAGCTTTGAATGACAAAGCTAAGACGGACTCTCTGGAACAAAATGAGCTGGGCACTGCTGAAAGCGCGGCGGATGAACAGATTTCTTTTGACAAAATCTATACCATCTATACGGTTCAGGTGGCAGAACCCTATAAGGGCCGTTACACAGCAGGAGATCAGCTTGAAGTCAAGCAGCTTGGCGGCCAACTGGGCAGTACCAAAGTGATTAATGACGATAATCTTCAGCTGTTGCCAACCAAAGACTACGTTCTGTTCCTTGAAACGTATGCAGACACGCCTGCAAGTCTGCTGAACAGCGTCCAGAGCCTTTACGTGGTGAAGCCCGCTCCCGAATCAAACCAGCCAAGTGAACTTTCCGAGACGGAAGTCATCGTCAGTGCACATCCGGAGAATAATCTGACGCTGAGCCTCAATGATCTGCAGCAGATTAAGGACGAGCAGTCGACTCCGTAACCCTTCCATGTTTTCATGCTTCTATATCTGTTCCATGTCCTGCCGCAGCATACTGCTCTACATAAAATAAAAAAACGTGCTGCCCGGGGAACCGATCAGTACGTTTTTTTGCCGCTCGAAAGATATCTGAATAAAGTTAGCGGCTGACATACACCGGAAGGGTAAACCAGAAGCAGCTGCCTGCACCCTTTGTACTCTGCACCCCGATCTCACCCCCATGCCGTTCCACAATCGATTGAGCAATGGCGAGCCCAAGTCCCGCACCTCCATTATTTTTACTGCGAGATTTATCAATGCGATAAAAACGGTCGAAAATACGTTTCGTTTCCTGCACTTCAATTCCCTCACCTTCATCCATCACCGCAATTCGTAAAAATGCTCCCTGCTCAGCTGCAGTAAGCATAATTGTGCCTTCGACAGGAGAGTATTGAATGGCATTTTGCAGTAAATTAGAGAGTACACGCTTCATCTGTGCAGGCACCATCATAACCGCCGGCAATCGATCAGGCAGCTTAATCTCCACGCGCAGCTGTCTCTCGGCAAGATGAAACGAAAAGCTCTCCAGTGTGCTGAGCACTAACTCATCAACATGGCTGGGCTGAGGATCGAACTGATCCCCCTTCGCTTCCAGACTGGATAGGTCAAAAAGGTCCTGAATCAGGCCTCCCAACCGTTTCGTTTCCAGACGAATCGTGTTCAAGTATCGTTGAAAGGTGACTTCATCCTTGATTACATCATCCTCCAGCGCTTCAACAAAAGCCTGAATCGAGGCCAGAGGTGTACGCAAGTCATGGGAAACATTTGCAATTAACTCTCGTCTGGCTGATTCGGAATGATGCAGATCGTCAAAGCTCTCCTTCAGCCTGGAGCTCATTTCATTAAATTGCTGTGCGAGCATCTTGAATTCCTGTGGACCGACGAGAGGGACTTCCGTCTGGAAATCCCCTTCGGCCAGTCGCTTTGTGCGCTCTGTAATACGTGCGATGGACTTCTCTAATGGCTTCGTTAATAAATACTGAAGAACAAAAGAAAGTAAACCTACTCCGCCCGTTACTGCCGACAATAGATAAAACTGTTCGATGGTAAGCAGCATTTTTGAATAACTGATCAATAAACAGATCAGCAGTACGCCAATGCCTGTAAGACTGGACAATACCAAATACGTACGCAGCTTCATGACGAGCCACCTGCAAACTTGTAACCAATGCCCCATACGGTTTTGATATATTTCGGATCCGAAGCATTCTGTTCAATCTTCTCCCTCAATCTCCGAATATGCACGGTCACTGTAGTTGTATCTCCCTCATAGCTGAAGTCCCAAATTTTGCTCATCATCTGGCTGCGTGAAAATACCTGCCCGGGGTGACTTGCCAGCAAATACAGCATCTCAAACTCGGTAACCGTTAAGTCAATGAGCCGTTCGCCGATCTTTACTTCACGTCTCGCAAAATCAATCATCATCCCCTCATAACTAATCGTATGTGTGGAGGCAGCAGATGAGGCCTGTGCTGTTCGCGTCCTCCGCAATACTGCTTTGATACGCAGGACCAGTTCTCTCGGACTAAAGGGTTTGGTCAAATAATCATCGGCTCCCATAGTCAGCCCCATTAGTCGATCCTGCTCTTCCCCGCGAGCAGTCAGCATGATAATCGGTACATCTTCCGTTTGCCGAATCTCATTACAGACTTCCCAGCCATTTTTATGCGGCATCATCAGATCAAGCACAATCAAATGCGGAGTCTGACTGCGCCACATCTCAATCGCCTCCAAGCCATCCCTAGCTGTTACAACCGTATAACCTTCCCGCTCCAGGTACCTGCAGCATACGTCTGTAATATTGCTGTCATCATCGGCCACCATAATACGCTCATTCAATGAACTCACCCCATATTCAAAACAAGCATTTTGCAATATCATATCACAGGGTGATGGTCATGCATTGTCACGTTTATCTTCTTACTTCATTTATCTTCTTTTTATGCTTCCTCTATCTTCCTAATCTTACTTCATCGTATTCATAGGCATCATGTATTTGGAAACGACCATATGACTCACATACGTACTCCCCTCATGTATAGAAGGCATTGAATTCAGACTAACCTGCATGCCGTCGACCATCATTTTTTTAGAACCCACCCACACTTTAATGGTTTTAGCCGCAGGCATCATCATTTCTTCCTTCATTATCTTATCGTCCTTCATCATCTTATCGTCGTCCGTCATCATCATGTCATCGTCCATCATCTTGCTATCTGTATTCATCAAATCGTTATGCATCTTCATGTCGCTGCTCATTGTCATCTCGTCTTTCATCTTCATATCGTCCATCCCGCCATTGTACATCAATGTGACCGAACGATCTTGGCTGTCCCACATAATGCTGTAACCATACATATTTGCAGCCTGCCTCAACTGCACAAGTTCCATGCCATCCTTTTTGATCATTTTCATCTCTGCCGCGCTTGCGCTCGTTAATCCTGAGAACGTTAACGACATCACCAACATCGCTGCTGCAATCATCTTTTTGCTTGTGCCTGTTTTCATCATTTTTTATCACACTCCATCGTTTAGTTGCTTGCATGGACTACGATATAGCGAACAACTTACGATTCTCTAAGTAAAACATTACGAAACCATTACAATGTAAACATTTGGATCATACTGATATAAAAAAGGTTGAAATCCCCTTTTATGAGAGACTTCAACCGTTTAATTAATTTAACCCAAACTTGTTCTTCCCTTAACTTACCCTTTGTCTACTTGAATAAAATCAATCATGGATCGTACCTCAACGGGACCTGGATTCGAGATCACATCCTCACGCTGCAGAGCTTCTCTTGAAGTAAATTTCACCTTTACCGGAATACCAGGGATCAGATCGAAGAAATTGTCCGTGAATATTCCTTCGCTCTCCGAAGACATCCATACCTGCTTGGCAAGCTGATCACTCTCCAGCACCAGATATTTTCCCTCTTCATCAGTCACTTCACTGACTTTAATGTTTGCTTGCTGCAGTGCAAGATCTTTGGCGGGCACAAAATAATGCTCCTGCACGATATCAGCCGCACCGTCCTGATGCAGGTCCAAACGCAGCAGCACAGCTGCCGGATCAAGCCCTTTGAGCCAATCAGCATGCTGCAGCGAACCTAGTTTCTCACCTGAATTCGGTGCCAAGCTGACTTCAAGTGTTTCATCCCGATGCACCTGGCCATCGAATCCGATCAGGCGAAGCTGAAGCTGCCCTTTCACCGGATTCAATTGGTCCGAGATCACATAAATATCCGTGAAGTCTTTCTGTGTACCATCCGCAGATACCAGCACATCGCTGAAACTGCGTTTGGCATAATACTGCAGTGCTTTCCAGCGGCCAAGATAATCCATCCCTGCCCACGAAGCGACAGGCCAGCAGTCATTCATCTGCCAGTACAGCGTACCCATGCAGTACGGCTTGCGGCGTCGATGGGCTTCAATTGCCGTTTTCATCGCTTCTGCTTGAAGCACCTGGCTCATATAGAGAAAGGAAGGAAAATCCTTCGATGCAGGCAAATACATATCCATGTACTGCTTGATCAGCCGATTGCCCGCTCCGTTCTTTTGATGTGCCAGCATGACCTCTGATTCCAGCGCCAGATCTGCTTCCTCGGCATACGTTCGCACCGACTTGTATTCCGGGAACGATTGGAATCCATATTCACTCATGAAACGACCGACATACACATTGTAATTCTCAAAAGGTTCAACGTTGTGCCATACACCCCAGTAATGGATGTCCCCTTCCGATGTCGACGGATGGGCATGCTGCTTCTCGTCTCCTGACAGCGATACAAGCGGTGACGACGGCCAGTAATCCATACCTGGTGCGTAGGCTTCCACAACTTCCGGCAGCAGGTCATGGAAGATGGCCTCATAGTCTGCCCAGATGCGATCACGCTGCTCGGCGTTATAATCCTTTTTCCAGCCCCAGCCTCCGTTCTCAATATAATGCGCCCAAGCCGAATCAATCTCATTGTTTCCGCACCACAGCACAATACTCGGATGGTTGCGCAGTCGTTTCACGTTGTCGATGGCCTCATGCCGGACACTTTCCAGAAATGCTTCATCCCCCGGATACATGCTGCAGGCAAACATAAAATCCTGCCACACCATGATCCCGTACTCATCGCAAAGATCATAGAACACGTCCTCTTCATAGAAGCCCCCGCCCCATACACGCAGCATATTCATGTTGGACTCGGCTGCCGAGATGATCTCATGCAGATATCGTTCACGCGTCATTTCTGTAATGAAGCTGTCATTTGGAATGTGGTTGGCTCCTTTGGCAAACACCGCGACTCCATTCAATTCAAAATAAAAAGTTGCACCGGCTTCGTCCGGATCACGAACGAGACGGACAGAACGAAGTCCTGTCTGGACTTCATAATACGCGACTGCCCGCTCGCCCTGAAGCACCTCGGCTGCAAAAGTATATCGGTAAGGTTCACCCAGTCCACGGCTCCACCAAAGCCTCGGATCTGGAATGGACACGGGCACTTCCACTGTGTGTGAACCAGGCTGCAGAGATACTGCTGTCTCCCAGCGCTGACCATCCGCACCAATGCGAATAACAGTATCTATAGGCTGCGAAGTTTCAACTTCGACCACGGCAGTCACTTGAGCCGATGCGGCAGTCACTTCGTTTTGCCGGATAAACAAGTCTTTAATGGTTACGTCTGTCCAGCCTTCAAGCCTGACTTCTCGCCAGATACCGCTGGTGACAAAACGCGGGCCCCAATCCCAGCCATAGTGATATGGCGCTTTGCGGGCAAAAATACTGACACGTTTATCCCCAAGACCGCCCACATCGGATTGATCATTCGAAGCAGGCAGAGCGTACCCCAGCTTCTCCAGCTTCGGCAAGTCCTCCTGGATGGGAGATCGAAAACGAATACGAAGCACGTTGTCTTGTTCTTTCACGAGTGCTTTTATATCTGCCTTCCATACCCGGAACATGTTGTCCGCAGACAGCACATGAGTGTCATTCACGTATACATCGGCATACGTATCCAACCCGTCAAAAACCAGTTCCAGCTGTTCCTGTGCATAGAGTGAAGCCTCAACATCAAAAGCCGTTTGGTACTCCCAATCCTTCTTGTCGATCCACTGCACTTCCTTCTCGTTCGTGCCGTAGAACGGATCGGGAATTTTGCCCAGCCGCAGCAGATCCGTATGTACACATCCAGGCACTTGAGCCGGCATCCATTCCTGATCTTCACAAGCCTTAAACGTCCAGTTCTCTAAAAGTTGCGATTGTATTACGCTCATGACAGCCTCCCATGTGTTTACATTAGTCAATTCATTTGTTAGGTTTTGTTAGTATAATAGAAAACAATTCACAAAACAAAATTAACATGTTAGCTGCTCGCCAGTCAATGAATTTTGTTAAAAAAAGAACTGTGCACTTAATTCGCAAAAAAAAGACACAGAGAACGGCTTCTCCATGTCTTTCCACTGCATTCCTTTTTCCATTACACACGAACTCGGATAAAGGTGAGCCGCCCCTCATTAAGTTTGTATGGAGTGATACTCATCCCTCATCATTAATGCCGCGTGAATTAACTTTCGTTCATGGGGGGCTTCCGGATTGTTCATCCGCCACAGCAGCTGATCTACAGCCCGCGCCCCGAGATGTTCTTTGGGAATATAAGCTGTAGCCAAAATAGGATCATCCGTCCGGGTATTATCAAACCCCGTGACTGCGCAGCGCTCGGGCACCTCAACCGCACGGTTCCGCAAAGCCTCCATAATGATAAACGCTGTATGATCGTTCGCACATATGACCACTTCTGGAATGTCTTCATGCTTCATGTCTTTGATCGTCTGCTGCATTTCGATATACTCCTGTACCAGCAGTCCCGGATGCTGCTCTGCCTTCAGATTCATCTCCTCCAGTCCCATCCGATATCCCAGCCAGCGTTCCCGGAAGCTGACCGCATCCGGCAGCTGACCGGCAAACTGGAACCGCTTGTATCCCTTCGCTGCAAGCATAAGCACCATCTCTTTCATACACTTTACGTTGTCGGCAAACACGGTATCGGCATGAATGGCCGAATCCTCGTGATCGACCATGACAAGCGGGATGCGCAGACGGTATATTTCGAGCAGTACCGATGTCGAGATCGTACCGACCGTAATTACTCCCCGAATCGCCTCGGGATTCAGAACTGAAAACATATGATCCGAAGAAGGTTCTGTCAGCGTTAAGATGTCCATCCCCATTTCATTCAACCGGGCTGAGATGCCGTCGAATACAGGGCCCCAATACAAAGAAGAACGATTTTGTGAGCGTATGTTAGGAAATAGAACCAGTATGGTGCCCTCACACTTCTTCCTTGGTTTTGCACTGACAGAAAGAGGGTCTGACACTGGATAACGCTTCGGGTCTGTTTTAAAATAACCCAGCTGCCCTGCAGTCCTCATAATCATTTCTCGCGTGTACTCACTAACCCCCGGCTTTCCCGTCAGCGCACGAGAAACAGCGAACTTGGATACCCCCGCTGCATCTGCAATCTGCTGCATCGTCACTCTTTTGCCCATCTGCTCACCCGATTTTCCTGATTTTCCATCCAGTGTAGCATAAAAACCCGGATGAACAAAACAAGTTTTGTTCATCCGGGTTTTGTTAGGCTTCATAATAAGCATCTATTGTATCCCGATCATGGATCGGATTAACATCCACATCCATATCCTTTTTCATAAACTCTGAATTTCAAAAAAATTCATGGAAGCAGGTACATGTTACAGTACCGGGCGTTTGCTGCGTCTGAAGATAGGCAGAGACACTTTGATCTCTGTGATCAGAACGCCTGCCAGCATCAGCGCTGCTCCAACGTATCCTTGAAGTGTAAGTGACTCTCCTTGAAAAATAAAGGCAAACGCTGCCGCAAACAGCGGCTCCAGCGAAAAGATCAGGCTGGTTCTCGTCGGCGATGCATGACGCTGCGCGAAAGTCTGCAGCATGTAACCAAGCCCGCTGCATAATATGCCAAGTCCCAAGATTGATGCCCATGATTCCGGGGTATCCGGCAGCTGCGGCGTTTCGAACAAAAATGCGGCTGCGGTTCCCCATAGTGCCGCAGTCCCCAGCTGAACAACGCCAAGAGTAAGCGGATCATGCTTTGGCGTGTATTTACCTGCAAGCATGATATAAACGGCATACGCCAGTGCTGCGAGAATACACAACAGATCCCCGAGGTGCAGACTCATTTCATGCTGCAGCGTCAATAATCCAAGTCCTGCTACAGCGACCGTAATGCTGATAGTCAGTCGTTTATCCGGCAGCCGCCAACGCAGGATCGTCGTTAATATCGGCACGAAAATGACAGCCAGACTGATCAGAAATCCCGCCTGGGACGCCGTTGTCCGCTGCACACCATAAGTAATGAAGACAAAAGCAGCAAATAAAGCTGTACCGAGAATACCTCCCGCTGCCAGTGTCCCACGATCCACTTTCCACAAACGCCTGTGGAACAGCAGCCCTGCCGCTGCAAAAGCTATGCCGAATCGCAAAGCAATTAGATTAAGTTCCTGAATAGAGGCTAGTCCTGATTTCATAAACAGATAGGAAGACCCCCATATAACGGTTGCGAGCAGCATCTGCACATCTGCTCTTCGTGATGCTTGAATTTGTTTTCCCTTTACCCCGTCCATCCTGCTTCTACCTTCATTCTTCTATATAGTCTGAGCTGTATTGTATGTAATACCAACTAACTCACCTTGGAAAGTATATACGATCTCTTTGCATTATAAAAATGAATATTTATAATAGTTAATATGAAATAAACTCATGTATAACAATGCATGCCGACACAGAAAGGAAGTCTCCCTTCAATGTCTCTGATCAAATATGAGATTCTGAATACTGTCGTCGAATACGGCAGTCTGACCAAAGCATCCGAAGTCCTGAACATTACACAATCTGCCGTAAGCCACGCTATCACAAGTCTGGAGAGTGACTGCGGCTTTTCTCTGCTGCATCGAAGCCGCGCCGGTGTAAGGGTCACTGCTGAGGGGGAACGTATTCTCGGTTATACACGGGAGATTATACGCTGGGCGGAGCTGATGAATCAGGAGATTTCCTTGATCCGCGGCGCCGAGATCGGTACAGTACGCATCGGTACATTTGCCAGTGTCTCCACCCAGTGGCTTCCCGGTATTCTCAAGCAGTTCCGGCTTCACCATCCCGGGATTGAGATCAAGCTGTGGGAAGGTGACTATGCCGAGATTGAGAACTGGCTGGCCAGCGGTGCCATCGACCTTGGTTTTTTATCTCTTGGCGAATCAACACCATTCGAAACCATCACATTGCAAAAAGACAGGATGATGTGCATCCTGCCTCTTGATCATGATCTCGCTTCAGAGGAATCGGTATCATTCGAGCTTTTACTGGAACAGCCCTTCATCCTTCCCAAGTGGGGCGGTGACAACGAGATTGAACGTTTGATCCGGCAGCACGCCGCCAAGTTGAACGTTGTGTACGAAGTTGCCGAGGATCAGGCGATTATGGCCATGGTCCAGAGCGGACTTGGTATCAGTCTGCTTCCGGAGATGGTGCTGCAAAATCATACGCATTCCCTCGCTATTGTACCGCTTGCGGGAGATCCCTATCGAATGATTGGTCTAGCGTGCGCTTCGCTTCGCAATCTGTCACCGGCAGCACGTCGTTATATCGAGGAAGTACAGCAATGGCTAGGCTCTGATCGAGGAATATCACATTCATAAGAGGACTGAGAGGAAAGCGAAGACACGTCCATACTTTTGATTTTGCTTCTTCGTTAATCCCAGACCCGATCCAGCTGATCGGCATAATAACGTATCGCCCGGTTGTAGTCTTTGATTCGCTGATCTCCAGAAGTATCCGCAAGTTGAACGAGCAGCCGCTGCATCGCTTCCGTATGCTCTCCAAGGTTGTAGAGCACCATGGCATAGAACACTTCGAATTCACGGTGCTCTGGAAACTCCGTAATCCCCGTAAGCAACCATGTTCTGGCCTGCTCATATTGTCCGAGCGTACGATAGGTGCTCCCTAGACCTAAAATAGCCCCAGCCCGATCTTCCGCGGAAAGTTTCAGCTGTAGTGCTTGTTCATAATAGGGTACTGCTTCCCGTTCCAAACCGAGTGAATCATGGGCCCAAGCGAGTTGATACCAACCTTCTCCATTTTCCGGCTCCCGTTCCGTAATCTTGTGCAGAAGCTCGATGGCTTCCTGCATTCTCCCTTCCTGACGCCAGTGTAAGGCCTGCTGCAGATCATTCATGCTGTCACATCCTATATCAAAAATGGGTATTCATATACATCCCTTACAATTTTTCAACCAAACGCCGCCTAAAGCCACGCAGAAAAGCACACGTTGAAATGACAGCAGCGCTGCGTTTGAGCAGCCGCACTCCAACATGTGCTTCCTGAAGAGCGTCCCCGCTCTTTTCTGTTAAGTCCAAGTTGTATTTACGACCATGACGATAAATATAAGCATCAAATAATTGACCGAGATCAAAAAGTTCACCTTCGCCCACTTCTCGTCATCCTGTGTGTTTAAACCGCTGAGTGTATGTACAAACCAGATTATGCTGCTGATCAGAGATATGATGAGGAAGATCAGCCCGACGTAATCAAAATAATACAGCAGGAATACCGCAGGAATGAGCAGAAACACATAAGGTATCATCTGGAGCTTGGTTCGTTTCACCCCTTTGACCACGGGTAGAAGCGGAAATCCCGCAGCTCGATATTCTTCAACGCGACGAATACCCAGAGACCAGAAGTGTGGTGGCTGCCACAAAAATAAAAATGCAAACAGCAGCCATGCACCTGCATCAAT
The DNA here is from genome assembly GCF_040702995.1 of Paenibacillus sp. AN1007. NCBI lineage: Bacteria > Bacillati > Bacillota > Bacilli > Caryophanales > Paenibacillaceae > Paenibacillus > Paenibacillus sp. AN1007. The sequence goes on from NZ_CP159992.1 coordinate 3,183,962, forward strand.
TTCGTCCGTAACCGCCGTATAACCAATTACCGGCGGCATCGCTCCTGCAATCCCCCCCAGGGATGTACTCCACGTTGAACTGCGTTTCAGCCACATCGTATAAATCACGATATAAGCAAACCAACCAAGCAGCGCCATCCAGCCTGACAGCGGATTCACCAGCAGAAACAATACGGCTAAACCAGCCGCGCCGAGTACCAAACCGTACCCAAGAACGAATCCAGGCTTCAGATGGTTAATGTAGTCCATTCTTTTTTTCGTTCGTTCCATCTTCTGATCCAGCTCACGGTCCCAATAGTTGTTGATGACACAGGCCGAAGCAATGACCAAAGTTGAACCAATTAGAACCATAAGCAGCAATCCCCATGCGATATTCCATTGTGAAGCGACCCAGAAACCGACGGCAACTGCAAATACATTCAGCCTTAACAGTCCGGGCTTGGTTAGTGCAATCATGTCTTTAAGCATCAGAAGCCTCCTGAACGATGTAAAAACGCCATTCCTATAATGATACATGTACCAACAACGAATTACAATCGCTTTCAAGCATTTGTCATAACAAAAAGCATTCTTCCCCTTCTTAGAGAGGAAGAATGCTTTAACTGGTTGGATTAATCTTAATCTATGATTTATTTAAGGGATATACTGCTGTACAATCTTGATGACTTTACCATCTTGAATTGTAAGGTGATATGGGAATACGGAAAGATCCATAATCTGCTTGTTTCCGTATAATGATTCGAATTTGGACAGTGTCACCGGCTCGTTCCACTGGATTTCTGTTCCTTGTACTGTACCATCGCGATCATACAGCTGCATGAGCACTTTGGCGTCAGCATTGACCTCAACCTGTTCCTGCTCTTTATTATCATTAATAATATAGTAACCGTCCGGCGCTCCATCTATGCCCGCATCGGGATTACGCTGTTTGAAAATCTCATCTGCTTCTTCGCCTTGATACCAGCCAATTTTGTCTATAGTCAGCATTAATTTTCCGTCTTCAACACGCATTCCGTCAATATAAGCTGTATACACTTCGGAATTTGCGGGCTGTGCTTTATTCGCAGCTGGTGACTGAACATTCGTACGCTCCTCTGCATTCGCAGGGGTAAGCAAATATGTAGTCAGCACGATGATGCCAAGCAGAGCTGCTGCTGCACCGATCATCCGTAATCTCCATTGTTTCGCCGCGTTCTTCATGCCCATCTCTCCTTCATTTACGTGACTTTCAATAACCTTTAATAAATTTCACTTTCACTAACCAACATTTCTCTTCTCCAATTATTAAACGAAAGCTTTCCTTCTCAAACGAACAACCTGTATTTTTACGAGTTCATGTGCTATGTACTCATCATACGTCATACCGTTTCTTCAAAAGTATCAGCCAGATTAAAAATAGTTACAATCCACGTCATCACTACCGCACCTGTTTACCTGTTAAGATTAGAGAAACCCCAAATGAGATGCATTCGGGGTTTCTGCTTCATCTATCTTAATGTATGCTTGTCCGGTCAGCTTATGCCTGAATATTTCTAGTGACTTGTTCTGGTATCTTGGGCCAAACGAACCAGCATATGAGCCAGCATATGGCGCTCCTGTTCTTTCCCTACATTCCACAGTTCCTGCAGCAGCTTCTCTTCACGATTGCGAGGTTCTTCGTTAGCCGCCAAGTGATCTGCTACTTTTTGTGCGATTTTAGCCATCTGCTCTTCACTTAAACCGATGGATTCACCCATGGCAATCCGTTTGCCGAGGTATTCTTTGAATGCATCAAAATTTTGTAAAATCTGATCTCTTTCTTCGGGTGCAATCTTTTCAATTGCGCTGTCTACCTGATCTGTCGAAACCTGTCCGTTTTTGTGGATCACATGATTTTGTTCATTCATTGGTGTTACCTCCTCAGTTTAATTGCTTATTTATATTGACTGTTTATAACGAGCTTGCTAAAAGCTTCACAAGCAAGAGTCATTTATAATATAAACGTACTGCTGAAGTTTAATCAGTATACGTCAATTTCGTTTTTTTTGAGAATTATATGCGAAAACAGCCGTTTCAAAAATGATCATGGGGTTAATCGTTTTACATATACCATCTGATGTCTGGTTATGTTAGTTAATATGGATAACGACGGAGTTTAAGGAGGAAATCATATGAATGACAAGCCCAAACATGAGAAAACAAAAGATGAACTGAAGCCTGGTGTGAACACCGTTATCGAACCCGATCCAAGAAATCCAGGACCAACGGACATGATTGAAGGTGTTGTCGGTGATATCGTGGATAATATTCGCAAGGATTTTACCCATGACAAACCTGATCGTTCTGCGGAAAAGAACAAAACAGACCATCCCGAAAAATAAATATACCTTTATATTCCGTTAAACATGAGAAAGAGTCCTCCTTTTGCCTGCTGTCCGGCTTTGGAGGACTCTTTTTTACTTGTTTTTATGATGGCGTAACGCTTAACCTTTGGCGATCTGCTGCAGCGTTTTATGAATCCAGATCGCGGCAATAGCGCCTTCACCCATAGCAACCGTTGCCTGCTCTGCATGAACACCAAGGTCCCCTGCAATCCACACCTGTGGTGCGGCCTGCATGCTGCGAGGGTTTGCTTCCACATGTTTATTGTCTGCTATGACAGCACCCAGCTGTTCGGCAAGTTCGTAATGAACCCGGTTACCGCCAAAAGCAATAAATCCACGTTCCGATTCGAAAATCTGCCCATCTTCGGTGAGTACACCAGTGATATGCCCATCCTCCATCTGCTGTACTTCCTGCACAGCCGCTTCCAGATAACGGACTCCCGCCTGCTTCATCTGACGATGAAGCTCGGCAGAGATCTCTGTCTGTTCATGATTGATATATAACAGATCCTCTGTGCGTTCAATCAGAGTCATCGCCATATTTGCTCCAGCTTCACCTGCTCCCAGCAGAATGGTCCGTTTCCCCTGTATTTCATATCCGTCACAATCGGGGCATACGTAGACGGTTCTGCCAAGGGTTGGCTTCAATCCGGGTATATCCGGCACGCGGTCCGTTAACCCGGTGGCCAGCAGCACCGTTTTGGCCTCATATAAGGTTCCCGAAGAACCTTTAAGCCTGATTTTTTCGTCCTTCACACGTACAGCTTCTATAATTCGATCCCGTTCAATAGACACACCTGTTCGTTCGGCCTGCATTCTGCCAAGGTCTCGAAGTTCTTGTCCCGAGATACCATCCGGGTATCCAAGAATATTATGGTACGTTCTACACAGCGTTGACCGTCCTTCTCCGGCATCCACAACCAGTACTTGATGCGCTGAATAACGTCCAAGCTGGATGGCAGCTTGAAGCCCTGCGAGCCCCCCACCCACAATAATGCAATCCATCTCTCGCATGCTTCTTCTCCTCCTGTATATCCAATACTTGATTTTATAGGGTATAACCTACAGGACCATCGTTGTCCTTCTATACATTAAACCGTACAAACAGGCTTAAACGCCCTGACTTATCCCATAGCTTATACCAAAAATAAAAGACCCAAACCTCCGGTTTCAGCCAACGAAGGTTCGGGTTCACTGCTCCATAAGAGCTTGAGCTTGGTCAGAACGTATACGATTCAAACTGCAAGGCGTTAGTAATCGCATTCCATACATCGGAAGTCTCTCCGCCCATGTACCAGTATGCGAGACCTGCAATGTTCTGTTTACGGCTCATCAGTACTTTGGCTGACAGCGATCGGCTATCTTCTGCCCAGATTGCTCTTGCCGTTTGGTTGGAAATATAGTTGATGATGTACTGGTTCAATCGGGTATCCCAGTGTTTGAAAGAACCCGATGCGGCTGCCCGCACCCCCTGCTCGCCCAGCGTAATATCCCAAGAAGCTCCCGCCGGATTTACAGCGGACCAGTCCCTCGTATACAACGGCAGTGCCATTATCGTTTTCGCCCGGTCCACTTCAGACACCATCTTTGCCAGCGCGCTTTCCACCCACGGAAGCGATGCCACGGAACCTGCTTTAGGGTCACCATTCCAATGCTCCTCATAATTCATAAGCACCATGTAGTCCGATACCGCGCCCAGTTTAACGTAATCAAAGGCTGCCGTCCAATCTGAACCCAGATTAGGTGAAACATCGACCGATACGACAGCACCGAGAGTATGCAGCGAAGCCGTTAACGAGGCCACGAAGGAGGTGAAACCTTCCCGGTCGGCAGGGTCCACATTTTCAAAATCCACATTGATGCCGCCAAGTTCATATTTTTTAACCAAAGCACTTATCTCGCGAACAACCGCTTCCCGGTTCACGGAGCTGGATAACATCTGATGGGTCACGGCTGCGTTGGAACGATTACCGAGCATGGGCCAGAGCTGTCTGCCCGAAGCAGCTGCCCAGGAGATCAAAGTCGAATTGGCATGATTCGAAACACTCATATCCTTGTTCAGGAAAAACCAGCGCGGCACTACGGTGTTCACCGGGGACTGCTCTACTTGGTCGATAAACGCTGCCGCCGAAGAATTGTACTGCCACCCCAGTTGAATTCCAACGTCCGGTTTGCGCTTGATTTTCGCTGCCCAAGAAGGATTTTGTAATACGGAATCCAGCATAACCGCTGCTTCTTCACGAGTGACTTGGTCACCCGGTCGGAAAAGTCCACTGCTTCCGCGCATCAATCCAAGCTGGTGCACCTTCTGTACATATGGACGAGCCCAGTCTGAGATATCCGCTGCGTCCTTATATGTATAGAATAAAAGATTATTTTCTACAGGACGCTGTTTCAGCATACGAACAAGCAGAGCTGCCGCCTCTTCACGGGTAATGGAGGCATTAGGCTTGAACATATTCTGACCTTTCCCTTCTAGGATAGATAGATTGGTCATCGCCCCGACATTACCGTAATACCAGGCTTTCACAGGAGTATCCATGTAAGGAGAGATATTGTTCGAAACCGGTTTTAATCCGAGCAAACGTACGGCAAATGATGCAAATTCTGCCCGTGTGACCGCTTTTTTGGGTTCAAATGTATGCTGTGTCGTTCCCGCAACAATCCCTTTGTACACCAGGCGGTCGATGGCTTCTCCTGCATAACTTGTACGTGTATCTTGGAAAACAGGCTTCAAGCTCGCTTCTGCGCTTAGGGTGCTTCCACTACCCATCATGGAACCCAACACGATGGCGCCGCATAAAACAATCTTCCACATTGGACGATATATTCTATTAACATCTATTATTTTCACAGTAAAAAGCCTCACTTCAATAGTTTACGATCTTCATCATCGTATCAAATTGAAGCGAGGCCGTATGTGGTTAAATGTTGGTAATGAAGGATTTACTTGTGTAATTCAGCTTGGTCTCGTGTATATTCTTACTTGTGTACTTTAACGCGCTCTTCGATCGGCTGGAATTCTTTTTCGCCTGGTGTCGCTGTTGGCTTACCAAATGGCATCTGAGCAATAAGTCTCCAGTTCTCCGGAATGCCCCATTCCTGCTTCACTTTCTCATCAATCAATGGATTGTAGTGCTGCAGGGAAGCTCCGAGTCCCTCTTGTTCCAAAGCTGTCCAGATGACCAGCTGCAGCATACCGTTGGATTGATTAGCCCAGATCGGGAAGTTGTCTGCATAGGCAGCAAAATTCTGCTGCAGCTGTGCAATCACATTGTTGTCTTCAAAAAACAGAACGGTACCGTATCCGTTACGGAAACCGGCCATCTTCTCCGCTGTAGATTGGAAGGCCTCTTCATTTCCTACAACTTCACGCAAAATGTCTTCCGTGTGATTCCATAATTGATCATGCTGTTCACCGAGCAGTACAACTGCGCGGGAGGTTTGTGAGTTGAATGAAGTCGGTGTATACTTTACCGCTTCTTCGACGATTTCCTGAATCTTTGCATCCGAGATTGTAGATTCCTTACTGATTCCGTAATAGGATCTTCTGTTCTTTAACGCCTCAAAAAAAGTAGACATTCGCATACGCCTCCTAAATGATTGATAGTTCACTGTCAATACAGTAACTATAATATAGTAACCTACATTAGTCAATAAACTATTTTATTTTCACTTTTATCGACTCAAATAGGTTTACACTTTCCTCTTTTTATGTTTCCACAGCCTGCTTATCTCATTCATCTCTCTTACGGTAATCTGCCCGGTACTTCTCTTCTGTAGAGGAATTACTTTTGGTCTGGTCTTTATTTTTCTCTTCTTGGGCTTCCATATTCAGATCCTGCATCGGAATGGGATCTACGGTTTGTTCCTGCTCATATCGGTCCAGCATGCTTTCTTTTTCCGTCTTGTATTGATCCGGGCGGTCATGCATTTTGTCCTGCGTGCCATCATTTCGCTGCTGTGCTGGTGTCTGCTTTTCCATGATTCTTCGCCTCCTGCAGTTGATTTCTCATAATTCGGATGGTTAATGATCATTTCATCCATTCTTTACCTTTCTTTACCTGTTCGCCTGGATTTCTAAACATTTGCAGCTGCTGTAAAATAAAATCTAAAAAGCCGACCCCATCATTTGCTGGTCGACTTCTGAATAACATATTTACCTTCGCTGTCAAACTTCGTTTGGAAATCTGCCCGGTCCCTACAGCTGCCGATGAAGCTGACTTCGATACAAGTCGGGCGAGCAGCCCACACTTTGTTTAAAAATCCGGCTGAAATGAGACAGGCGCTTGAAACCGGACAATCGGCTGGCTTCCGTCACACTCATCTCAGGCTGAAACTGAAACAGCAGCTTCGCCTGATTGATGCGTCGATCATATAGATATTTGAATATGGTCAGTCCGGTCATTTCCTTAAACATGCCTGCCAAATAGGGCTTCGACAAATGCAGCTCCTGTGCGAGATCATCCAGTCCGATGTCATGCATGTAATGGGTATCGACATACCGGATGATATGCTGCACATGTCTCTCTTTTTCCGATGATAGACGCTGTTCCTGTACATGACCCTGACAGATTTCTGCCACACAATATAACAGATCACAGACCCGGACATGCATGCGTTCCTGCCTGAACTTGGAGGAATGGCTGGATAAGTGATGTAAATCGTGCAGCAGCGCCTCGAATTCCCTACGAATATCACCGGCAAGGTTTACCCGGCAGTTACCCAATTCATCAAACGGCTTCAGCACCTCTTGAATGCGGTCCGGGTGCAGACTGCTGCGAATAGCAGATGGGTCAAAATGAAGGGTTGTACGCACATAGGGTTTGCCGACTTTGGGATGCGGCCGGTGCAGCGTCAGTCCATGCATTAATACCAGATCACCCGGTTCCAGGTTATATACCCGATCCCCAATAATATAATTACATTCTCCGTCATGAAAATAATAGATTTCATAGTGCGGATGCGAATGAAATCCGTCTGACTTCCCGGGATCAAACTGACTCGTGGCTTTATAGGTATACGCCAGTGGAGCGTTAAACTGCATCATGCTGGGCACGTCATCACCTCCTGTCCGTAAGAAAAGCAGGACTGCTCTTTCATAAGGTGCTGTCCTGCTCCTATTCCTCTTATTTTATAACAGTTCTCGGATGCTTGCTTTGATCTCGTCCATGGAATCAATCGGTTCAAAACGGCGAACGACCTGTCCTTCGGCATTAATCAGAAACTTGGTGAAATTCCATTTAATTGCGTCTCCATGCAGCCACTCTGGTGCTTTGTCCGCCACCATCAGCTTCAGCAGTTTGGCCTGAATATCGCTCTCATCAAAACCCCCAAATGGACCTGACTTTTTCAGAAAGTCGTACAGCGGATGCGCCGCTTCACCATTAACGTCCAGTTTGGCAAACATCGGAAATTTCACACCGTAGTTAATCTGGCAGAAAGATTCCGCTTCCGCACTGCTGCCCGGCTCCTGCTCAGCAAACTGGTTGCATGGAAAACCGATAATCTGCAAACCCTGGTCTTTGTATTCATCGTACAGTTTCTGAATATCATCGAATTGGTGGGTGTACTTGCACTTGCTGGCCGTGTTCACAATCAGTACAGGCTTTCCTTCATATTGATACAGCGGGAAGCGCTCTCCACTCGTTCTGGTCACAGTAAAATCATAGATAGTTGGCATAAGTTGAAGTGCACCTCGCAATGGTTATGTAACTGCTTATTTTCGTAGAATCACTTCTCATTATATACGAAGCATAGAGCCTAAGCTATGACCATTCCTGCCAGTGCTGTTCCAAAAAAATGACCTCTTTCTCATAATGAGCCAAATGACCTTCTTCAACCATCATTACAAACGCCGCGTCACCTGCAGCGGCACGATCTTTCAGTGTTTGGCACATAAAGCGGATGCGCGACACGACCCACTGCTGCAGATCGGGCGGAACATCCAGCCCGTAAGCTTCCATAAACAATTCAATCCGTCTCTTCCGAGCGACTGCATGCGATGCACAATCATATGGGATCACTGATTTCTCCCGTCCCTCATCCAACTGAGGCGAAAAAGTCGCAAGTGGAACACAGGTATATAAGGTGTAGGCGATATCCCATAAACGCGGACCTGGACAAGCCAGATCAAAATCGATGATCCCCTTCGGTAAGCCATCCTTGAATACCAAATTGTACAGCGCAAAGTCATTATGACATATGACTTCTGCTTCCTCGTTTACAGCCTGTACGGATTCCATTTCTTCTTCCTTTTTCTTTACTCCTATCCCCGGATAGCTATTGCCGGGACGGGCCGTCGCGCTGAAATTCAGGGTGGCATCGTGATAATCTCTTAACAGGCGTGCGATTGCTGTTAATGCATCATCTGACCACATGTAACTTGCTATCTCTGGATAATCGTTACCCGAGACGTCTCCGTCAAGGTAAGAGAGGATTTCCCTGCCCGCTGCATCAATGCCGAGATACCGCGGCGCCTGATGGAAGCCCTCTTTTTCCAAATGCAGCAGCAGTTCATGTACATACCGATCCGGACGATTACTCCGGCGAACCGTATCTCCAACACGCACCACCTCATTCACATTACCGCCTGTTAACTTCTCCTCCTGCTGCTCGGACACTGGACTCCCTCCTTGTTACAGCTCTTTGGCCGTACCCTATTTGCGTTTATCTTTATTCTTGTAAGTTCCCGGGAAACCGGAAACCAGCAGCACAAATCCGACAAAAAACATGAAATATACGAGCAAACCTGTAGGCACATCCACCTTTCGGCTTACCTCCCTGAGAGCTTGTTCCGAACCGCTGCCCGCCTCCACCAGTGCCGCCGAAAACCGGATGGACATTCGCTCCAGCGTGGATATCAATACACTCGCAATCATTAATACGACACCCAAAATCTTGTTCATCTGATCCAAAACGTAAACCTCCTTCATAAATGTCCAAACGTGCTGTGCACATCAATTTAACAAGCACTCACGACGTAACTGACACACCGCCTTTATTCAAAAAGAACCTCACTGTACACTCCGGTTAACCATGTTTTGAGTGTTTGAGCGAGTGCATAATGGTTGGGCAGGTCTTTAGGAATGACTCCTCCGATATTTCCCGCCTCACCCTGCGTTAAGCAGGTTAGCTGCAGAGCATCCGAATGGCCATAGATGTACGAAAGCAAGTATTCGGTGTACTGACCTGTATGCTGTACCGTGTGATGTTCTGTCTCTTTCGTTCGTTCTGTCCGTTCCATCGGCTCAGTCTGCTCCATTGATGGCATGGGCATATTCGGCGAAATCTCAGCCATTCGAATTCGGGTCCCTGCCCAAATGGGCTGCTGATCCTTTATTTGATCCATGGGTATCCAGATCTCTTTTGTCAACAGCATGTACTCCTCTCTTTCATGTGCTTAACTTCTAGTATAATCCATGTTCTTCCATTAGGGAATTTCTACAGGACCTTAAATAATCGGTATACGCGCACATCAAACAGCGTCGTCATTACGGACGGCGCTGAGGCGTATTGTATTTTTGAGATGAAACTTGGAATCGAACCTTTAACTTAAAATAATAACCCGGATTAGCTGCTTCCAGCTTATCATGTAACCGCGGCAGGATGCAGCTCTGCACGGCTTTCGAGAAAAGCAGACCGCTCGACATGATATAGATCGTATATCGGATGCTTCACATTAATCGCCTCGGCAACCTGTGGATAAAGGTCATTCGCCAGTCTGACGTAAGATAGTTTTTCCACGGCTTTGCGGGAACGCACATTTTGCCTGCGTATTTTCATAAAAACGGTCTGTATGCCTTGTTCAAGAAATAACTCTGTTAAGAAGACCGACTTTGCTTGTTGACTGTATCCACGGCCGAAGTATGGTGCACCGATCCAGGTTGCCAGGAATCCGGTGTTGTTCACGATGTGATACAGATCAATGGTACCGATGGCGGTTCCCGTTTCATCCATAATGGTACGCGAGATCACAGTTCCCTGCTCTTCCTCGGCGATCAGTTGCCGGGTTAAAAACAGCAATTCCTCTTGTGACTGACATGCATAACGAACATAAGGAGCAACCGCGGGGTCCATCATCAAGCTGTACAGTGATTGGCATTCATGCAGCTCACGCTTCTTCAACATTCTGTCTACCACCCAATCCTTAAAGTTCGCTAGATCAAAGTAAAATTAAGTATAACCAAGGATGTGCGGCATATTATGAATTCTGCTTGCTGCTTATGTAAAATTCGCAAACCAAACGTGGAAACTGTTCTCATTAGATGCGATACGCGTGAAACATATTGAAAACGGCATGTTCCTCATAGAGAAACATGCCGTCTGACCTTATGACTGATGATGTTATTACTGCATACCCTGCATAATCGCATTGATAATATTTTGCTGTGTCACCGTATTGTTAAACCGGTTAAACAAAGCAAACCCATGCTGACCGTTAAACCCGTTGTCCCAGTATACCGGAACCAGCTTGTACTTTTTCGCGGCTGCTGTAACAGCCTTGGCGTATACGGCACGATACGTGCTGCTGCTCGAATCATATGAGGATTTATCAATGGAACCGAACTCTCCCATCACGACGGGATAACCTTGTGTCACGAATTTATCGTGCATAGACTTAAACTGGGAATCCAGATAGTCCTCCTGTCCCCATGTTGACTTTTTGGCAGGATTGGTCGCTGTCGCTCCCCACTGCGTAATGTTTCCATTCTCTTCACCGGCAAAATCCCAAGGAGAATAATAGTGTGCCGAGATCATAATTCGTTTCTGCGAACTTGGGATCGCAGCGGATCTGAAATTATCACTTGGAACGACAAAGCCGTAATTTCCAACCGTGTAATCAATGTTTGTATTCCAGCCCGGAACAAGCAGCCATCTGGCATTGTTGTTACCGCCCGTCTTCCGAACCGTATCCACGAAAATCTGATTATACGCGTTCAAATTGCTGTAGTACGATGTATTCGGGTTGTTATAGTTACCATCGAACACTTCATTCATGGATTCAAATACAAGACGTTCGTTATAACCGCTGAACTTGGCAGCAACCTGCTGCCATACCTTTTGATACTTGTCCCGAATCACATTCTGATTGCCGCTGTTTACATGCAGCCACGAGCCGGGAATGGAGTGAAATCCATCTCCATGCATATTGATAATCACGTACAGGCCTTCGTTATACGCATAGTCTACAACTTGCTGTATGCGATTCAGCCATGCCGCGTTTACCGTGTAATTGGGAGCGCTTCCAATATAATTGAGATAAGAAACCGGAATACGAATCGTTTTGAATCCTGCCGCTTTTACCTTTTTGATCAGCTCGGGGGTAATCGTTGGATTGCCCCATGATGTTTCATTAGGTGTACCGTTTACCGTAGCTTCCAGCTGATTACCCAGATTCCAGCCTGCTCCCATCTCCGCAGTGATCTGGGCAGCGGTTAATGATCTCATGTCTGCCGCCGATGCTTTGGCGCTCCACCCAGTGAACGCTGCTGCAGCCATAAAGAGCAGGGCTAAACTCCCAATACCAAGTTTCTTCCATTTTTTCATCATCACTTAACCTCCGCTTATTTGATTTTGAACAAGCAGTTGCAGTTCCTTCAGATTAGTGATTCATCTGGATGAATTCGAATGATAGTATCATGGAATCGAAAAAGGCAATCCTCCCTTCTCTGCGCTATGGATCCTGAAGCGAAAAAGCAGTCTAACAACAACATAATAACACATTTATGGAAAATAAAGTTCATTTTCTCGTTTGTTTTGACATGTTTCTGCATCTTTTTTTAATGCGATTTCAAATGTTCAACCAGCCAAGCCGCGAATTTTTCCTTCTCTTCAAATTGGGGGTAATGCGCAGATTGCTCAAAGATCACGAGTCCTTTCTCTGGTGCCTTCAATCTTTCCAGATAATCGCTGGCTGCCTTCAGGGTTGTCATATAATCATACTTCCCCATCAGAAAATACACCGGAATGTGAACCTGTTCTACAAGTTCGGGCAAAGGATGATCTAACGACTCTCGCACAAGACGATCTTGTGATCGGAGAATTCCAGTATAAAACCGGATCACATCCAGTCCATTGTATTCCGGACTTAACAGAAATCCGGCAGCATAATCGATATTTTCATGAATCATCCTGGCTGATCCACCATACTTTTGCACATAAGTTCGAGGTGTTAGCCCTTCACCCTGCTGGACGGAATCACGCAAAAGCTCCAATTGCTTCACATCTTTCCTGTTTCCTGCTTTCTCTGCCTGCTGTATTGTATAATCCAACGTTACCATTTCGCTCTGAATGGTGTCGGCTGTCTGTCCGATTCCAATGTATGCCTGAAATTGTTCCGGCGCTTTGGCAGCTGCTTTCATCCCGATATATGTACCAAACGAATGACCGACCAAGATCACCTGCTCCTGATCCAGTTCCTTTGTAATATGCTTAGTTAAAGCTATGAGATCATCGACGAGCGTATCTGTTGTCAGATCCGAATAATCTTCTGTAAAATGATACGACTTCCCGCTTCCGCGTTGATCATAATGCACAATTGTAAAATACTGCTCCAACTCACGCTGGTACTTTCTCACGTAAGGAATTTCAGAATATCCCGGCCCACCATGTACAAAAAGCAGCACCGGATTCGCTCGATCCGCTCCTCGAATCATCACTTCATGGCCTGTGCCATTAACAACAACCTGCTCCAGTCGGCTAATACTGTTCTCCCCTTGAATATTCGGAGTCCATGTAGGAAAGATGAGAGATAGCAGTATCATACCAATGATGATGAACATCGTGTACTTGCAAGCCTTGGCTATCTTCTTTCTCATATGCTCTCCTTTTACTTTAACGGATAAATCCAGTCAACCGCTTCATCCTGAAATTCATCATGAAAGATATAATTGTGGTCCGCCCCTACGATACAGAGGATTCGCTTACCTGTGTGATCCTTAATCGCGTTCTTCACTCGCTGCATCATAATTTGGTTGCGAACGAGCCAGCGAACCGTTTGCGATGTGGGGTTGATCTCATATAACCATTCGTATTTCATTCTGGTGATTTGGTCAAACTCATTGGAATTAAACGGGATGTTCCCATAGGTGCTCGTTTCCATCTGCTTCGCAAACCATGCATCATCCTGCTGCTCCAGTGCTTTTCGTGCTTCGGCATCATATCCGTTAAATGGATCAAAATCATTCCACACATCGAGTTCAAACCAATCGATCGGTACAAAGGGAATGCGCTGTTCTTCACACAGCGGAAAGATCATATCCCAATACTCACTTGCAGGTTCTCCCCAGTACCCCTTGTCCTCTGGATCATTCCTATACTTCAGCCAGCTCTGTGGATGCACTTCACCACAAATTACGTCTGGTTGGAAGTCGTTAATGATCCGCTTATATAAAGACAGGGAACAGCTGTACCGTTCCCTGAGTGCTTCATTATGAATCGTTCCTAATAATCCAACGGTTGTCATCAGTCAAGCTCCCTTTTTGCCAGATACTCATCCTTCGTTAATCCGAACAGAATAAAATCCATATATCTCCCATTAATGTACGCCACCTGACGACGAATTCCCTCCTGCACACACCCCAGTTTCTGCATCATTCTTGCTGATCCTTCGTTACCTTCCAGCACATAATCATTGAACTTGTGGAGTCTGCGCTCCAAAAAAGCATAGCTCAGCAAAATATTCATTGCACTTGTGCCGTATCCCCTGCCGCGATAAGGCTTATCAATGACAATGCCGATACTAAACGTTCCGTTACGCTCATCGATGCTGTTCAGATTAATTCCGCCTATGATATCCCCATCAAGATTTTCAACGGTAAACATGATCCGGCCATTCGTTGATGAGAACGCTGCATTCTGTTCCACGAATTGTTTAGCCCCAGATATGGTTGGCGGGAGCTCGACAGCACACTCAAGCAAAATGCGCGCAGGAGAATCAAAGCCTTCCGCATACACGCTCTCCCAATCCTCTTCCTCAATAGCTCGCAGCCGGACCTTGTCATCCTGCCAGTAATACTGACTGTAATCGATCGTTCTCATATGGATCGCCCTCCCTGTAAGCAGGTTTTGTATAACTCTGATTCAATTTACTTTCAGTCGATAAATAACCTCATCATCGGCATTCGTCTGATTCTCACTCACAAATGACACACTTGTATATAGGTGCTGAGCGATGTGATTATCTCGTTCAACAGTCAATGAAATGATACGGCAGGACGGATGCTTCCGGATGATGAAGTCGATCACGGCGCTCAAAGCCCGTTTCCCCATTCCTTGACCTTGAAACGACTTGTCAATCTGGAAGCCGCCGATCCAGTAGTTATCTGTGCTCCCAGGTGTATAACTCAAATAAAAGAAGCCGAAGACTCGGCCCTCCATCTCCAAAACGTAAGGATCAAACGCTTCATCCCACGGTTTGACATAAGCATAGGCGAGGCCCTCTATCACACTTGGAACCAGATGGGTCTGGTTTTCATACAGCGAAATCTGCAGTGCCTCTTCCCAATTATCTCGTGTAACAGGGTGAATCTGGATTATATTTGTTCTCATGTGATCTCCTCATTCAGCGTTCAATACTATCCTGCTGTAAGCACCGATAATGCGGATTTTCACGGCTTACACCTCAATTGAAAATACCGCCACTTGTTTCCCGTTGATACCCACATTTTTCTCATGAATCATGCCATTCTTTTGCGCGATTCGCATAGAACCCGCATTCCCGTGTTGAATCAAAGATATGAGACGTTTATGACCCAGCCGCAGACCGTGTTCTTTCCACGCTTTAGCCTGCTCATATCCGTATCCCTGCCCCCAAAATGGCTCTCTGACCCAGTAACCCACTTCCAACTCTTTCATACCTTCAATGACCTGCGGGATTAATCCCGAAGTACCGATAAGCTGGCCATCTTCTTTGTTAAACGCCAGAAAAAGCCCTTGGCCGCTCTTATTCCACTGCACAAATTTCTCCAGCGACTGCATCGTCTCTTCCTTCGTCCAAGGACCACCATGCCGGATATATTTCATGACATTGGGCTCGCTTGTCATCGTATACAGATGTTCAAAATCATCTTTGGTATATTCACGGAACGTAAGCCGTTTGGTCTCCAGCATTCAGAACACTCCTTGCGGTAATAGTTTAACGTAAAATCGTCCGTTCTCGATCCACCGTTGAAGTGAAAAATTGCTGCCTTATCTCCTGACGAAACACTTCAGAGGATCGATGTCTTCCAAGCTGATCATATCGTTCCTGTACTCGCCGTATATGGTCTTGATCTGCCTTAATCTTTTGTTCAATCTCTTCATACTGTTCCATCGTATCGTATTCCCACATTGCAAAGATTTCACTGTTCTCTTCGTCCAGCTGCGTATGCCATCGGCCTATCAGTCTGGCTCCGTATTTCAGCTGCGCAGGAAGCAGAATATCATTAAAGAGCGCGTTAAATTCATCGACAAAACTAGAAGCAACAACATACGTTTTCCTGCGGTAAATCACCGGTATAACCTCCTCTCATCGAACGATGATTCCACTTTTGACACTCCCACCCCTAAAGGGGCAAGGTCACTAAGGTGACTGGGATTCTTAGCTATCTTAACGTCCTCATTTCATTTCTGCTTTGAACAGATGCTAAGACCAGGGTAAGCCATTACCCCTCCTAAGACAGTGCATATAGCATCTTAGGCTGATTGACTGTTACCGCCAATCACAGTTGCGCAGCGAATATTCATCGCCCCAACGATATCACGATGTTTCTTGAATCCACATGGGCACTTATATCTTCGATCTTGTGCCTTGTTCTTTTTTGAACATTCCGGGCAGGTTTGACTTGTATAGGCAGGGTTCACATATTCTACTTTAATCCCTGCCATATTGGCTTTGTATTCAATGAATTGTGCCAAACGGTTGAATGACCAGGTGTGTAGATTCTTTTCGTTTTTACGACTTGTTCTTGTCGTCTGCCTAATATTTGTTAGCTGCTCTAAGCGAATGACAGAAGCCTTATTCTCGACTGCGAAATGAACAATTTCACGACTAACTTTGTGGTCTTTGTCTTTCATCCATCGTTGTTCTTTATCATCTAACTTGCGAATAGCGTTCACTTTCTTTTGTTTTCCCAGCTTTTGACGAGCACTACGAAACTTCCGTTTCTTGTATTTGTTTTCTCGTCCATTCCCAAAAAAGCGAACTTGATCATCATCTGTGATGGCTACGGCAGGAACTTTTAGCCCTAAATCAACACCTAAAATCCGCACACCCGTTTTTTCAGTTGTTGGCACGGTGACAGCAATTTGGGCTACCCACTTCCCTGAGCTTTTCGTGACACGGAGCGTACCAAGTTTATGCTTCAAAAGGTCAGCGTTTCGATGGTCCCTGCCTATAAACAATGCACAAATTTTTACACGCTTGGATTTTCCCTCTACCAGGAATGGAATAGAAATGTGCTTGAAGTCAAAAGAATAGTTTTGGTTATTCCATACGCAAATCGGTTTCTTTAGGATCGGTATGATTGCGTATTTACTTTTCTTAACTTTGGTAGAGAACACACTATTCGCATCTTTAATCGCTTGATTTTTTACTGCACTTGGTAGATTACCAGGAACGTCTTTTGTTGTCTTCTTCAATCTTTTCTTTTCTTCTGCCATCTCGGCCACGAGTGTATTAACAACTCGGATATATTCATGACTGCTTTGTTGCAATAATCGGATCTGCTCTTTTGTCGGCAGCGCTTTACCTTAACCGTTATGGTCTGAGACATAGGCTTCACCCCCTTGTCTTTTGTTGTTCAACATAACGCTTGATGGTCTCACTTGATACATTTCCAGCAGTAGAGACAAAATAAGAACGTGTCCACAAACTGGGCAAATGCAGAAGGTGTGGAAACTCCTCTCGTAGTTTTTTTGATGTGACTCCTTTTATTTTTGCCATGATTTCGGCAGGGCTTAAAGTTGGAAGTGCATTGAGAAACATATGTATATGGTCTTTGCCGCACTCCATGGCAACAATCACAATTTCAAGCTCTGTACATACCTCATGCACCAATTCCTTGAAGCGCTGTTCTACATCTGATTTGAGAAATAACTTTCTCCTGTATCGAGGGCAGAACACAAATGATAGTTCAACAAAGATACGGTTGTGTTTGTTATTCCATATTATTCCATATCTATATTATATCAGTTTACATAGATGAATTGAAACAAGCTTGCAAAAATTAAAAACACAGACATTTCGGATACTTGAAGCATCACAATAGTGATACTCCGTATCCGACCTCACTTTCATCCCACCTCTAAAGAATTGGGCTTTCTCGTTCGGGGATTCTGTAATAGAGCCATCGCGTCTTTCGCAGATACTCTATCTGGTTATTCCAATAATAATTAGACAACATTTATGCACCCCTTGATTTGTAACCGTATACATACCTACTAAAAATCCCCCTCAACTCCAGCTTTTCGCCTGCGCAGCATTCCAATTCCTTACATTCAATTGTACTCCTAAACTAAATATTGGTCTATCCATCTTCAGGATAATCGCGTCCCATACGGTCTGCTGCGTTTACCAGACGGATATCCGGGTTCGATTGTCGTTCTCATCGGTAATATAATCGAGCCTTTCACAGCCCAGTCGCTGCACATGATTGTATAATTCTTCTCGTATCTCAGCATCTTTCATGTAAACCGCAGTGTAACAACTGTCGATGACAAGAAGTGCGATCTGACAATCACTCTCTGCGTAATCTTTATAGGTCTGTACATCCGGTACTGCATCCCCTCTCGGGAAGGCCTTCAAATCCGCAAAGATCAAATAATACTTCTGATCTTCCACAATGCGCTGCAGCTCTTCTCCCGTCATGCAGGGAGCATGATTTGGGAAAAGACTTTCTCCCAGCGTATCATCAACTACAACATACGACTCTCCCCCGCCAACAAACCAGTCATAATTCGATATCCCGATCGGTTTAAGAATTTCTCCCAAAAAGCTGCCATAAGCATTAGGAATGTGGAATTGTATACCTCTCTTCATATTCAGATTGCCTCCTCAGCTCTTCAGCCTTTGACTTTCTGCAAAATCAGATCTACCACTCCACCCGTATCCAGATGATCCGTGGCAATGCGAGTTTCAAACTGATCCGCTTTGAATGCCTCAACACACTTGGGGGCCTGCTGATACTGCCAGCCGCCGAATGGATCTCCCCGTTTAGCCAAGCGCTCGTAGATTGTATCCAAAGACGCCGTCAGACAAAAATGATGCAGGTCATGGTCGATTTCTTTCAGCCCATTATAGATGTAATCAAAGTTTACATTTTTATAGATCGTCATGGGGATAATGAGATGTTTATTATATTTCTGCTTAATCTCTCTGGCCGTCTTCACTGTCAAAACTCTCCACAGTTCGATATCTTGAAAATCGTCTGTACACTCTTCCTCCTGTCGATGTTCCTCTGGAAGAAGCTTTCTCAGCATATAACCAATCTCTTCCGGATCATAGATCATGCTGTTTTCGATTTTTGGTTGCAGTGCCGCTGCAGCTGAAGTTTTACCGGAACCAAATGCGCCATTGATCATGATGATCATACGATCACTCCTCTATAACGATTATTATTAACTGCGTACTGCGTTACCTTCAATAATCATGCAAAATCCCGTCGGATTTGTCCAACAGGATTTAAACAGTTAAAATTTTCGATTATTCATCTCACGTTTGGCACTTTCTTTAGTAAATATATCCTCCCGGGGCACCATACGTTTGGGCAGCGTGCGTCCGGCAATGATCTCCTTGGTCGCCTGCATAAGCTGCGGCCCCAGCAGAGGGTTGCATTCCACCACTGCGTTAATCTGTCCATTCGCCAGAATGCCCAGCGCTTTTCGCGAGCCGTCTACCGAAACAATGACAATGTCCTCTCCGGGTTTCAATCCAGCCTCCTGGATCGCACGAATCGCACCGAAGGCCATTTCATCATTATGAGCAAAAAGAACCTGCGGCCTTTCCTTTTCCGGCACTTGAAGAAAACCGTTCATAACCTGCCTGCCCTTGTCCTCTGTAAAATCAGCAGGAGCACTTTGTGAAAACAAAATATTTCCTTTGGAACCCAATACACTTCTAAAACCCTCTCCACGCTGGATCGACGGAGTTGATCCACTTGTACCCTGCAGTTCTGCAATGCGAATCGTTCCCGGCACATTTCGCAATCGGTCTTGAATATATTTCCCGGCCTTTACACCTTCTTCATAGAAGTTCGAACCAATCGTGGTTACAAATAGAGAGGTATCCTTAACATCTACAGACCGGTCGACGATAATTACCGGAATTCCCGCCTGCTTTGCCTCCTGAAGAATATCATTCCAGCCGGATTCCACGACCGGTGCAATAGCAATAACATCCACCTTTTGCTTAATAAAAGAACGAACAGCCTCGAATTGTTTCTTCTGAGACTGTTCTGCATTTTTCAAAATTAGTGTAATCCCGGATTCCTTAGCGGCATCCTGAATAGAAGTTGTATTGGCCATGCGCCAGGCACTCTCTGTACCCAGCTGTGAAAAACCCAGTATAATCGACTCTCTTGAAGGTGCACTGTACTCCCGCGACTGCATCCACTCCTCGACGGATGGCAGCGCATCAACGTTGGATGGAACAGGAAGGGGCTTTGGCTCAGGCTCGTATGCAGTGCAGCCCGCAATACACAATAGAAGCAGCACACACAACCAGCTCACAATATTCTTCATGTGTTGTTCCTTCCTCCATCCTGGTTGACGCCCCTCTTCAGTGCAGCGACTTGGCAGATACACGCCGCTCGCTCAGAAGGCGCTGAAATAAAATAAAGACAAACAGCATCAAACCGATCACAATCTTGGTCCACCACGAGCTGAGCGTGCCTTCGAAACTAATTATAGTTTGGATAACGCCCTGGATCAATACACCGAGGAACGTGCCTACCACATAACCGACACCGCCAGTCAGCAGTGTACCGCCAATGACAACCGCCGCAATCGTATCCAGTTCAAGACCCATCGCATGTAATCCGTAACCGGATAACATATAAAATGTAAAGACAACACCTGCAAGCGCGGAACAAAAACCGCTGAACGTATATACCAAGATTTTGGTACGGGCTACCGGCAGTCCCATCAGCACAGCCGATTGCTCGCTACCGCCAATCGCATATACATTACGTCCGAAACGAGTATAGTGAGCAAGGAAAATGGCGAGCAGCAGTACAATCACAGCTATGACCACATTAATAGAAAGGAAGCTGCCGCCCGGCAGCGGGATTTTGGCCTGGGCAGCATTCGTATAGAACGAGTTTGTAATGGTAATGGTGTCTGTACTGATAACATAACACAGCCCCCTTGCCAGAAACATTCCTGCCAGTGTGACAATGAAAGGTTGAATTTTAAAATAATGAATGATCGCTCCCATCAATGTGCCAAACACCGCACCCATAACGAGCACCATAGGAATGACCACGGCGGGCGACCAGCCCTGCTTCTCAACCAAGCTTGCACTAATAATTGTTGTCAGCGCAATGACCGAACCAACGGACAGATCGATTCCTCCGGATACAATTACGAAGGTCATGCCAATCGCCGTAATGATCAGAAAGGCATTATCGATCAGCAGATTGAACAGAACTTGCGTGGAGAAGAAACCGGTGTAACGGAACGAGCCAATGGCAATCATGACGGCCAGCAAGCCAAAGGTGACCAGGACCGGGAGAAGTTTTCGATTAAGATACATGACGATTCACCCCTTGTTCAGCTGGAAACTTCCGCTTTTTCAGTCGGTCTGCCATGGACTTGCGGAAAGCATCGGATTGAATTAAACATACGGCGAGTACAACAAAAGCTTTGACAACCAGCGTAACCTCAGGCGGTACGCCAATCATATAAATCGTTGTGGTTAAGGTTTGGATAATCAGTGCGCCAACCACCGTGCCCATCAAGTAGAAACGTCCCCCATTCAGCGAAGTCCCGCCGATCACGACAGCCAGAATGGCGTCCAGCTCATACCAGAGTCCCGCGTTGTTCCCGTCTGCACTCGAAACGTTGGAACTGAGGATAAGTCCTGCAATACCGGCGCAGAGACCGCAGAACACATAAACGGCGAGAATGACCGTTTTGGAACGAATGCCTGCCAACTGGCTGGCACGTGCGTTATTCCCGACCGACTCAATAAACAGCCCAAGCGCTGTTTTCCGAGTCAGCAGCACGGCAATGAGCAGCACAGTCAGTACGATGAAAATGGAAAACGGCAGGGCAGCAAGTGAACCTGCGCCAATATACCTGTACTGTTCATTGGACACTGTAATAATCTGTCCGCTTGTGATCAATTGGGCTATACCGCGTCCAGCTACCATCAGAATCAGCGTGGCGATAATGGGCTGAATCCGGGCAGCCGATACCAGTGCCCCGTTCCATACTCCCAAAACAATGGAAAGACCAATAGATAAAGCAAGAGCACTCAGGACGAGCCAGAACGAGCTTTGATCTGTTCCTTTGCTGATCGTCATACAAGCCATGGCACCCGAGATGGCAACAATGGAACCTACGGACAGATCAATGCCGCCAGTTGCAATCACCAAGGTCATTCCGATCGATACCAGGATCAGCGGTGCTCCAAAATTAAGAATATCGATTAAACTGCCGTACAGATTGCCTTCACGCATCACAAGCGAGAAAAAATCGGGCGAATAGATCAAGTTAAACAATAAAAGTAAACCAAGCATACACAGCGGCCAAAACAAATGATGTTTTCGCATTCTGCTGATCATTACGTCAACCTCCTGCCATCGCTTTCATAATTTGCTGCTGATGGATCTGTTCTCCGGTGAGTTCCTTTACTTTCTTCCGGTCTCGCAGTACAGCTACCCGATCACTGACCCGGATCACTTCCTCCAGCTCCGAGGAGATGAACAGTACACCCATCCCCTGCTTTGATAGTGAAAGCACCAGCTTCTGTATTTCCGCCTTCGCTCCGATATCAATGCCGCGTGTGGGCTCATCAAGAATCAACAGATCAGGGTTCATCAATAACCAACGTGCAAGCAGTACTTTTTGCTGGTTGCCGCCACTCAGGTTTTTGATCAGCTGTTCCGGGTTCTTAGGATGAATCTGCAGCAGGTTGATATATTTCTCAGCCAATTCATCCTGCTTTTTACGAGAAATCGGTTTGGACCAGCCCCGTGTCGCCTGATACGCAAGAATAATGTTTTCCCTGATCGTCAAGTCGTCGATAATGCCTTCCGTTTTGCGATTCTCCGAGCAGAAAGCAATGTGCTGATCAATGGCATGCCGCGGCGACTTTACTGTATTTCCGGTCTCGGCGACGAGCAGCCTGCCTTCATCCGCACGATCTGCGCCAAAGATAAGACGAGCGATTTCCGTTCGACCGGAACCGAGCAAACCTGCCAGTCCCACAACTTCACCCTTACGAATTGTCAGATCAAACGGCTCTATGGCACCTTTTCGTCCCAGTCCAGTCGCCGTGATCATGACTTCACCCGCGTCTGTGCCCTCCTCTGTCTCCGGTTTCCCTTCACCCGACTGTTTGGGGAGTTCCTCCAGAATCTCAAGCTCTTTGCCGATCATCTTGAGCACGAGCTCCATACGCGGCAGCGCTGCGGCAGTGTACTCGCCTTCAAGCTCCCCATTGCGAAGTACGGTCAGACGGTCGGACATTTCGTATACCTGATCGAGAAAGTGAGTCACAAACAGAATAGCCAGCCCTTCACTCTTCAGCTTGCGCATAATGTGGAACAGCTGCTGCACTTCATTTTTATCCAGACTGGATGTCGGTTCATCCAGTATAAGTACTTTGGCGGATATACTCAGCGCTCTTGCAATCGCGATGAGCTGCTGTACTGCTACCGAATACGTCTGCAGAGGCGCCTTCACATCAATTACGAGATTTAATCTTTCCCGCAAAAGTTTCTCCGCATCGTGGTTCATCTGTTTCCAGTTGATTCTGCCGAACTTCATCGGCTCGCGCCCGATAAAAATATTCTCTGCCACCGTCAAGTTCGGACAGAGATTCACCTCTTGATACACCGTGCTGATTCCCGCTCTTTGAGCTTCAAGCGGCCCGGATATCACAAGGACATGATTGTCCATGGTCACCGAGCCTTCGTCTATCGAGTACACGCCTGTAAGCACTTTGATCAGCGTTGACTTTCCAGCTCCATTTTCGCCCATCAGCGCATGAATCTCTCCTGGAAACAGACGAAAGCTGACGTTCGAGAGTGCCTTGACTCCTGGAAAACGCTTGGTGATGCCTGTCATTTGCAGTATGGGTGCATGCACAGCATCCATGTAATCCTCCCCTTTATATCAAAATCGCACAGCGAAGCACTCATCAGATGAAAAAGTCATGCCGGAAAAATGATACCGGATAGAAAAAAGTCATTTACGACAGTCAGGTCGAAAAATGACTTTTCGGTGTTAACCGCTTGTACTTATTAATATTCGCGTGTCGGGAGCGCTTCTTTGGCCTGCTCGGATGTGAAGGTCGTTTCATCCGTAACGATGCGGGCTTCGATCTCTTTACCGTCCACCACGGCCTGAACAGCT
Source organism: Paenibacillus sp. AN1007 (assembly GCF_040702995.1). Lineage (NCBI taxonomy): Bacteria > Bacillati > Bacillota > Bacilli > Caryophanales > Paenibacillaceae > Paenibacillus > Paenibacillus sp. AN1007. The sequence continues at coordinate 3,207,886 of NZ_CP159992.1, forward strand.
TCCATTAATTGAGGTCCGAGAAGTGGATTACATTCCACGATAAAATTGATTTTGCCATCGGCAGCTGCCTGCATGCCATCTTTCACAGCATCGACGGAGATAATGGTAATGTCTACGCCCGGCTTCAATCCTGCAGCTTCAATTGCTTGAATTGCACCCAGCGCCATATCGTCATTATGTGCATAAAGCACATCGATTTTTTTATGGGCTTTAAGGAAGGCCTGCATGACCTCTTTACCTTTTGCACGGGTAAAGTCACCCGTTTGTGAGGCAATGACTTTCAGTTTAGGGTTGGAACCGATGACCTCCATAAAACCTTCCTGCCGATCGTTCGCAGGTGCAGAACCCGTTGTCCCCTGCAGTTCAACGATATTGATCTCTTCCTGTGTATCCTTATATTGATCGCTCAGCCACTGTCCCGCTTTGCGTCCTTCTTCTACAAAGTCAGAACCGATAAACGTCTTGTACAGCGATTTATCCGGTGAATCCACAGCCCGGTCTGTCAGAATGACAGGGATACCTGCATCCTTAGCTTCTTTTAAGACCGTATCCCAACCAGACTCGACCACAGGAGAGAACGCAATAACCGTCACTTTCTGCTGAATAAAGGAACGCAGTGCTTTAATCTGATTTTCCTGCTTCTGCTGCGCGTCCGAGAACTTCAGATCATAACCGGCTTCTTTGGCTGAATCCTGAATCGATTTGGTGTTCGCTGAACGCCAGCCGCTCTCCGCACCAACCTGGCTGAAACCGAGTGTGATCGTTTTGGCGCTGGCCGGCGCACTTCCGTTTTCCCCTGCCGGTTTACCTGGATCTGTGCCGGCTGCCCATTACCGCTGTTACAAGCTGTGCTGACCATCATAACCATCGCCAGTGCGATGGTGAGTCCCCACTTTTTTTTGCTTCGCATCATGTGATCCTCCCTTGTTATGTTCACCTTATGTGGTGTGACCACATTATAAAACGCTTACAACGTTCACGGACATGGAATGTCATGCGGAATTTATGTAATAATTTAGTAATTGTGGAGGACATGTTATGAAAATGTGTAATTTTTTTCGTTTATCGTGTACTATTTTGCGATGAGCTTCCATCGTTCAAATTCATGTTATAATAATGCTACCTTTTGATCCTGATCCCTTCAGATGGAGTGGAATATGTTGAAAATTGTTCAATGGATTGCTTCAAGCCTCAGGCTTAAATTACTCAGCATGTTCATCATCCTCAGCTCTGTACCGCTAATCATCGTTGGATTGATATCTTACCAAAAGTCCTATACTGTCGTTTCAAATCATAACAAAGCCTCCACACAGCTGGCTGCGGATCAGCTTGCCAGAAACATTGACATCATGTTCGAAGATACCGAGCGGCTGCTGGAATTGGGTAAAAATCCACAAGTTCTTCAGTATTTGTACTCCCAATCCGAGTCATATACCGAAGCCAAAGCCATCCTGCAGACGTACAATCTCTACCGGGAAACCTACAAATATGACAAAGTGCTCAATATTTCATTTGTTAACTTCTATGGCAAAGGGCTCAGTGAACGAAAAGGAGTATTCAAGCTGGAGCGCAACCCGCTTCGAAATCCCTATTTTCAGTATCTGGTCCAGTACCCTGATGCCATTTTGCGGATACCTCATGCAGCACCCTATGCCGAGCACAACCGGTTGGATGGATTCGCATACCCTAAACAGAATGCGCTTTCAATTATATCTACGGTCAAAGAACGCATTACTCATGAAGTGATCGGCTTTATTGTGATTGATATGAATGATGCATTCATTGATGATTTTTTGAGAACAACGACTATCAAAGATTCGGGTTTCTTTTATATTAATGATCAATATGGACAAACACTTTTTAAACCAGCTGCTGACCAGGCTTCTCTGGCTATCATCAACCAGATCAACTCATTTCCTCTCCACGCACAGCAGGACAGCTTTAATCTGTCTGCAGGGTCCAAACCTCAGTTTGTCGTATACAGCACGTCCAAGCAGACCGGGTGGAAAATTATCGGGGCTGCGCCCTTTCAAGAGATTATTGCCGAGGCCAACAGCATTCGCCAGTTAATTATTATCAGTGTTTCATTAAGCGCATTCTTTGCTATTTCTTTGTACTTTTTCCTGAACAACCGGCTTATTCATCCGATTCAGATTCTGATGAATAAAATGCGAAAGGCGGCGAACGGTTACCTTGAGGTGAAGGTTGCTCCCACGGGATCGGACGAAATTGCGGACTTAGGGCAAAGTTTCAACATCATGCTGGAGAAAATTAAAACGCTGATTGACCAAAGCATCAAGGAAAATGAACAAGTCAAAATAGCTGAACTGCGAACGCTGCAGGCTCAGATTAATCCGCATTTTCTATACAATACGCTGGAGTCGATTATCTGGATGGCCGAAGCCGAAAAAAAAGAAAGTGTGATCCAACTGGTTCAAGCTCTCTCCAGGTTCTTTCGTTTGAGTCTAAACAAAGGCTTTGACTGGGTATCCATCCAGACCGAGCTGGAGCATGCCCGAAATTATCTGGTTATTCAGCAGATGAGATATCACGACATTTTAACATACGAAATCAAAGTAGATCTTGAACTTCAGGAGTATCCGATTCTGAAAATGACGCTGCAGCCCCTGATTGAAAACGCCATCTACCATGGCATTAAGAACAAACGTGGTCAAGGGCTTGTGTCTATAGGAGGTTACGCTGACGATACGAGCATCGTGCTTACCGTTCAGGACAACGGCGCCGGCATGACCCCTGAACGATTGGCCCAATTGAGAGAAGAACTGGAACAGCCTGCAGGCTCTCGTTCGCTTCTGGGAAATGAACAGGAAGGCGGATTCGGTCTGCTCAATGTGCATCACCGGATTCGACTCTATTTTGGCCCGTCCTACGGTGTTGAGATGGACAGCACCTATATGGAAGGCAGTACATTTAAGATTCGCATTCCAAAAAGCAAGGAGGTTCGGCATTGAAAAAGGTGATGATTGTCGATGACGAAATCGGTATTCGTGAAAACATACGTAACGGCGTGGATTGGGAAAAGGAAGGTTTTCACTATTGCGGAGATGCACCGGATGGGGAACTTGCCCTGCCTTTAATCGAAGAATGGGCACCTGATATTCTCATTACCGACATCAAAATGCCGTTTATGAACGGGTTAGAGCTGGCCTCCATCGTCCGGGGGCAGAAGCCAGGGATCAAGATTATTATTATGAGCGGTCATGATGAATTCAGTTATGCTCAAGAGGCCATCCGCCTGGGGGTCACCGAATATTGTCTAAAACCCGTCAGCGGGGCAGATCTTCTTCACATTTTGCATCAAGTCAGCCAAAAAATCGATGAAGAGCAGCAGCAGCTGACAAGCCTCACGATGACCAAAGAAAGGCTGCTTGCCGATCTATGCGGCGGACTTATAGGTACAACCGATGCCATCGATTCAGCCAAGCGGCTTTCGCTCCCTCTTTCAGCCAAAGTCTACACCATCGCTATTGTGGATATCAGAACGCAGGATGATGCTCAGCATCCGGAGCTGTTATTGAATAAAGTACGGCGTGTCCTTGAGGACATCTGCGGCACTCATGTCGAACTTCTTCCTTACATTCGGAGCCGAACCGAGCTGGTGCTGCTGCTCAAATCCAATGCGGAGGATCGGATCACGGCTTATCTGGAACAGCTCCGAGGGCAGGTACGCGTGGAACTGGAACAGCAGTTCCACTGCAGCATCACTATCGGTATTGGCAGTAATCAGGAGCGTCTGCAGGGGATTCATGTTTCGTACCTGGAGGCGGATGAAGACAAGTATTTTGCCCGTCTGACCCAGCAGAACAAAGCTTCGCTCCGTGAACTTCATCTGGATGAGAAAACCCATATTTTGCTTGATCGCAGTCGATTTCTTGATTTTCTGAAGATTGGCGACCCGCATTTGGTGCACAGCTTTATACAAGAATTCGCTGCTCCATTACAGTCGATTGACTGGAATTCCTCATCCTATGGCTTCTATCTGTTAAATGATCTAACCCTTGAGTCTTTTCGACTCGCAAATCAGCTGTTTCGAACGAGTGCCAACCCAGACGAAAATATCCGGAATCTGCAGCAGATCATTCAGAGGATTTCAAACTGGGAAAGCTGTACGCAGTATCTATGCTCACTGTTGAATCTATTATGGCAGTGGAGAGCCGAATCCTCTGGTAAATACAGTGATGTCATTGATCAAGTCAAAGCATATGTCTCGCAGCATTATAATAACGAGCAGGTGTCGTTAAAGATGATTTCTGCACATGTACGCATCAGCCCTAGTCATCTCAGTAAAATTTTCAGCCAGGAAACCAGTCAGACAATCACAGAGTACTTAACTCAGGTAAGAATCGGCAGGGCCAAGGAACTGCTGAAAACAACGAACAACAAGACCTTTGAGATTGCTTATCAGGTTGGCTATAATGATCCGCACTATTTCTCGAATATATTCAAAAAAACAACGGGATTTACGCCGAAAGAATACCGCACGCAGGGGGCAACCGTATTCAAGGAACCACAATCAGATCAGAGAAAAGAGTCCGTGTTATGAATAAAGTCAAACAGACCTGCTTGTTCATGCTTGTGATGCTGCTTCCATTAACCATAACTTCTTGTTCAATGGCAGCTTCCGGTTCAGTTGATCTGCATTCCAGGACCAAAGAGATTAATCTTCATGCGGCTTCTCCCGCTGAAAGGCCTGCAGAAAACAAAACATTTGGAATGATCTACCCGATGACACATAGGGCTTACGAGATGATCACGATGGATGCTGCGCAGTCTGCTGAGAAACATCAGATCACGCTGGCCGTGAATGCCCCCGATGAAGCGAGTACGGAGCAGCAGATTCGCATTTTGGAGAACATGATCAAGCAGCGGGTTGACGGCATCGCCATTTCACCTGTAGATGCCGCCGCGCTCACTCCTGCAATTAACAAAGCCAGAGAAGCCGGTATTCCTGTTGTCACGTTTGAATCCGATGCGCCTTCCAGCAAGCGGACTGCCTATATCGGAGCAGACAACTATCGTACAGGGCAGCAGTTCGCGATGACCACAACAAGACTGCTCCATGATGAAGGCATGATTCTGGTCGAAAGCGGTCTGGAAGAGATGCAGGGTCTGCAGCAGCGGCTGAACGGATTCGTTGATTATATTCGCAGTGAAACCGACATTGAAATTTTGGAGGTCAAGTACAATCAGGGCAGCGAAGATCGAGCCGTGAATGATATCGAATCCATGATTGACGCCCACCCCCATTTTAATGCCGTCGTTGGGCTGGATTTTATATCCGTCTCAGCCTCTGCCCTCGTCTGGAAAGCAAAAGGTCTGAATCGGCATCTTATTGCTTTTGGTGACAGCCCGATCAGTGAAAAAGGACTGCTGAATGGGCAGCTGTCAGCCGTCATTTCGCAAAATGAGCGGGTGTGGGGAACAGAAATCATCGAAGCACTACTCCGTGCAGCTGAAGGAATTCAAATCGAGGAATTCACGGATACAGGAATAACGGAAATTACAGAGGCAAACCAGAACCAATAGATCAATAGAAAAACCCCATAGAGCGACCTTAAAGAGTCCACTCTATGGGGTACCGTTTCATCCTTTACTTCATCATTTCCTGACACAAGATTCATCCATTATCGATTTCTGGAGCACGCAGTCCCTCAATCAGGATAAAAAGCGTAAGTGCTTGTCCATAACCCATTGGACTGATCGGTATTTCTTTATAAAACGCAGCATCCTGCCCTACAGGAGTTCCGTATGATACCTGCTGTACAACTCCAGTCGTATCGATCTGCCGCAGCACGGCTTCAAGTGCTCTCATACCGGTATTCCGATAGGACTCATCCAGGTAGCCATAACGGATTCCCTTCAGAATACCGTACCCGAATGCAGCCGTTGCCGAGGTTTCTTTATACGAATCAGGATCATCCAGCACCGTGTGCCACATCCCGTCCTCATGCTGCAGTTTGCTAAGTGCTCTGACCTGCGCCGTCGCTGTATCCAGAAGATAAGCCTTCAGTCCGTCTTCGATGGGAATGATATGGAGGAAATCCATAACTCCAGCCGTATACCACGCATTACCTCTTCCCCAATGAACCGCACCATAGTTATGATGCTCATTGAAATCCCAGCCGTGATAGAACAGCCCTGTTTTTTTATTGTATAGGTATTTAATATGCACAAGGAACTGCCGCTTGGCCTCTTCTACATACGATGCTTTCTTGAAGTGCACCCCTGCTTTGGCCAAAAACAGCACTGTCATAAAAAGCGTATCAATCAGAATCTGACCGTCATTGGCATCCCCCGTAATCATATGCTGAAACGCACCATCTCCGGTTCGCAGCAGTTCCTCCATAATCCAGCTGCTCCATTCTTCACAGACACGTTCGTATTCCTTGTTCCCGGTCAGCTGGCTTAGCGACATTAAAGTGAGAAGCGGAGCGCAGGTATTTACATTTTTTTCGGGCAGCCCTTCCTTCAGTCTTGCATCGTACCAAGATTCAAGAAAACGCAGCACCTCAGCATCTTGGGTCGTTTCATAGAGCTGAAGAAGGCCGTAAAGTCCAACCCCTTGCGGCCATTCCCATAGATGGATGTCGATTAGTCCAATGGGAAATTGTTCATTGATACTTGTGTTTTTCATCGATTTCATCGCATCGGATACTTTGCTTATTTTCTCCAGAAGCAGTTCTTGATTCAGCATGTTAGCCCTCACTCCCTAGATTTATTACGCAGACTTCAACGCGTCATGTTCTGGATCTGCAGCTGTCCCCTTACTCCGTAACCGCCATGTATGATTTCCTCTCCTTGAATAAGAAAAGGCTTGTTCATTCCCCACTCTATCGAACCATATACAGGATCAGTCAAGCTGAGCGTCAGAGAAGTACTGTCGAATTGTGGGCCTGCCGAACGAACTTGGTTTATAAAAGCATGAAATGATCCGAATTGCTGTTCGTTTCCTGCTCTTATGATCCAGGCATTACGCAATCCATGAGAAATAAGCTCACGCTCTCTCGTTACACCGTTCTTCTCCATACTCATCCCGTTAGCTGAATAGAGAGCCGCATATCCTTTATTCAGACGGGCAAAAACCCAGTTCTCATGCTTCACCCACTCTGTGAAAAAGCTCGTCGGAAAATAAGCATGTGTCCAATCCGCAGTCTGATCTGCCGGAATATCAAACATCATCAGAGCTATGCCCTCATGCTGCACAACATTGGGAAGGATGCCATTCCCGGCCCAGAAGCAAGGGCGGCCATCTCCATGCTTGTATATTTCGGCGGGATGATTCACCCAGACCTGCGCTTCAGGCGATAGAGACAGGTGGTTGACATGCTCCTGATACCCCGGCTTGCCTGCTCGAAAGCCTACAATGGAAGACAGGGCATATTCCGCTGTTCGATAATGATAGAGCTTGGCGTACCCTCCCTTACCCTGCTGATTGGTGAACGTCAGCTGCTGATTTTCCCCAAGCGTCAGATGCTCTTGATATGCCGCTGGAGGAATATAATCGGATAAACTTAGCGCCACATTGCTGATCGAATAATTATTGACATGACCGACTCCATAACCGATCCAGCACATGGAAGTTGTTCCCGCAGCATAACTTCCCAGCAGTTCCTTCTCATAGCTGCGGCCGAACGTTGTAGACATCACACCCTGATGCATCTGCACCGTTATATAATAAAATAACAAATCCATTGCCTTTTTCGCCTGCTGCCGGAGCTGTTCATTGTGTGCAAATTCATAGATATGCAGCAGTCCGACGGCATCAATCGGAATGTATGCGCTTGAGTTCCATTCTGCCAAGCCTTCATCCATGAAGCGCTCAAACCATAAGGCAAGCCTCTGTTCTGCTTTTTGACGGTGTACTTCACCGGATTCACCACTGTTCGTGAACACTTCTTCCCCGAACAGCTGTCCCGCTAACAGCTCATTCGTGTGGAACAACAGCGCATGGTTTTCGCTGAAGAACCACATGACATCATCGCCGGGTTCGTCAATCCAGTATCGATAGTTCAAAATACTCGCTTTTACCCGATTCCAGAACGACTCGCTGAACAAACCGCTGTTTCGTTCATCTCTCCATAGGCGAAACAACCCGACCAGATAAAAATCACTGCAATCCTTCCGCTGCTCAATGCCTTCTACACCTTCAAGCAGCATCTTCTCCGCTTCCTGCCTATTACCATTGGTTTTTAACATGGCAATCGCCGTATGAATGTTAGGACTGCCCTTCTCGGCAATACATCGCAGAGCCAGAGATTTGCGAGCTTCAATATCCGCAGCTTCCAGAGCAGCCTCATCATAACCGGTATCGTAGGATTGACAGCCGAACTTCTTCGTCAGTGTTACGTTTGAAACTGAAATGGTCAGCGTGAAGTACACGTAATGATGGCCTATTTCATTGGTATGGCCCAGAACCAGATCTTTCTCCTTCTCAGCGATCTGTATCGTCTTGTTTTCAGTGCCATCAAAGAAGTTCCCATACTGGATATCTATCTCTCTAACGGTATCTGGCAGAGGACGCGGAAGTCTAAGCTTAATCTGCTCACCCCGAAAGAGATCTGAGGGAAAATGAGCCTGTTCCAAGGCACGCTCTGCGGATTGCACAGGCTCCACTAAATGAGAAGCAATAGGCAGCGAAATATGCAGTTCTTCATTGCCAAGATAATCGAGCGCAAAGGCATACATCGTATCTCGCTCGGCCAGGTCCTCCCAGCAGGCATAGATTTCATTGATTCCTGCGGAAAGCTCAGCATCTATAATAATCTCCTGCTCCTGGTTGCGAACGAGCGGCGCAAAGTCAGTCACCTGTTCTCCATTGATCCACAAGGAGAGACTTCCGTACGTTTTGATCCGGAATGAAGCCTTATGGCCGGTCGGAGAGACGAGACGTGTCGCCGCATAACTGCGCAGATGGGTGGGTACAAACCAGAATCCTGATTTCTCTACTCGCGGATTGCCCCAGGGAGAATAAATCTCCCATGGCATCTTAGCTTTCACTCCATTGAATGGGTCTCCCGGGCTCGGAAACTCACTCCATTGTTCAAAAAACCGGGGCGCAGCCTGCGATCTCCTCATTTCAACAAATTCCTGCCTGCACGGGTTCTCATGAATGGCAAAACCATCGATAAGCCAATCATTAATATCTCCCTCCATTGTAGTTGGAACAAAGGCTACAGGCTCTGTATAGATCCCGCTGGTTATCCAGTGATTAATGACCTGACTGCTGCCTATTTTCATTGGCTTGTAATTCAAAGTGTGCATCCCGCTGCGGGTAGATTCTAACATTCAACTCATCCTTTCATTCCTGAAGTAATCATGCCGCTGACAAAATAACGCTGGAAAACCATAAAAACAATCAATACCGGAAGCATCGTGATGACGGACATTGCAAGCAGGCTTCCCCAATCCACGTTGTATTCACCAATAAAATTAGAGAGCGCAAGCTGGATCGTATATTTGGATGGATCGCTAATAGCGATTAACGGCCATACAAAGTCATCCCATCTCCACATAAAAGAAAAGATGGCGAGTACGGCAAGGATCGGTTTGGCTATAGGCAGAATAATGCTCCAATAAATTTTCCATTCTCCTGCTCCATCCATGCGTGCCGCTTCCAGCAGCTCATCGGGTACGGTCAGCAAATATTGGCGCATAAGGAACACACCTGTCGGTGTGGCTGCAGGCGGGATAATGATTGCAAGCAGACTGTTATATAAACCAAGTGCACTCAGCACTTTGAAGATGGGAATCATGATAACCTCAATCGGAATCATAAGTGTTGAGATGAATGCAATTAATATAATCGAGCTTCCCCGGAATCGATACTTCGCGAGTGCAAAACCAGCCATGGAATTGATCAGGAGCAGCAGCAGCGTTGAGGACAGCGTTACGATGGTACTATTCATAAAATACAAACCGAAATCGCCTTTTTTGAAAGCCTCCTTGAAATGTTCGAAGGTGACTGGATCCGGCCATAACTTGGGAGGAAAACTGTACAGATCGCTATTCGTCTTCAGGGCAGAGATCACCACCCACAGCACAGGCAGGAGCCACAATACTGCGGCCGCACTTAACAAACTGTAGATTGTAATTTTGGCTATAGGTTTCATGACCATCAGACAGCTCCTCCTTTCGATAAACGGAATTGAAGTGCCGAGAACCCACCAATGAGAATAAACAGAATCACGGACATCGCGCTGGCCAGACCCAATTCCTGCCTGTTGAAACCAATCTCATAAATGTATTGAACAATGAACGTTGTCTCTTTGCCTGGCCCACCGCCTGTAAGCGCAAACATAAGTGGAAATGCCTTGAACGCATCAATGAGACAAAGCATAACAACAAGTAAACTCGTAGGCTTCAGAAGCGGGAGCGTAATGTAACGAAACACTTTCGAACCTGTCGCTCCATCCAAGCGGGCAGCCTCATAATAATCTGTAGGGATTGCCTGCAGGCCTGCGATGAAAATGACCATGAAAAAGCCCGCGCGTGACCATACTGTCGCAATAATTACAGCTGTGTTGGCCCAAAACGATGACGTTAAGAAACCTACCGGCTCCGCACCTGCCATCGTGAGCAGATGATTCAGAATGCCAAATGAATCTCCGAAAATCCACTTCCAGGTCAAACCTACGATGATGTAAGAAATCATCGTTGGCCAGTAAAATATGGCTCTGAAGAATCCGCGCATTCGAATCTCGCGCGCAAGCAGCAGGGCAATGCCTAGAGCCGCCGCATAAATGAGCGGAACAACTATGACGGCATAGACGCCAGTTCGTCCGATCGTTGACCAAAATTCCCGATCTGTCAATATCTTGAGATAGTTGTCCAGTCCATTGAACTTCATCGGATTCAGTCCATCATAGACATGAAAAGAATAGTACAAGCCCAATAACGATGGAAATACGATAAAGGTGCTGAAGATCAAGAGATTGGGAAGTATAAACAGATATGGAGCGATGACGAGCTTCCTGTTCTGTCCTGCCAATGTTTTATGATTGGATCGTTGTCTTTCACTCATCTGCGTGCTCCTTCCTTATGACTTCATTATGAGAGGGAGGCTTAACTGGAACTGTCAAGCCTCCTTATGTGATTCCGATGTGACTTTATGTTTTGTATGTGGCTTTATGTTTGGCTTGAGTCCGGCCTAGCATTTTATTGACTGCCAATGGCTTCATTAATCTGCTTAGCCATCTGATCCAGTGCTTCCTGTGGAGCTGCTTTATCGGATAACACGTCCATAATATGATTTTTCAAATCCGTTGAAATTTTGGAGATCAGCGTCTGTCTGGACCAGTCGTTCGCTGCAAGCGGCGAACTGTTTTTCAACTCGTCCGAGAACATTTCAAACATGTCCTTCCCAAATTCATAATTCAAAGCAGCACTGTCCTTCCGCGGACTCATGAAGAGCGACTCCTGATTATATTTGGAATTTACTTCTTTGGACGTTAAATATTCGATAAATTCGGCAGCCTGCTGCTCCTGTCCGCTTCCCTTAAAAGCCATAAGAAACTTTCCGCCCGGAACGGAAGAACGCTGTGTTCCTTTGGGCATGTAGGTCACGCCCCACTCGAAGTCGGTAATATCCTTGTAATTGCTGATCATCCAGTTGCCAGCCCAGTGAGCTGCTACCGTACCGGAACGGAACAAGTTATTCGGATTCTCTCCACCCAGCCATACCGAATCAGGCATGATCCCCTCTTGATGAAGCTGCTTGAACATCTCCATGGAACGGATTCCTGCCTCACTGTTAATCGCTGCCGCACTGCCATCCTCCGTTAAGATGCTTCCGCCATGCTGGTACAGCAGCGTGGACCACCGATGTGGAGTGACATCCCAAACCATTCCATATCGTGCTCCACCTTTGTCCATCACCTGTTTTAATGCAGCGATATATTCATCCCACGTCCATACCTCTTCCGGAGAAGTGGGTACTTTGACACCGGCTTTATCAAATAACGTTTTGTTATATATCAATCCATTTGCCGTGACATCCATCGGCGCTGCTGCCAATTTGCCATCCATAACATAATAAGGTTTGAGAGAGTCAATAAATTGATCCTGGAATTGTTCCACGTTCTCCACGTAAGGGGTGAGATCAACTGCCTGATTTGCAAAAGATCCCGTATCCGTCACCCGGGCCAGGGCAGGCGGCTTGCCACCTGATAACATCGTTTTCAATTTGGTCTGGACATCCTTGAAGCCGACTTCAATCAGATTGATTTTCACATTGCTGCCGCTCTGCTCGTATTCTTTAATGATTTCTTTGATCACTTCTCCTTCTTTTCCATCAGAGAACCATAAGAAATCGAGAGCAGCCCCTTTTCCATTTGCGTTGTTACCTGCATTACCGCAAGCAGTCAGCATCATGAGCACTACAGTTAATAGAACACTGATGCGTATTTTAAACTTCATTTTTCTATTCATATCAACATCTCCTTGAGAGGAATTAGTGGTTTTTCACTGCGCTAAGCAGTTCGTTTTTACGAAACAACTGTGGTGAAACCCCCACATATTGTTTAAAAGCTCTGCTGAAATACACAGGGGTATTAAAGCCCAATGTCTCGGAGATCGCCAAAATCGATGCATCCGTCGACAGCAGCAGCTTTTTGGCTTCTGCCACCCTTTTGCGTATGACATAATTGCTGATGGTATATCCCGTCGTCTCTTTAAAAGAATGACAAATGTAGTATTTATTCAAATGCAGTGTTTTGGACAGCTCATCGAGTGAAACATTCTCCGCATAGTTCTGGTTTAGATAATGCAGAACCCGGCTTACACTGGTCTGTTTCTGTGATGAGAGTAAGATGGGATCAACGGACTGCTCGCTGTTCATTTTCCGGTAAATGCGCAGCAGCAGCTGCGTAAGGATCAGTTTCACCATAGTTTTACATCCCGCGCTGCGGGCATCCATTTCCTCTTTAATTCCCTTAAATGTATTGGTAATGTACTCGCGCTCTTCAAGGGACCAGTGCACCAATAGTCCGTTTGGATGGTGAAATATGGATATCAGATTATCCAATTGACTAAGTTCAAGCAGGTCGAGCAGCAGCAGTTCCGTAAAATTAACAAAGCTCCGCTTGTATACAATCTCTCTAGAAGGGTTAATCCGGTGGGGTACGCCTCCTTTAAATATGAACATGTCTCCGGGCTTCGGCTTGTAGATTCGATCACCGATTAGAAAGGTCGCATCCCCTTGGATAAAATAGTGAATCTCATACCCGTTATGCGTGTGAACAGGCCATTCATCCTGAAAATTGTCTGCTTCCGAGCGCACATAAACTTCATTTTCCTGCAGTGCCATATTCGTCGGGGTGTGTATGGTTAACATTCATAAAGATCTCCCTTCTCAGAATATAAATAGCAATATAGTTTAATAATTTAAAATGATAGCGCTTTACAATGAATTGTATCACAGTTATTTCGAACTAATCTGAACAATATTGCTGTATTGTTGATCACAATTGTTGCAAATGAAAGAAAGAATTTCATATGGCGGCATGCCGGAAACAAAAAAACCGCTTTGCAGCCCTAAGGCTGTCAAGCGGTACTAAACTAATATGGACACAGATATTGAGATGGATACTGAGATTTAAGTTTTAGGTTGATATTCGATGCTGATCCAGATTAAGACAGAGCTTCTGTATGCAGTCGATGTTCATATTCGTGCTTCAAAATACTCATCACGATGCTGTCCCGATATGTTCCACTCTTATATATTTTGTTCCGATAGCGGCCTTCTTCTTGAAATCCGCATTGAACATAACACTTATGAGCCGACTGATTATACTCATACGCTTCAAGTTCCAAGCGATTCAGATTGAGTTCTTCGAAAGCGAACTTCTGGAGCATGCGAATCGCTTCGCTGCCGTATCCTTTGCCCAAATACTCTTTTCTTCCAATCACGATAGCTAACGAAGCAAAACGATTTTTCCAATCTATTTTATACAGGTCAATCTGACCTATATATTCAAGTGATTCTCTCGCTCCGATAACAAAACTTTTATTAGCGGCCTTCCCCTGAGCCATCGTTTGAAAAAAGGACTCGGTCTCATAACTCGAATGAGGGTACAAGAAATTGTCTGATAAATTTGCAGTAATGTCCGGGTCGTTGACCCATTGTCTCATATACTGCAGATCGTCATCCTGGTATTCTCTGAGTACGATTCGTTCTCCATATATACGAGCCATCGTCGTTACCTCCCCGATTGTCTTCTCGCCTTATCCTTCTTTATTAACGTATCGATGACCAGACCCAGTCCGGTCCAAAAAAGCAGATGCAATCCACAAATGAGCGGCTTAAACAAGTACGTTGTTTCCGGGTTCGTATTGATGTGAGTCAGCCATCCGTTTAGCAGGGAATTCATTGGATTCGTCAAATAAATCAAAATATTTTTATCATCATTACCGGATAGATTGTTGAAACACACCAGCAGCGAGAAAAGCACAAACCAGAAGGTCAGCTTTTTGAACAATTTCATCTTCGCCTGACTCTCCTTTCTAAAAACCTATCCCATGTGATATCATCAGCCTCAGAACTGTTATTCAGCTGTTTATATACGACAGCGGAAGGCTCGAACCACCTCACCATCGATAAGCTCTTCACTTACACGTTGGAAGCCAAAGGATTCATACAACGCACCTGCAGCCCGATTCTCAGGTCTATGTCCAATGATAATGCGTTCGCAGTTCAATGTCCTCTGCATCCACTGCACCAAAGCAAGGAGGCTTTCTTTTCCATATCCTCTGCCCTGATACTTGCTGTCGATCATCAAAGCTGGAAGCCAGTAGTCTCCCGCGTCATGCACCTGATCAGAGTACACTGCAAAACCGACCAGATTCGAGTCCTTATAGATTGCCATGGGATGAAAGTCTGTAACAAATCTGGATTCAGCCATCCAGTAAACAACCGGTGCCGGGAACCATTTTTTCTGTTCTTCACTTACCTCCAGCCGGGTACAAGCAAACCAATCATCCGTCGAAACAGGTCTTACCTGAATAGTCATTTGAAATTCCTCCTGAATGTTTTCTTATGCACGTATTCAACTGCCGTCTCATACCACATCACTCCTTTCAGGGAATTCAAACCATTTCAACGTCTCAAATCAAAGCATGTTTGCCATTAGTTCAAGCCAAAGCTGGTCTGCAGGGTCCATTTTAATCTTCGCAGCCATTCCTTCTTTCTTACTTCCTCATATTGACAGAAGTTCGCTTCTGGTTAGACTCCCAGCTGATCTTTAAGCTCAGAGAGTACAGGGCTGTGCTGCATAAGCTCAGAGATTTTATGATCATTGGCAGCTAACGTTTTTTGAACCGCTCCCGTCCCTTCCGCCTTCCAGACTCCATATATATACTTGGAAAAAGCATATCCATTCAAGGCATACCCGCTGTCCTGCAGCTGTCTAAACAATTTCACACTTTGCCCGGTCTTATTAATATCTGCCAGAATACATGCCAGATTATTTAAAGCAATATGGATATCTCTCTCTGAGTTTCTTGCAGTGTTAAGGTCTTCCCAGCTGCCTATAATATGATTGTCTTTGACCGGCTTTAATAAAGACCAGTCGATCTTGTCTACCAAATGCATTGTCTCATCCAGAAGCAGATCCGCTTCAGCTCTTTCATCATCACTTGAATGATACAGATAAGCCAGACGCTGTTTGTAATATGTAATCCGGGCAAAAAGAATATTGGACCACAGCTCATCTTCTTCAATGAGCTGTTTCATGTTTTCCAGTGCATCGGCCATCGCACTGTACCTCTCTAATACCCAGAAGGTCCCGCATAATGCCCGGTGGCTCTCAAATCGAACACCCCGGTTACATTCCAGCTTTGGTGCATGAGTACAAGCATACTGATACCAGTCAATCCAATAATCAAAATAATGACCTAGAGACAATGATAGCGCTTGCGTTGAATCGGAAACGATCCAGTGCAGCTGTTCGGGGGCAAGGTATTCTTTGCCCCATTCGAAAAAGGCCCGCTGATTAGTGTACAGCGGCTCCGGCTCTCTTAACAAGGCATAGCCGTCTGAAACATTCCAATATACCCATCCGCGTTCATTAACAGACAGTTTGCTGGATTGTTCATATTTTTTCAATAAGTCGATCATGCCCCTATGATCCCCTCGAACTACTGTATCTTGAAAAGCATGAATGATATTCATCCTGATCCTCCTTTTTACAGCGGCTTCATGCCGCAGGCGGTTATGAAATTCATCATGGCATAGGCTTCAGGCGAGTGATTGATTGCTTCGGAGGCCTGCTGCAGCTGGGCGAACTCCTCCGCGCTGATGATCCCTTTGTCAGCAAAATGTATAAAACGATCGAGATTAAACTGATGTTTGAAACCTTCAATGCCCAGTACATCACTGTGCTGCAGCACAGCATCGATGTCAACATCGACGTAACCATTCTCGGAAAGCAGCCGCGGCAGGCTTCTGCCAATTAAACGATTCCCGCCATGCTGTGAAACATAGTCCGAAATTTTCATTAATACCGTGTGGAGAGCCGGTACATCCGGATTTACCGCTCCAAAAATGCCATCATCCACATCAATAATGGCAAGGCGGCCGCCAGGCTTCAGTACGCGCAGTATCTCCTGTGCAGCTTCGGCAGGATTGTTCAAGTGAAGGAAGATAAGTCTTGCCACGACAAAATCGAAAGAATGATCAGGCAGCTCCATCTCATAGATGGAAGATTCCACAAACTGCAATCGCTCAGTGGGGACATCTTTCAGTCGTTCTTTGGCCTCCGCTTGTAAAGAACGATCAATCTCCAGCGAAGTAATTGCGCTGTGCGGCAGGCTGTTCAACAATTGCTCTGTGATGTAACCAGGTCCGCTTCCAACCTCTAATACGCGCATCCCATTTTTCAAACCATACCACTCTAAGTTCCGGAATTCTTTGGACCATCCCATGACTGCCTGCATCCTTAACCTTTCCAATTCCTCCTCAAAACCTAATACGGCTGTTTGAATATTATATGTTGAACGCTGATCACTCATAATATTTCTCTCTCCTTCTTCATTTGGAATGGTACAGAAATTAATATATCTATACTTTCTTCTTTCCCAGGAAAAGAGCAACCTTGTGCTGTTTATCTATCGTCCCACCTGCATGATCAATCGAATTTTTGATTCGCTCCAGTAGTGAACCCCGAACTTCCTCAGAAAGCTGCTGATGCTTAGAATTAGTATTTAACAGCGCAGCGTACTCCTCACTTGAACAAGACTGAGTCCAGTTGTACTCCTTAACGACAATATCCGTGAACCAACCGGATTGCTCTGTCATTTGTCTGCGCTCCTGAATGACTTCATCAGGTGATGGATACCGGGCATCATCGAGATGAGGAGCCAGTGCTGCGTAATGGGAACGAATTTCGTTGTGCAGCGGATCAAAGCCAGGTACATGAATCGTCCAAAAAAGGCCAATCCCCCCTGTATTCTCAAGCAGTTCCCAAGCACGACGATAACCTATTTCAGGATCAATGAAGTGAAAGGCTGTTCCTGATACGATTAGTTGAAATTGCTTTCCTTCGTTATTCCAGTCCTCAAAAGAAGTGTTAATCACTTGGATCGAGGGATATGCCTTGAATTTGTCTGCGGTGAACTTTGCGAGGTTACTGCCGAGTTCAATACAGGTAATGTTCGTATAATTCTTGCTCACTAATCCGCCTGTCGCTTGTCCCGTTCCACATCCGATTTCAAGTATAGGATCTTCTTTGTTCATCTGCAGGTATGTAAAAATGTCATCAAACATCGCACTTGGATAAACGGGTCTGTACCGATCATATTCACCTGCTACAAAATTAAACGTTTCCTTGTTTTCCATTCCAGCAGCCTCCCATGACTATCAGCTTTGTTTTATTTTATATTGACTAAACTTACCATATCTTATTATTCTTGAACATAAGAGAATAAATCTATTAATAATGGAATCAATCCGGTTAGCAGCATCATTTCGTGAAGAATAGGGGTGCTCCTGTGAAAAGTATTTTTAATCCCGTGCATGCAGCTGCAATTACTGCGCGTATTGATCAGCTTAAGGAAGATGCCGCACCTGAATGGGGAACGATGCAGGTTTCTCAAATGCTGGCTCACTGCTCCGCTTTTCATGATATTCCCTTAGGGAACACGTTTCCGCCTAGAGGACTGCTTGGAAGACTTGTTGGGCGGTTTGCCAAGCCGATGTTCTATAATGAAAAGCCATTACCGCATAATATGTCGACAATTCCGACGATCGTTGTGGATGATGATCGAGTGTTTGGGACAGAGAAAGAAAAACTGAAACAGCAGATTATCACTTTTCAAGTAAACGGCCGGGCACAATGCTCCCGCCACCCCCATCCTTTCTTCGGGAAATTAACCGCCGAGCAGTGGGGTCAAGGAATCTACAAACATTTGGATCATCACCTGCAGCAATTCGGGGTTTAACTGTTATCCCTTCTCCGTAGTCCTTTTCCAGATGCTCATCATCCCCTCCTATACTGTACCAACTTCACTATCTAAAAATAGGATAAGCTTCCTATTTTTTATTTTTATCGTTTATAGCATAAGAAGGCCTGCCTCGCTCCCTTCGTATCATTCCTGTTTACAAAATGATCATTCCGTTCCGCTTGACATTGATAATGATTATCAATAATGTGGAAGCAGTATCACACCATTACTCCAGAAGTAAACGCTAAGCACATTTGAAACGGGGCAGGTCATGTGAACATAGACGTTAATCAACTAGCAGAGCATTTTGCTCATACTCCTTTTCAGGTTAAAGGAATCTATCGGTATGCCCGAATCCCTGGCGTGCCGCACGCTGACTACACAGATTCTTATCCCGGATTTGTGTTTCCTCTCACAGGAAAGATCCAATTCCAATTTAATGAGATGCCTTATATTCTTTCGCCGGGAAAAGTCGTTCACGGTGGTGCCAGAATGAAACTGGCTAAAAAAACATTCCACAACACCCACTGGGAATACATTCTTGTTTTATACGAGACGTATGGTTCAGCGCTTGAAGGATCAAGCTTTTCCAACCAGCATTTTGAATTACCAACGGGGCAATCCCCTCGCCTTACAGAACTGATTATGCAGCTCTGGCAAGTGTATAATCAGCGTGGAGGTCTTTCGAAGTTTCAAACGGAAATGTTATTTCGTGATGTACTGAATGAAACCCTCGTGTCTGCTGTACATCGACAAACCAAATCTGACTCTTCTACCTTGTTTGAGCAGATCTCCCGTTACATCCATGAAAACTATTATTTAAATCATACCACTTCATCACTGGCAGAACAGTTTGGTGTTAATCGCAACCGGATCTCGTACGTCTTCACCAAACATTCGGGTATGGGTCCGGCAGCATATCTGTCCCAATACCGTATCAAGATGGCCAAAAAGATACTGCTTACGAGCCAAGAAGCGATACATCATATTGCACAAGCTGTTGGTATTCATGATGCATATTATTTCAGCAGAGTGTTCAAGAAACTTGTGGGCTGTTCTCCTGCCGTATATCGTCAAAGATTCATCAATAATCCATCCAAACTTCAGCAGCCGTCCATTTGAAATGAAGGAAGAGCTTCGTATACTTATAGACAAGCTTAGAGAACTTCAATGAACAGACAGAAAGTCTAGATAACAGAAGGAGGAATGATGATGCAGTATCAAATTATAAAACCGATGGAGGAACGAACTAAAATTACGGAATATTGGTCTCCAAAATATATTGGTGAGATGAATGACTATCAATTTAAACTCGTCAAAATGATCGGAGAATACGAATGGCATGCTCATGAAGAAACAGATAAATTATTCGTTGTGCTTGATGGAGTAATGATCATTGATCTGCGTGAGGGTCAAGTGAAAATTGCCAAGGGCGAAATGTTTGTGGTTCCAAAGGGACTTGAAATCAAACCTTCTGCCGAGAGCGAATGTCATATCATGCTGATGGAGCCTAAACAGGCATAACATAGAAAGGAGCTCACCATGCTCCTTTCTTTTTTTACTGGACATAACGTCTATATAAACACTCTAATCATTAATCATTTAGAAAACCATGACAAATACGGTTCAATACGCAGTGCTTCTTCTACCCAGCTTCATGATGTGACGATTGGTGTTAAACTTTTACTTTTACTTATACTTTTACTCTTTACTCTTTACTCTCTATTTTTTATGCACAGCCAGTGAGGGTCACAACGGATTTCCCCGGAATATTGACAATAAAAGACTGCTCTTCTTCCGCAGCTGTAATCCTCTCCTGACAATTTAGATCCAATTCTGCATTCGTCACATAGGACTCCATCGTGATAATGGGGCCTCTCAAACCCAGCTGATGAAGGTTAACCTGAATACACTTGTCCTGTTCACCGTGATTCACAAAAACAGCTGTGACTGTCTGTTCTCCCTCATGGATATAGGCCGAGCCGAGCAATCCGCTGTCCGCTTCTTCACCAAGCCCAGTTAAGTCTACTCGCTTCGCGCCAGGCCGAATGAATCTGCTGTAATTGCCGAGCACCCACAGCATTTTAGAAGTCAGTATATTTTGCTCGTCGCCAGTTTCCTTATAGTTCGTATAGATCAATCCATCCTTGTAATCTACTTTGGAAACTGCAGTCCACCACTGCCAAGCAGCTGCACTCGCTTCCACAAGATCAAAATGAATCGTTCTCGCAACATGCAGCGCAGGCTCGATACCCAAATCACGTCCAGGACCATAATCGCCCAGAATGCAGTATTCCGTTACCCAGTACTTGCTCTCTTCATCATAATGTTTCAGGTTGGTGTACAGCAGCTTCCTCAGTCTAACCAACCGATCGTCCCCGGGATTGCTGTAGTCAGACCAGTATGAGTGGGAAGCGATCTTATTTCCTATGGCTTCTTTCACCCGGGGATCACCGATCATGTCCTTTATGTATTCACGATACTTCCCTGTCCCGAGCTTGTTAGCTCCGCTGGAATACGTGCCGCTGCCCGCGAATTGACGATAATATTCATCGTCCAGCAGCGACGTGATTTCCACACCGTCTGGTGCACTGATCCGCGTCTGCAGCTCCGTCTGCTGCAGCTGGCGGTACAGTTCGAGAATCACCTGCTTCAGGTCATCGTTATTGTAACGATTCCCCTCCTGCCAAGCCTGATTCCAATCCCAGGTCGGCTCATTAATGGGACTGATGTAGTCGAAGGCAACCCCATTTTGCTTGAAGTGCTCTAACACATCAATGAGATAAGCGGCGAACTTCCCTTCATAACCTGGCTTCAGATTGGTTGAACCAACTTCAGGATCAGGCTGCGCATGACCATTTTTGGTCATCCAAACCGGAGGGCTGTTGACAAAAGCAATGAGTGTTTCGACGCCCCGCTCACGGGCAGCCTGAAGAAACCACTGCTGACCCGATTGTTTACTCCAATCATATTCATCTTCCTCCGACATTTTGAAAGCCTCTACCCGTCTCCACGGGTCAGGAATCTGATCCTGATCCGATTCTGTTGAGCCTGCGCCTATGTTGAAGCGCCAAGCGGACAACCCGATTCCTTTTTCTCTGGAAAATAACAGATCGGCAATCTGTACTTTGTTCTCCTCGCTCCAGTGTTTCCCGAGCGGTTCCATCGACCACGCATCCGACGCACCAAAATTGTCTACACTCTGATAACATGTCTCCCCATTGATCCTGACTTGTGCATCCAGCTTCACTTCGGATACATGCTTATCTCCCTGCATCTCTCATCCTCCTCTTTTCGAATCTACTTATTTAACATCTGTACCAGCGAGCCGCTGCATTGTAGTGAAATAGAAACCGATTAGAGACTGCCATATACTACTCAGACAGCCTCCTCTCAATTCAATGACCTTACAAATTAACAAGTAAAATCAGCAGTTCGTGACCTGTTCCGTCTGCTCTTATCCTACAAGCCCTGAACGTTCCACACTCTCAACAAAGTGACGCTGCACGAACAGATAGATGATAATAAGCGGCAGAATCGCCATCAGTACACTTGTATTCATCATCATGGACATGAAAAATGGATCCTGCGTATAGGATGCCGCGGCCTGCCCCCCGCCTGTCAGATACGTAGCAATCGTAAATCCGGAGGACGACATCATCGACGACATGACTTTCGGTTCGTTCAGGTACATGTTGGTGAAGAATGAGTCATTCCACTGCCATACGAACGAGAACAGCATGACCGTAACCATGGAAGGTATCGCATTCGGCAAAATAATACGTCCAAACGTTTTGAAATATCCTGCGCCATCCACGTATGCCGCCTCTTCAATTTCACGCGGAATACCTCTGAAGAACTGGCGGAAAATGTAAACATACAAACCTGTTTTCACGCCCATTCCGAGTGCTGCAGAGATCAGAAACGGCCAATACGTATTAATCAGATTAGCCGGACTGCCGCGAAACAGTTCGATCAAGCCCATGACGTCAAAATTTTTAAAATTCAGATAGAGCGGAATCATGATCGTCTGGGAAGGCACCAAAATGGTGAAGATTACGGCAGCAAACAGAAAACCGCTGCCTCTGAACTTGATTCTTGCAAACCCGTAACCTGCCAGCACACAGGTTATCGTCTGAAGCAGCATCACCGCAGAAGACAACCATAGCGTGTTCATCAGCACGCTGGGATAATTCATCGCCGTAAAGACCAGTTTAAAGTTTTCCAATGTAAACGTGCGCGGAATCCAGATCACCGTGGGATCATACAGATCGGACATGCTTTTAAAGGAAATCGATATTTTCAGCAAAATCGGATATAGAATGACAAATGATATGCCAAAGATCAGGACAAACCGAACCAGAATCCACGCCCACTTTTTAATCGCTTCAAACCAGTAGGCCGTGGAACCCAGGCGCTCCAGCCATTCCTTCTTCGCAGGCGGCTGTCCTGCTGCGGTTTCAGTCTTCATGTCAGGCCTCCTTTTTCTTGTTCAGACATCGCTAATTTTGATAAAAGACCTTGCGGGACACAAGAGCAGTCGTTACCCACAGGATCAGGGCAATCACGCCAAAATACATCCAGGACATCGCCGCACTGAGTCCAAAGTTAAAGCTCTTGAAGGCCGTATCCACCACCAGCCGACTCGTCTGATCACTGATGAAGCTGTCCACAATGGTGTAGACCAGATTCGTCAGAATTAATGGGCTCAGCATCGGGAACGTTATTTTCCAAAAGGCTTCATAGCCTGTTGATCCCTCAATTTTGGCCGCTTCATACAGTGATGGAGAGATCGACTGCAGACCCGCAAGGAAAATCAGAATCTGAACGCCGGACTGACTGACAATTTCGTAAATTCGGCTTACCGCACCTGTGAGATATTCTACAATAATGGGACTCATGCCGGATTCAAGCAGCATAATGGTCAGATCCAGATTTTTCATCACGGAAAGTCCACCGCCCGTCATGTCGTTGGCACTGCGCACAACGGATTGCATCAAATCCCCGTTTTCAATACTCGCAATAATTCCCGAGGCCAGAATGACCGGAAGGAAAAAAATCGCTCTCGCCAGCACTCTGCCATGAAACTTCTGGTTCAGAATCACGGCAAAAAACAGGCTGAAAATAATAATTAACGGGGTATTCACGACAATATTGATCACGGATTCCGTTAACATCCTCACATAGGATTCATGAGAGAACAGCGCCTCACGGAAATTAGCCAAACCGATATACTCGAGCGTAAACCCTTCATTGGACACCTGCAGATTGCTGAGACTGTATCGGAACGAAGAGATCAGCGGCACCATGAACAGAAGCAGAAAACCGATGAACCAAGGCAGGATAAAATACAAACCGTAATATCTGTTTTTTTGCTCTAGAGATAGTTTCTTCAGTTTCATTCCGGCATGTCACCTCCTACCTGGTAGCTCTTCGCTGCCACACGTATGCCGTTTAGATCCACAGCGGTGTCATTGTAATTCACAATGACTGTTTTGCCTTTTTCAAAAGTCGTTTGATAAACGCCCTTGCTCAGCTTCTCATGTTTAACGATGCTTTGATTCTGTACATCCTGCAGTACGCTGCTGAGTTCCTGATAGCGGGCAGCAGATTCCTGAATCCAGCGCCGATAATCGGCTGAAAATAACGCATCAAAACTTGTCAGTTTGATCGCGGATGGATCTGCATAAAACCACGTGTAATACGGTGCCGATCCGGTTTCGATGGCCCGCAGCATCTGCATATGGGAGTCCTGATCATCGGCCATGTTCCATGCTTTTCCTGTGTACTGTACATAGCCGTGATATACCATTTGGAAAAAAGGCACCGCTTCATCCGTGATGTTAAACCCACTGCTGCTCACAGGTGCATCCACAATATGTCTGGCATACGGACCTGCATAACTATTGCCGCCTTCCACAAGAAGGGCTGCCCCCGAACTCTGTATCTGCTCAAGCTGCTGCTTCACAACTTCTTTGGCCTGCTCGCGATTGATCACGTTAGCGCGGTTAAAATCGGAATTCAGCTGCTCACCTAAATCCCGAAGGGATAGACCCGAAAGCCCCATTTGCTTGTAATCCTGCAAAAATCCGCTCACAATGCCTGGCACCGCCTCCGGACTGATGACATATCCCGGAGAAACTTCATCATCCCGCGTAAAGGTGGAGATCCGGTAAGGAAACAACTGCGCAAGTTTGCCCGTAATTTGGCGTGAAGCATATGATTTTTTGAATCCTTTTGCTTCCGGGAACGCCTCCAGGAAGGATACATCCGGGTAGAATCCAAAACCATGCTGCTGTGCATAGGCCTGCAGGCTGTGCAAACCTTTAGTGCCACCAAGCTTCTTGTCAACATCGATAGACTTCGGCATATCGTGATGGATGCCTCCGCCAAACCATCCCGAGTAGCGAAGCTGGATGTCCTTCACACCAAGGCTCTGCATTTCTTTCAAAATATCCTGTGCCTCTTCAAACGTCGTCAGTGGTTCATAGGCATTGTACGGGATGCCGAGGAAAAATTTTTTCTTCGGAATACCCCCGATTAGTTCCACGTAGAAAGGCAGTTTAGTGTCATCAGCCAAACGGGTGAGTTTCTTTTGCTCCGTCAGATATTCCCGATAGGCAGCGGCCATGCCGGAATAGCTCGCATGATCTGCGCCCAGAAATTGATAGACCACGGCCATCTCGTTATGAAAAGGCTGCGCCTGAAACCGTTTGACTGTGCTGGAACGCCAGCCATTCGTAAGGGTAACCTCTTCCATGCTGCTCAGCGCAAAGCTTGAATGCACGGTGTTGTACTGATTCAATCTGCCGCTGACATCCGCCTCGACCGATGCGACCGCATCGCCTTTATCGATGACCGCAAGATACCCTTTATCTCCATAACTCATGCCAAACACTGGTATTCTCGCTATCTGTTCCTTCTGAATCTGGGTAAGCTGGTTCACGGCATGATCGCTGCCATACAGGGCTGTGCTGTATGGGGATACCGATGTTTTTTTATTATTAAAATAAATCAGCGATCCCGATCCGTCCGGTACCAGACTATATCCTTTGTCCTTTGGTCCGCTGGCTCCAAAAAACGGAAGTAGAGACAACGATTGAATCTTCATCGTATCCGGGTACTGGATACCGTTCTCCGGGATGGATACACGCAAACGTCCTTCCTCCAGCCG
Source organism: Paenibacillus sp. AN1007 (assembly GCF_040702995.1). NCBI lineage: Bacteria > Bacillati > Bacillota > Bacilli > Caryophanales > Paenibacillaceae > Paenibacillus > Paenibacillus sp. AN1007. The sequence goes on from NZ_CP159992.1 coordinate 3,233,516, forward strand.
ATAGTGGACAGGCACAACGACACTTTCGCTCCCGTTTTCCTCTTCACCGTAGGCCGCTTTGTCTATTGCGATCTGTGCCTCGTCATAGTTGATGGACTCAAAAATTTTGGTTACTTTGGATAAACCTACACCTTTCAGGGAAGAGTCCCGTCTTTCGTAGCGCTTATTCTGTTCATCATACTTAAAGCGCTTCTCGATCTCCTTCTGATCCTTCTCCTCCAGTTTCGCGAGAATCAACGTGTTAAATCGTTCCTCGCTAATATATTTAGGGATGGCTTCAATATCACTTTTGACTTCACCCAGCGTGTAAACGATGTTGAAGCCGTCCTCTACTTTTTCAACTTCAAACTGACCGCTTTCTACACTGTGCGTAAAATTATCGTATTTGAGCGCATTGCCCGTATTATCGTAATACGTCAATTCAAACTGCACATTCAGCTGGGACTTGTTATAACCGGTAGCGATGGCATCCTGTTCACGATCCTGCGGGTTGGAAAACCACATGGCTCCGTTCTGCTTATCCTTGATCGCAATCTCTGTCGTTTCCGGCTTTAAATACAGAATCAGACCGTCATTCTCTGCCGCAGCTTCCATCCCTTCAGGAACAGCTGCGGCTCCGTTCTTCTGTTGATTCGCAGACGCTGTATTCCCTCCCGAGTTGCTTGCAGCAGACTGCTCCTTTCCCTCGTGTTCAGGATTCGCCGCCGTAGACTCCTGCTCCGATGAAGCTTGTTGTGTTTCAGACGACTCAACAGATGTATTCTTACTCGTCTCTTGTGAATCGCCAGATGTGGCTGCCACCCGTTCCGATACGGATTCCGCATAGTTAACATTTTGAGACATGAACAAGCTTGCAGCGAGGATAGCCGCAGCCAATGCAGTACGCTTTTTTTTCATATCAGGCACCTCCTTTCTTCTCCTATTCGCGCAGTGTAATCTCCTGAAAGAGGGTATAACCGAAACTGATAATTTGCTGGATCAGGCTAAAGAAAAGCAGGCCCAGGAAGATGACAACACCCATCACAACCAGCGTAAGCAGCATGGTCATCATCGTTTTCATGACCGAATACTGATGTACCGTCTTGGTTCCGATAAAAAGCAGCCACACAAACCAGATGACACCGAACGAATCAAGCAGGTAATAAAAAGAAGATTCACGCAGCGTGATCACATTACTCAGCAAAATATTGGGAATGTTGACCAGTATAAGCGGAAGCATCGCATATCCCGCTGCAATGACGATGTCTTTGAATTTGCCTTCCCCGTCCATCAGTGTGGTCAGCGACCAATTGGAAATGCACCAGAGAAGGAATGGGAGCACGATATATTTGAACTCGTTAACACTGTTGAGCGAAAGCGGGTAGTTGTCATTGACAACATATCCGGCAAACTGCCGCTTCAGGATCATCGTTACGGTCACAGCAAGCAGCACCAGCAGTGCAACACGAAGTCTTCCTTTATTTTCATATTTCAAATCCCAGTATCCGTCGAAAGGACGCACCGCAACATGCAGCGAGTATTTGAGTTCTTTAATTAACGACATCTCCGATCCCCCTCTCGTTTCTTGCTCTCGCTATTCGGCGCCAGATGATCACACCGACCAGCAGCCCGATGGCTATCGTCATGTACATTCCGAAATATTCCCGCATGTACTCTCTCCGATATTTCGCCAATGCTTTGGAATAATATTCACGGTCATTCCCCAGCTTCAGATAGGTCATCGCTTCTTTGTATTTTCCTTCTCGCAGCATGGATTTGCCGATACCGACGTAAGCCATCTCATAGTTGGCATCAAGGCGCAGTACCTCCTGCCACAACTTGGCGGCTTCTGTATGTTTGCCCGAGCTGTAGAGCCGATTGGCTTCGTTAACCAAACTTCCAAAGGTGGTCGCCTTGAATTCCGTAATCCGGCCGAGATCCCGATCCAGCACATAGACCGCATCACCATAGCTTTCAATGGCAACCGGATTTTTAAACGTACCGATCTGATTGCCAAGCTGACCAATGACATACAGCAGATTGCCATCCTCGTTATACGTGAACACCCGTCCTCTTGTTGAATCCAGCGCGCGATAGACGCCGTTACTGGACACCTTGATATCTACGAAGGAAGAGCGATTGAAGGTCAAGTCTCCGACTGGTGCAAATTCACCGTTGACCCGAAGTACGTCAATACCGGACGGATTCAACCTTTTGACTGCTGAAGCTGTATTTTTGTCCGCTGTTGTGGTGTAGATAAACCCGCCATCATCCACGTCTGCGTTGTTGAACTCGAGCGGGATAAACCGAATCATTTTCTCGCGCTGCTCCTTGGTGGATACGGTTTTCCAGAACAGATCAACCGGATCAAACTGCACACGGTTCGTGCCCATAAATCCCGTAAATCGCCCGTCACTATCAAATTCAATCAGTCCTTCGAAGACACCCCGACCAACGACATAGATTCGTCCGGCTTTGTCCACGATGACCTTTCTAGGGAAATACTCAAACGTATCACTAAGCACTTCCGACTCTGGCGCACCGATGGCACGGACAAATGTACCATCCTGCTTCAGCTCTACAATGCGTCTGTTATCCGTATCGGCTACGTAAATTCGCCCCGCCTCCGTCACAAAGAGCCCTTCAGGATTGTTAAAGTTGTCCTGCTTCCCGTCATGTTTAAAATTCTGGATGACCCGAACCGTTTCCCATTTCTCATTTAAGACAACGATCCGCCCATTTCCAGAATCCAGAACATAGAGCAGGCCATCTTTCGCAGCATATAAATCCAGCGGAGACTGCCAAGCTCCTGTTCCGGCCTCATCACCTGTGATGACTCTAGAGGGAAGAAAAGCAATCGGTGACTTCACCGCATCTCCCCAATAGTTGTAGGTATACCCCTCATACGGTGCCGCATGAGCCTGGTTATGTCCGAGTCCGGCAATCAGCAGGGAAGCTGCCAGAACGATTAGCCATGATTTCACTCTCATCTCTAACACCCTCTCCCTTAATCCTTCATGCCGGATGAAGCCATCGTTTGAATGACATTGCTCTGCGACAATACAAACGTCACGATCGGCACCGTCATCATGATGACAGCAACGGCAGCTCCTACCCCTGCACGAGCAATTCCCCCTTGAACAATCTGTCCCATGGCGTAATGCATCGTTTTGAGCTGCTCACTGTAGATAAAGCTGCCGCCATCCGTTCCCCACAGCATCTGCATCATCAGGATGAGCAGGGTTAACCAGGCCGGTTTAACAAGCGGCATAACCACCTGGAGGAAAATCCGGTATTCGCTCGCACCATCCATTTTGGCCGCCTCCAGCAGTGCATCCGGAATCTGCTCCATAAACTGCTTCATCAGATATAAGCCGAGTGGATAAGCAAAAGCCGGAATAATGATCGCTTGATACGAATCAAGCCAGCCGAGCGTCGACATGATCATATAGTTGGGAATGGCCGTGACATGCGGTGAGAACATCAGGGACAATACAATCACGGTGAACAAAACCTTGTGTCCGCGAAACTTGTGTTTCGCCAGCGGGTATGCTGCCGCAGAGGCCAGAATGATATGACCGAATGTACCGGCTGCCGTAATGAACACCGTATTAAAAATGTATCTCGAAAAAGGAACCCATGAATTTTTCATTACCTGAAATAAATCAGAAAAGTTCTCAAACGTTGGATTCCGAACAAACAAAGTTGGCGGGAATATGAACAGCTCATCCAGTGGTTTAAACGCATTATTGATGACATAGATGAGTGGAACTGCCATAAATGCACCAAATCCGCCAAGCAGCAGGAACAGCAGGATATCGACCTGCCAAGATCGGTTGATTTTTCGTTTCATACGCAGGGCTATCTTCATCTGCTATTCCCCCACTCTCTTCAGAAGCTTTTGTACAAGCAGGTTGGAACCCAGCATCAGACCGAATAACACCGTTGCGATGGCAGACGCATAACCCATTTCGAAGCGGATCGTTCCGTAATCCATCAAGTGAGTGACGATCGTATGCGCACCATACTGCACACTTGGGAAACCGGCCAGCGCCGTAGCGACTTCGGCAACCGCCAAGGACGCGGTAATCTGAATCACCGCACCAAACATCAGCTGAGGCCGCATCGAAGGCAGCGTAATGTACCACAGCTCCTGCCAGCGATTCTGCACTCCATCGATGGCGCCTGCTTCATACAGCGTACGATCCACGGTCTGCAAACCGGCGATGAATGCCAGAAAACTGGTTCCCAAACTGAGCCACAGCTGCACAAGCATAATAATCGCCAGCATATATTTCGGATCCTGCAGCCATAGAATCGGCTCATAGAGAATGCCTGTTTTCATCAAGAAGCCATTCATAATACCGTACGAATCCCCGGAGAAAATAATTTGCCAAATAAAAAACACATTACCCGAAATCGAAGGCGCAAAAAAAATCAGGGTCATAAAGGCTCTCACCTTGGGATTCAGCTCATTGATCAGCCAAGCAAATACGAAACAGGCGATATAGCTGACAGGGCCGGTGACTACCGAGAAAATAATCGTATTTTTGAGACCAATTAAGAACACATCATCATTCCAGAGCAGCTTGGAATAATTCTCCCAGCCGACCCATTGTGGAAACTCCAGCATATTGAAATTGGTAAAACTGAAGAAAATGGAGATGATGACGGGAAACACCGTAAATAATAAAAATAACAACATATACGGAGATAGCAGCACATACAGATGCTTATCCCGCTTCATATCTCTGACAAAGAGTTCCCATTTCCCCGGCATGCCGGCAGGCGTGCGCTTGGGCTGAGAACTAGTTTTGGTCACCATGTCTGCCTTTTGCAAAAGAGTCCCTCCCTAGCGCATTCCGTCCAATTTAAACTCTTTTCGTTTCTGCTGAATTTCATAGTTGATTTCCTGCACGTAATCGTAGATTGCATCGGTCGAATTGGTACCGTTATTCACGACTTCACGCAGTGCATTGTCCAGATGGCGACCTGTAAAGTAACCTCCAGGAACCTCCGGAACACCCTGTACCCAATCCCACTGTTCTTCCAGACTGCGGTAATCGCGAATTGGCCAAGGTAACTCCTGCAGTGCTTCAATGTTGGCCGTCGGATAGCGCGCAGCAGCTCCCATCAGACCTTCCATTTCCCGTCCGAATCGAACCTGCGCATCCTTGCTGACCCACCATTTCATGAATTCCCATGCCGCATCCTTATGCTTGGATTGTTTCAGCATGACCGTCGCCGTGCCGCCGCTCGCCACATCGCGTTTGATGCTTCCATCCTGCTGCTTGATGCCTGGAACCGGGATGAACTCCCACAGCCCCTTGATCTCTGGAGCAGATACGGACAAATAGTTGTAGAAGGTATAATCCATAATGCCTACTGGCATTTCACCTGTTCTAAAACGCATCGGGAAATCAAAGGTGAGCGGAAGCTTATAACTCGTATAAAAATTCGTCCACTCTTTGAACGCCTCCAGTCCCGTTTCGGTATCCATACCACTTCGGGCACCCTGGTCTAAATAGAATGAACCGCCCATCTGATAGAGCAGCATTGCGTATGCCCGGTTCACTTCAAGCACCGGTACCCCTGTCGTTTGGGCAAGCGGCAGTGCCATTTCCATGTTGTGCTTCTGCAGCACCGGAATCATGGCGTACACGTCTTCCCACGTCTGCGGGGGCTCCAGATCAAGCTGCTCCAGAATATCTTTTCGGTAAAATAACATGTTGAAGATTTGCTGTTCCGGCAGCGCGAATACTTGGTCTTCAAATTGATAAGGTACCATGGCACTATCTCTGAACTGTTTAATCAACTCGTGATACCCCGGATAGGTGGACAAATCTTCTGCCGCATGACGCATCCCGAAGTTAACCGGCACATCATTGCCTACCTGCATCGCCACATCCGGGCCTTCTCCCGCAAGCGAAGCACGAAGCAGCACGTCCGCATTGACCAGTTTGAGATTTACACTTATGCCCGTTAGCGGGGTAAATGTGTCATCAATCATCGCTTTTAATACCTGCGCCTGGTCGCGACCTGTACCAATCCAGACGGTAACGGATTTATCCTCATCTGCTGTGCTGCCAATCGTATCGTAATCCTCGAAGAAGGAATGGAAGAAAGACGACACCTCATGTCCTGCTTTCCTGAACGCCGAATCATTTGCTTTTGGCAGCTTTTCATCAGGGGAAGCCAAGAGCAGATAGTCAATCTCCAGCGGCTGCTCCCGAACTTCCAGAAGCCAGGAACCGACGCTGCCGACGTTGATTTTGAACTGGGACAACCGTTTCTGAACGGTTTCCGGCTTGTTAGCGAGATCGGCCAGCTGATAAGCGGTTTTATTCAAAATCGCGGTTTTATCACTTTTTTCACCTGTTAGACGAATCAATTCTTCAGATACAGCATTCAGAATATCACTCTGCTCGTGAAACACATCCACCATATCTGGAATCTGCTTCTCTAATTGATAATCACGATACGGGTCGGGTACATTACCTGTGATCATCAGAATTTTTCGATACATCGCATTAATCTCAAGCACACTGGCTTCAACCTGACGGATCAGAGGCGCAATCGCTCCCAGACTGACCTCAAGCTGCAGGTCATGTTTTCCTTTGGTTAAGTAAAATAGATACGGCTCTTCTTCGCTGCCTAGGACGTTCATCTGCCAATCCGAATCATAGAAAAATGGAATCTGTGTCATCTCTTTGAATGGAATCTTGTTATCAATCTGCAGGGACCGGGTCGAGTAGATCCCCCTCAGCAGTTCCTGTCTGCCTTTGATCGCAATTTTATATAAACCATCCTCTGGTACATCCATTTCCCATGCAATCCACTGCCCCGGCACACGCCAGTTGTTTCCGCCAATCGTGTTCATTCTAATCTTGGAAACATCGTACGGCTCCGTCGATGTGCTGGATCGATCTGTAATCGGGTACAGTGTCGGTGATGACTTGTAAGCGGCCTGCTCCCCTTGAACTTTGATCAAATGTCCGCTGGTTGCCGCGTATCCCTTCTGCTCGTACTCCTGCTTCAGTTCGGCATAGGATGGCGGTTCCTCATAATGATGAAGTTTGATCGAATCAATGACCATCGGTTCCCTCGTCGAGACGAACTTTATGGAGTGTTTCCCTGCTGAAAAATAAAACTGGTACGGCTCTTCATAATAGCCTTCTTTATCTCTCAGGATGGACTCCTGCCACATGGGTGCTTCAATCTGACGCGGACGTAAGTCATTGCCTCTGTTGTCCTGTTCAATTTCGTCTTTTTCATTGACCCATACCCGGTGAAAGCTCATATTCCGCGCTGTCGCGAAGGGCAGATTCCCGTCGATCCATAATTCACGTTCGATGGCAGAGCTCTTGCCCTGAATCGGGTAATAGCGCAAAGTCATGTGATACATTCCTGATTCAGGAACATCCACTTCCCAGGCGACGGAACCACTCTCCTCTGTTCTTATGAACCTGCCCGTTTCGCCGCCGAGCTCCGTAATCATCTCGGGCTTCATCCCTTCGGCAGCTGTGTAATCAGCTCCCTTAATGATAATTTCCCTTGAAGGCCGCTTCTCGTTCCGATACTGCTGCAGGTAATAATCGTAACTGCCCTCAGCAGCCGATTCCGATATCGGCATCACACGGCTCAGATCTGATGTTCGATTTCCGGTTTTGGAATTACCACTTGCCCCGGAACTGGATATCGCATACACCACGACGAGCATTACCATGACGACAACAATCGTCACTCGGGATAATGTGAATTTCACCCAATGCCCCTCCTTTAACTGACTCTCGTAAACGTAATCAGATGGACGGCCCGCAAATTTGTTTCCCGGCTAACCGAGAACAGATATGAGGCCGTCAATTTTTTCAATCGCCTCAATTGATAAAAATTGCTGTATAAATTGAACTCAAAATGTTTACACGGAGCACTACGATGACAAGCGAATGCTTCCGATGCAGCTTTCTTTCAGAAAGTTCTCAGGCGACCGCTTCGTTTTTTCATAGTTCAACTTATACAAATTATTTTTTCTTGTCCTGCTCTCCGCTCAGCACTTTTTTCACTGCAGCCTGCGCAGGGGCAATGACTTGTGCAACACCTGTCGAAGGTGTAATTTCGCCTTTAACAAACTTCTCAGTTACACTGTCCAGCTGCTCCTTGATGCCCAGACCACCGAAACGTCCGCCATACAAGCGCTGCACTTTCCCATCATCGTTCATCGCATTCGCAATCGAAGTCTCATCCGGCAAAATATTTTCAAGGGATAGTCTGCGGTTATCCTGCCAGTTATCAAAGTCCTGGAGATCCTCCCAGATCTTCACGATGACATCCGCATCTTTCACACCCTTGGGAATCACATAAGCTGCCGTCTGACCAAATGGTTCATGATAGGTTTTCGCCTGCGGACCTTTCGGCATGTAGACATAACCCCACTCGTCCTTCATCTTATCGACAATCCGTCCTTCAATCTCCCAGAGCCCGCCTGGATACATCGCAATGGTACCTTCTCCGAAATATTTGGCCGGATCTTCCCAGTCGTTACCTCCATTGGCTTTGATCACTTTATGCTCGTTATACAGACTGTGCAGGAAGTTAAGCGCTTCCATCGCTTCGGGTGAATTAAACGTCACTTTACCTGTCTGTTCATCGTATAATTTAGCGCCGTTGCTTGCGATCAGCATCTCTGAAAGGACATAATGTGCTCCCGCCAAACCGTACTGATCCATTTTGCCGTCCCCGTTGCGGTCAACGGTTAGCTTTTTGGCGGCATCCAGCATCGTATTCCAGTTCCAGTTATCTTCATCCATCAACTGCTGCGGGTCTTTCAAACCTGCTTCTTTAAAAATCCGTTTGTTATAGAACATGCCGCTCTCATTCGGGGTATACCAGCTCTCCAGGCCATATACCTTATCGCCTCCAAAGCGCATGGAATCAATAACATCCTTCTCCACCCGGGTGTCTTTGAGATAATCATCCAGAGGTGTCAGGAATCCGCCCTGCATAAGTCCCCAGATGAAACCATCGGGAATACGGACTATTTCTGCAAAAGGCTCGTTAGCCAGTACCGAGGAAGACAGCTTTTCAGAAGTAGACCAGTATTCGGTGTTCAAATACTTGATCTTCACGTTATACTTTTCTTCCACCATTTTAATCCGCTCACGCGCAAGTTCATCGGACTCCGCATCCCCTTTTGGTGTGGCATCCCACCAGTGAGATATTCGAATGACCCGTCCATTTAAATCAGGTGCTGGCGCAGCCTCTTCCTTTTCTTCCTCTTTCGCTGGCGTTGTGCTCGTTTCCGTTTCAGCTGGTTTGGCAGTTGGCTCGGCTGGCTTGTCAGAACCGCTGCATGCAGACAAAATCGTGATCAATGCGGCAAATAAAACAAACATCATCATTTGGTTAGAAATCATTTTTTTCAACACGGGCTGCCTCCCTTAAATAAATGATTTTTTTACTTGCTCTTTTCTCCCTTGAGCACCTTCTGGATTCCAGCCTGTGCAGGTCCAATGATCTGAGCTACACCTGTTGAGGGCGTCACTTCACCTTTTACAAACTTTTCAGTCACACTACCCAGCGCTTCCTTGACACCTAATCCACCAGCACGAGCACCGTATACACGTTCAACCTGACCATTGTCATTCATCGCGTTAGCAATTGAAGCTTCATCAGGCAAAATGTTTTCTAACCACAGACGGTGATTATCCTGCCAGTTGTCAAAGTCCTGAAGCTCCTCCCAAATTTTCACGATGATATCGGCATCCTTTACACCCTTGGGAATTACAAAACTTTCTGTACTGTTGACTGTATCCAGATAGGTTTTGGCTTTTGAACCTTTGGGCATGTAAACATAACCCCATTCGTCCTTTAACTTATCCAGAATACGGCCTTCGACTTCCCATAATCCGCCAGGGTACATCGCAATGTTACCTTCAGAGAAAAACTTGGATGGGTCTTCCCAATCATTACCGGCGTTAGCCTTTACGACTTTATGATCGTTATACAGGCTGTACAAGAAGTTAAGCGCTTCCAAAGATTCGGGTGAATCAAACGCTGCCTTTTGCGCTGCCTCGTCATACATTTTGCCGCCGTTACTTCCAATCAACGTTTCATGAAGTACGTAGTACGCACCCGACAGACCGTACTGATCCATCTTGCCATCTCCGTTTTTGTCCACGGTCAGCTTCTTGGCTGCATCCAGCATCGTATCCCAGTTCCAGTTATCCTCTTCCAACAGCTGCTGCGGGTCTTTCAAACCAGCTTCCTTGAATATTCGTTTGTTGTAAAACATTCCGCTGTCATTCGGGGTATACCATCCTGTCAGACCATATACTTTATCCGTCCCGAATCGCATGGAATCGATGACATCCGGCTTGATCTGCGTATCTTTCAGATAGTCATCCAGTGGTGTAAGAAATCCGCCCTGCATGAGCCCCCAGATATACCCGTCAGGCACCCGGACAATCTCTGCAAAAGGTTCATTTGCCATCACCGATGAAGAAATTTTCTCGGACGTTGATCCGTAATCTGTATTCAAATAGGAAATTTTAACGTTGTATTTCTCTTCTACATTTTTGATTCGCTCACGAGCGCGTTCGTCTGCTTCCGAGTCTCCTTTGGGAGAAGCATCCCACCAGTTTGATATGCGGACAGCTCTACCTTTCAAATCCACTGCCGGCTCCTGTTTCTCCTGAACGGGTTCGACCGTCGCTTCTTTGTTTTCCTCCGCAGGTGCCTGTGCTGCTGTATCAGGTGGCGCTCCCCCGCTGCAGCCAGCCATGATGGTTACCAGTAAAGTGAGCATCACCAGCGGGCTAAACCTTTTCTTCCTCACAAACTTCATCTTACACACGCTCCCCCTCAAAGTTAGATAAAGATGAATCAAGCTTGCAGAACGCTTGGATGACTTCCTCGAATGACTTAACTCATCACAAGGCTGTCACGTATGGGAACTTGAAAACCTGCAGTCACTCCTTCAGCAGAAAGCGCTTACTAAGTTATCGGGAGTTAATGAAACGGATTTCATGAAACCCATTTCATTATAGTATCATGAAAAGCATCGGGTCAATACATATTCTGTTATTATTTAGAATATTTTGATCGCTGTCGTTTCATTCCGCACAATTTCAGGAAAACATAACACTTAAAGGGGGTAAATCAACAAAACCCTCTAACGTCAGATGAAATGACATCATAGAGGGTTTCATAACAGGTATAGAAAACCGGATTCAGGATGTGATGAACGCTTCCACTTCTTGAGTCCAATCCTCCTTTTCATAAGCCAATAACGTCTTCCAGCCAAGCTGCCGGGCAGCATGCAGATTTTTTTCCTGATCATCAATAAATAAAACTTTTTCCCCATCACCAAGATAGGTTCCGACCAGCTGGTATATCTCCATCTCCGGTTTGCATAAGCCCACTTGATTAGAGATGGTTACACTTTTGGTAAATGGTCTCAAACTTCGCAGATTCGGTTCAATCCATTCCTGACAATGATTGCTCAGCAGATGAATATCCGCAGACTCGCTCCATCGCTCTAGATATTGTGCAGCAGGTAAAGGAACGATCGAATCAAACAAAATGTCCCTCGCTCGGCTGATCGGTAACTCAGGATAACTTTCCCGTAATGTGTCCCAAAACTCTTCTTCTTTCATTGCTCCTGTCCAGAGCTGCCTTTTGACTCCTCCAAAATGCCCTTTTAATTGTTCTGCTGACAGGTTCGATTCCTGAATCATCTCTTTCCAGCACCTTAAAGATATATTACTTAACAGTACACCAGCGATATCGAACACGAGCTGTGGTCTATTCTGCATGGTATCCATCCTCCAAAACTATTTGTTTAATTTGTACTAAAGACCGTTTACGCCCTTATACGCGCACACGATTCAATTGCCCATTTCCTTTTCTCTGGCACCACAGATCTCCATTTATATAAAAGCATCATGCGGCAGAAAAGCATGCACACCTTTCACACCATTGACAATTTGCGTGATGCGCAGATCGATAACCGCACTCCCCAGCGCAATCGCCTCCACGCGCTGCAGGCCGTATAATTCTCCCATCAGGTTTAACATGCCATCCAATGCTTGAACCGTCGCCTCATTCAGATCCTCATGAAAACCAAAGGTAATCCAGCCAGTTGGCGTATGTGCACGAGGATTATCCAATTTCATATTGTCGATGACATTAACCGTGATATCTACAACCTCCATAGCACATTCGATAGCTTGACAGCTGACTTCCCCATCACCTTGTCGTGCATGACCGTCACCAAGTGCAAGGTAACCGCCATCTACTGGAACCGGTAAATACAGTTTACTCCCCTGAACCAATTCCTTGCAGTCGATGTTCCCTCCACAATAGCGCGGCGGCCAAGTGGTATGAATGCCTCCTGACTCCGGAGGCATCCCTATTACACCCATGAACGGGTTTAACGATACGGTATAGGATTTACCCTGCACTTCACA